>JANQMI010000069.1 GCA_028280165.1 Oceanicaulis sp. | reverse complement strand
ACCTGTTCCGCCCGGTGCGCACGACCGGCTCGCTCGATCTGGATCCGGAAACGGCTGACACCTTCACCCTGTCCGCCGACTTCGCCACCGAAACCTGGTCGCTGCGCGCCGATCTGTGGCGCACCGAGGTGGAAGATCTGATCGTGGAGGAAAGCGCCAACGCGATCCTGGCCGCCGACTTTGCCGATGATGGGATTTTCAACGATCCGCGCGTGGATACAACGCTTGCCGGCGATGTGATCCTGGTGCGCGCCAATTTCGTCAATGCGCCCTCGGTGGAAGCCCAGGGCGTGGACCTGTCCATCGCCCGCGCGCCGGTTCAAACCGGCTTTGGCGCGATCAGTGGCGGGCTCGACGCGGTCTATATCGATGAATTCACACTGATTGACCCGGTGCTGAACACCCAGATCGATGCCGTCGGCCAGCGCAATTTCACCAATTTCGCCCGGTCCCTGCCCGACCTGCGCGCCACGGCCTATCTGGACTGGACTCAAGGGGCTTGGACCGCCCGCGCCCAGGCCCGCCATATCAGCGCCTATGACGATGACCAGAACGCCGGCGCGCAGATCGACGCCTGGACCGTGCTGGACCTGCAAGCGGGCTGGACCGGCACCCCCCTCGGCCAGGATTTCGGCGTCACCGTCGGGGCCCTCAACCTCACCGACGAAGCCGCGCCTTTCGTGGCCACCCCGCTCGGCTATGACACGAAAGTCCACGACGCCCGCGGCCGGGTGATTTACGCGCGGGTGAGTGTGCGGCGGTAGGGTTTGGGGTGTGGCCTCGTCTCCTGAGGTCACATCCCACGCGCTTCTCGCGCCAGCGGACTCCTCTCACCACCGCCATTTTGGCTCTTACCACGCTTATCACTATCAGCCGTCGGAGCGGGCCTCGCCAGGCCGCAGGCACCGACAGGGCCAACGCTCGAACGGTGAGTATACGCGCGTAGGGGCCAGGGGTGGATAACTTCGGTGTGGGAGTTGGGGGATTGGGGTATGAAAGGCCAACGACTGAATTGGTAGGATGACTAAAGCGACATCCTGATTCTGCCGTTGGCCTTCATCAAACTCACGGCTCAAACCTCGGCTCTTCAGCTTGGGCGTCTGAGCCCAGATGGGTGTCATACCAGTCGAGAATTTCGGTCCACATGTGCCTGAGATTACCGGGGCTCGAAGGCGCGTGCCCTTCCCCCCAATATCTCACTAACCGGGCAGGACGATCTAGGCGATGGAGCGCCGTATACATCATTTGGTATTGGGAGATTGGAAACACATCACGATCCGAATGGATGAGTAGTACTGGCTCATGTATTTGCGGAGCGTTCAACAGAGGGCTGTTCTGAATGTATTTCTGCGGGTCCTCGAACGGGCTTACCCCCATGGAAAAATCAGTGCCCACCTCAGATTCATACCGTGTAACTGCGGCCTCCATTGGATACTGCTCCGTGTAGAAATCCTGCAGATAAGTCGATGAGAAATAGTGGCTGTACATGTCAGACCACCCATTCAACGATACCACAGCATCGAAGATGTCAGTTTGACTGGCGATATAGAGTGAAGAGAAGCCTCCCTGACTGCCTCCGAGCAACCCAATCCGATTTGGGTCCGCGTATCCCTGCTCGATCAGCGCCTCGACGCCTCGAAGGACTGCCTCTGGCATTCCACTTAACGGCCCTTGATTCGTCCTTATCACACCGCGATCGGTATCCGCCCGAAAGACGATGTATCCTTCAGCGGCAAGCAGGTGCAATGAATATGGATCTAAATTTCGGCCTAGCGGTGGCGGACAACTTCCTCCTAGCGACGGGTAGACTTCAACAATAACGGGATATCTGCGCCCTGGTTCGAAGGCGGCAGGGAGCATCATGCAGCCGTCGACTGCCTGGATTGATCCATCTTCGGCTTGAACTTCGTACTCGAGATACTCCATCGGTGGCCGCTCGATCTCCGCTAGGAAATCGTTCATCGATACAAGCGTGATGGGCGCTTGTTCTGGGTGGGCGAGAACCAGACGTAGTCCATTGTCACCTTGGTCTCCAAAGAGCACGGTCCGCGCGGTCTGAGACGAAGCCAGCAGGCGATAGTCCGCATCCGGCCAAGCCAGCTCAAAGACCTCTCCTTGATCTAAGTTCAAGAGTACCGACGATCGCCCCTCAGCAGTGCGCGTGAAGAAGCTAGGCTCTGGATCAAGCGATCTTTGAACCGGAGAAAACCTCACTGCTGGAATGTGTGCCATCGGCGCCTCAATTTGCGAAGTCAAGCTTTGCCGAGAACCGTCCAAACCAATACGCCAAACATTCCCATCGGCGAGAACTGTGATCGATGCGTCATCCGCAAAAACAGGTATTGGGGAGACGCTATCAAATTCTGAGGTGAGGTTTCTCGAGTGGCCTTCCGAGCTAAGCAGGATCCAGTCCCCCTTGCCTGGAAAATCGCTCCGATTCGGTGCTGTGATGTCCCGATATGTGAACCTTGCATCAGCGCCGTCATGTTCACGAGCAAACACCAATAATCCTTGTTGCGTCGGGATTGCGCGCTCCGGCTTCTGAAAAAAGCCTCTCTCTCTTTCTGAGACTAGATCAAGCCCACCATGAAAATACTCAGCGACATGCCCGTCCGAGGCATCGACGACGTGGAAGCGTCCGGCTCTCACTCCGCTGTCCTCATCCCAAGCAAAGGCCGCAAGTAAATGCCCCGTCGGCGACCAGGTCACGGATTCGATGAAAGTATTCTTTCCCTCAAGGGGGATGAACGGACCTAGATCAGATGTCAGGTCAAAAACTGTGAGTTCAGAGTGGGTCCGAATCCAATCACCTGAATCCCGACTTCCGGAGTGCGGCAGCCGCGCCTGACGCAAGCCCGCTAGATACCGGCCATTGGCAGACAGCTTAAGGCTCCGAAACTGCCCGTCACCGACCCTTTGAGCGACTCCAGTCTCAGCGTTGGCTCGATACAGTCCGCCATTGAGCCAACTCCGACCAGCTGACCGGCCGCGGTCCACCGCAGGCGTTGTCGACACAGAAACTCCGATACCACCGCCCCACGTGCGATCGGAGTGCTCCACCAAGCGCTCAAGGCTTGCCGGTCTTGCCAGCAACACCGGTAACTCGCCCTCACCATGGGCTGCAAACGCAAACTCTGTTTCAGATATCCATACCGCCTCAACGCCGTAGCGATGTTCTACGAGTGGTGTCTGATCAAATTCTCGTACGACATCATCAAGCCTGTCGAAAGCACCGATGATGACAGCTTCACTATCGAACCGATAGTAAAGCACGAAGCGCCCGCTTGGAGACATGGATAAGAGCTTATAGCTATTGCCGGGTTCGGCTTCGAAAAGCTCTGCCGGTTGAATGTTGCCGTCAGCCGTATCAACGAAATGGAGCCGATACCCCGTTTCACTCCACGCGCCGATTACACCCGCGCCGTATGAGCCAGCATCCCCATAGGCGACTCCCTGTTCCCAAGTGAAAAACCCATCGTGTTCCAGCGCCTGACCCAATCGCTGCAACGACAAAACGTCATCAATTGTGTAGGGTCTTTGATGCTCTTGAACACGTCCTTCGTCGTCTTCTGAATCTAGCACCTGCAATTCGGGCGCGCGTTCCCAAAGGTGAGATTCTGGCGCGGTAGCCGCGCACCCGCCTAAGGTGATCGCCGCTAAGACTATCAATACAAATGTGGGATTTCCGCTCATCTTCGATTGCCCGATGTGCTGCCAGGGAGAATGGAAGCAGGCGTCAGCCACGACGCCTGCAAACCTAGCTAGAACGCTTTTCGAAGCGAAAGGCGAACGAAACGACCCAGTGGGCTGGCATTAACTGGATCGAAGCCCGCACCCAAAATGAGACCCTGTTGACCCGGGTTTGGGTTCGAAATGCCCAAAGTGGGTGGGTCCTGATCCAGCAGATTCTGAACGGAGAGCCCAACACTACTTCCACTTAGGAAAGGAGAAGCACGCTCGGTGAAACTGTAAGTCAAATTTGCATCCAGGGTCGTCCAGCTGTCGACCGGCACCTCCACAGCTTGAAATGGATCCGAATAACTATCCGTATAGTTTACTCGCATACGGCCATCTAGCTGACCGCGCGACAGCCCAACAAAGGCGTTGAACTTGAAATCAATCGGTTGTGTTGGGCGGTTGAGCTCATCAATCAGAGGGCTCACCTCGTCGAGCCTAATTGTGGATTCAAACAAGAACGCAAAACTTGCGCCCGCTTGAAGCAGCCCCAGTTCGGTCTCTCGATTGAAGTCGACCTCCAAATCAAAACCTTCAACCGTGGATGAAGCTATATTCGATATGCGGTTATCAATCGTGACGGTTGTTATAGCGATCAGCGCGTCCAAGTCCGTCGGATCGACCCCAACCGCATTGAACAGAGCCTCGGCAGTTGCGTTCTCGCTCAGCTCGGCGACACTTTCTGGAGTAGCCGGGTTGGTAATGATGGAAGCGTATGTTTCCGGAAAGAAAAGGGGCGCGAACCCTCCAGGGCCAGCTGGCAAGCCGATCCGGTCCACATAGTCGATGCGAAAATATGTTCCCGAAAGGGACAAGCCTTCAATTCCAACGTCGTCAACGTCAAAGCCAATCGTGAAGGATTCTGAGGTTTCCGGCCCCAATCCGGAGTTGCTATTGGACGACGAGAGCAGGATGACGCTCGAATTGTCACTGGAAAACGGATCTGGAATACCAAATAGCGCAAGCGGAAAAATGCTGTACCCGGTCGTTGGGCCAGGCACAAGTTGGGCAAGACCAGGCGCACGAAACGCCTCGGAGTAAGTACCCCTCAAAGCTAAGCCTTCAAACGGCGACCAAAGCAGGCCAACCCTCGGCACCGAGCGTGTTCCAAAGTCGGAATACTCCGTCACACGTGCTGATGCGGTAAACTCAAGTCGGTCTATACCCCCCACATTCTGAGCTTCAGAGATAAGCGGAACAAATACTTCTCCGAAAAGGTAGCTTTGATCACGCGACAAACCGCGGCTTTCTCCAGCACTTGAGATTGATTCCGTAGCTTCCTCGACATAGCCGACACCAAAGGAGTATCGAGACGTGCCCGCTGGTGTTCGCAGCAATGGGCCGTCAACAGTCGCGCCAACTTCCCAATGATCTCCAGCAAATATCGCTGGGGCGGGTGATTGGGAGATTATGTTGCCGGAAGTCCGGTTAAATCGAGTGGTCTCAGATTCCCTATTTGAGTCCGAAAGTGAGCCGAATAGCTCCAACGTATGATCTGGTGTGAGCGAGTAAGTTGCACTGGCATTTACGTTCAGCTCCTCGCGCTCCAATTGCCGGTCTTCAATCCGATCTCGAAAAATTACCGTGCTCAGAAGCCTGTAATCTCGCGTCGAGTATAAAATATCCGAACTCAACTCCAGACGATCGCCAAGCGACTGATATAAGCTTGCATAGAGACCATGTCGCTCCTCACTAGGCATAAGGTGGTAGGGCGACTCGGTTTGAACAAATTCGCGATCTTCGGCCAGCAAAGGCTCCTGATCGAAGAAGCTATAAGATGCTGTTGCACCACCACCCGTCCAGGTTATGGATCCACCTAAGTCGGCGTTGAACTGCCTGTGACTGCCATCTGTCACTCCGCCATAAGAGATCCCAGCTTCAATCCCTCTATAGTATTCTTTCAAAATGACATTCACGACACCTCCGATAGCGTCCGAACCATAAAGGGCCGACGCTCCGTCAGTGAGGATTTCAACTCGGTCGATCGACGACAGCGGAATGAGTGAAATGTCCGGCGACACCCCACCTGGGGCAACCATCCGTCGACCATTGATGAGCACCAATGTGGTACCCGGGCCCAAACCCCGTAGATCGATCGAGTTTGCGCCGCTCCGGTTATCATTCGTAACGCCCGCGGCTGTCGAAGTGACCGAATTAACATTTGTCGAAAGTGAACCGAAGAACTGATCAAGTGTTACTGACCCTGTCTCCAGTATATCTTCGGAAGTAAACACCTGTACAGGTGAAGAGGCTGGGACAACGCCACGAATGGCGGTGCCGGTAACGGTAATGGTATCGCGCTGACGCTCATCGTCCTCTTCCTCCTCATCCGTCTCCGCAACATCCTCCACCGGCTGCCGCGCGCTGCGCGCCCCCGCGCCCGCCAACGCCGCCGTGCGGTACGTCCCGGACGCCGCGCCGGCGTCTTCGCGGTCCTCGGCCTCAGCGGCATTGTCGACAATCAAGATCGCGTTGGAGGCTGTCACCGCGAAGCTCAGCCCGGCATTCTGGAGCAGCGCGGTAAGGGCTGCGTCGTCGGAATAGGTGCCGTTCAGGCCGGCGGTGTCATGGCCGTCGACCAGGGCGGGTGAGAAGAAGACCTCGCGGCCGCTTTGCAGGGCATAGGCCTGGAGCGCCGGGCCCAGGGCCTGGGCTTCGATATCATAGCTTTGTCCATCCGCCTGGGCGGCGGCGGTGGACAGGGCCAGCACCGAGGCGGCGACGCCGGTGAGCAGGGTGTGACGCACAGACAGTTTACCAGAACGCATAGTTAGTTCTCCCCAAGCCTTTAATGGCTCAGCCGGACGAGATGTCTCGGCTTTCCCCCGGTAGAACGCAGCCGGTCGCGAAAGTGACACTCAGAGCGCGGAAGATATGTCCGGCACGGGCCCGGCCTGTGTCACCGGCGCAACACCAGCTGGGTGCGCTCGCCGCCCTCAAGCGCCATCTCCAGGCCGTAGAAAGACGCCACCACTTCGGCAAAACCGGTACTGCGGCCCGCATCAAACACCCCGCTGACCCGCAAATCATTCAGGTCCGGCGAGGCCAGGACAATTTCGACCCGGGAGTAGCGGTTCACTTCGGCGACCGCAGAGAGGAGCGGCTCATCTTCAAAGATTAAACGGCCTTCGCGCCAGCTGGTGATCTGGGCCAGATTGGCGGTGGTGATTTCCGGCTCAGAGTCAGCTTCGGCGATCATCTGCTCGCCCGCCCCCAGCCGAACGGCTGGCCGGGACGGCGCGGGATCTGCCCCGGGGTCGCGCCCCTCTGTATCGGCCGGATCAAACCCCGCCAGGGGTTCAGCAGGGACAATTTCGACATCGCCCTCAATCATGGAGACCTGCACCCCGTCCACGGCGTCGACCCGCACATCGAAGGCGGTGCCCAGCGCGGTGATCCATTGGCCGCCCGCTTCGACCGTGAAGGGGCGATCGGGATCGTGGGCAACGTCGAAAATGGCCTGGCCGGCGTCCAGGCGCACGAAACGCTGGGCCTCTTCATAGGCGACGGTCACAGTCGTGGCGGTGTTCAAGGTCACGATCGACCCATCATCCAGCGTCATGGTCGAGCGCTCGCCAATGGCGGTCTCAAACCGCTGCTCGGCTGCAGACGCCATATTCGCGACGTCTAGTCCGGCCTCAGGCGCGGATGGATATGAGCCGAACCAGAGCGAGCCCACGCCGAAGGCCAGGATCAGGCTCGCGGCCACCCCCGCCAGGCCCGCACTCCAGGCCAGCCGGCGATCGCGCACACGCTCCGCGTCCGCGCGTTCGCGCAGGGCGATGACTTGCGGATCGGCCTTGACCGCACCGGCCCCTTCCCACGCCAGCTTGACCCGCGCCCAGGCGTCGCGATGGCTGGGATCGGCGTTGATCCATAGCGCGAATGCCGCCCGGTCGGCCTCGGTGGCCTCGTCGCTGTCAAACAGGTCAAACCAGTAGGCCGCCGCCTCCAGTGGCGTGTCCGGGGTCTGGCCGGGGCCGCCCTCGTGGATCGCAGGGCTCATTTGGGATCTCCCATGCGCTCGGCGAGAAAGGCCACCGCCTTCATGACATGCTTGCGCACACCGCTTTCCGACAATCGCTCGATCTTGGCTATTTCAGAATGGCGCATGCCGTCAAACCTTCGCATCAGGAATATCCGTCGCGTTTTGGCGGGAAGATCCTCCAACGCTGCAATCACACGCTGCAACTGCGCTTTGCCCAGCAAGACGCGCTCGGGCGAGATTTCGTCCTGCGTCCCGTGCAGCCCCTCGTCATAACTGTCATGCGCGCGGCCGCCCCGCACCGAGGTGCGCCGGAAACGGTCGCGCAAGACATTGGCGGCCGTGGTGAAAATATAGCCATCAACGCGATCAACGGCGGTGAGATTGGCGCGGGTCAGGCGCATGAAGACTTCCTGGACCAGATCATCCACATCTTCGCCAGGCGCGATGCGTTTTAGGAAAAAGCTGGCCAGCGGCGCGCGAAATCGAGCATCGAGCTGCTCCAGCATCCGCGCATCCGTCTGCCCGCTTTCAGATTTCTCAGCCGTCATCTCGCTCTGCGCTCAGTTCTCACCGCAATATATACACCAATAGCGCCAGCACTCTGACAGTGCGGCGCTGGTGGGGGTTCCATCCGGTATGACGCAGCGTTTCGAAAAAACGCACCGGCAAGGCTTAATTACGGTTTTGAGGCTGCCGGAGTGCGCAAAGACAGGCCGGTCTAAAACCCTGCCTGCAGCCGCACCATCAAGACATCGCTATCCTTGCCATCGGCATAGCCTGAGCCGCGTTCAGCGGTGAAATTCGCCGAAACGCGCACATCTTCCACCGGGGTCCAGGACACACCGATCGAGTAGGCCGTGGCCCGTCCGCGATTGAAGTTTTCAAAATCCAGCCGGTCGACCCGCGCATTGATTTCCAGAGCTCCGATCCCGCCTTCGCTCACCGGACGGGTGGGCATAAGCCCCGAGAAGCGGCCCTTCTTGGCTGAATAATCGCGGCTTTCGCCCGTGATCGCCCAGCTGGCCTGGATATAGGCCCCGGTTGCGCTTTCATCGCCGGTGGGCAGATCAAAGCTCATGCGGGCCACTTCACCGGACACGTAAAAGCCCGGACGGCTCCAGGCCGCTTCAAGCCCGCTCAGGACCGAACTGTCCGCAGCATTGGCACCGGTCAGGTCCAAATAGAGGGTTTTGCCACCCAATTTGGTATTCGGGCTCGACGCCGCAAAAACCCCGGACCCGTCATAATCGATCGTCCGGCCATAGGCCCCAACATGGACGCGACCGGCCTCGGTTTCCCAGTTTGCCGTCAGGCGGGCCCCAATACCGGATTGGCCAGGGCCCCGGCCCTGGGTATCAGTGCCATCCATTGATCCGGTAAAGGCGGCTCCCGTCAGCGACCAGCGATAGCCGTAGCTGCCGGCCTGGACGCCCAAGCGCCGCGTCAGTCCAAAGGCCGAGGTTAGCGATGCAGCCTCGTTAAACAGCCCTTGTCCTTGGACGGTGAGCTTGTCGAGGGATGCCGGCTCCTTGAATTGCCCAACCGAAACCCAGCGCTTATTGCCCGCCCAGACCAGGCCGAAATCACGCCACTCTCCATCGCCGGAAAAGTCGTAGCCGGCAGCGGCGGTGAAGGGGCCAAACTCAGCCTTGAGCACAAGCTCGGCAAGCCGCACATCGCTTTCTTGAGCGTCGGTATTCTTAGCCACCAGACCGTCCAGCCAGGCGGCATCGAAAAAGGCCTGACCGCTCAGGCTGACCTGGGGGCGTTCAGAGGACGACGCCTGATCCGCGGTGTCATAGGACGCTGCGGACGGCGCGGACGCGACAGCCGGTAGAAGGGCCGCGACAACAGTAGGCAATAGGCTCATGGCAATGCACCGATCAAAAAAATCAGCGCAAAGCTTCACTGAATCAGACTTAACGAAGCGCTACCGATCCGCGTCAGACGGGCCGCCACCACCCCTTAAGCCGCCCGTAGGCCTTAGGAATCGTCTGCGTCCAGATCACTGGTACTCACCGGCTCGCCGGGAACGACATAGGCATTGGAAAACCACTTTCCCAGATCCACATCAGCGCACTTGGCCGAGCAGAAGGGGCGGAACGCCTTCACATTGGGTTTGCCACAGATCGGGCACGGGGGGCGTGGTTTGGCTTGGGTCATCAAAGGTTTGGTCGCTCTGGGCTCACAGTTAGAGGGCGCTGCCCTTGCCATGCAGGCAGAGGACATCGGCCCATGAATTCTTGTCTAGGTCGGCCTTACATCAAAGGCGCGCGGGCTCAAACCCTCTGCCGGCTCCAACACAAAGCGGTCGCCGAGGCGCTGCTTCATGGCCTGACGCCACCCGATGGTGTCCGCCTCCAGCCAGTCAAAGACGTCTGCGCCACACCGCACTTGCAGGCGGGCCGCACGATTGGAGCGCCCCTCAGCCTCCAAACGGCGCAGCGCAGCCAACGCGCAGGTCTCAACGGTTTGCACACCGAAGCGCTCCCAGCACAGCTCATGGAGCGCTCTGGACAGACGCTGGCGCGCCAGTTCCACGATGGCGAAACGCGAGGGCGGGGCAATGTCGATTTTGGCCGGATCGCGCTTGAACGCACCGCGCACCGCCTGGTCCAGCGCGTTTTGATCCTGGCGCTTTTTCAGGGGCAGAAAATCGATGGCCACAACGCCCCCAATCCCGCGCAGGCGGATCTGGCGGCCGGCTTCACGGGCCGCAGCTTTGTTCAGATCCAGGGCCAATTTCTGCCCGCCGCCCTGGGTCTGCTGCGTCTTCCCCTGCGCACGTGCGATGCTTCACTTGGGGGCGGTCAGGCGAACCCAAAAGGCCATGT
>JANQMI010000006.1 GCA_028280165.1 Oceanicaulis sp. | reverse complement strand
TCACACCGTGGTCCCGCTGGTCGGAGGCTTTGTCCTGCTCGGCGCGTTGTCGCTGGCCGCTGTGCTGTGGACTGAACGCGGTCAGCTGTTTGGAGTGGGAGAGGCGTCTTGATTTCTTCCTTACCTCATTCCCGGCGAAAGCCGGGAAGAGGCAAGAGGGCGCGCACAATCAATCGCTTTAAAACTCATCCACCAGCAGGCTGTCTTCGGCGATGCCGCCGTCCACGCGCCAGCCAGCGCCGTCACCCTGTTTCAGGACCTCGCACAGCCATGGCAGCAGCGTGACCAGCTGGTGCTCCAGCTTATAGGGCGGATTGACCACGACAACGCCAGCTCCGGCGAGCTTACCTTCGGTTTCCAGCTCCCGTACCCACAGGTCGGCGCGCAGGATTTTCTCTGGCTCGATCTGCTTTTCAGCGATCAGCCATTCGGCCAAACCCACGTCAAAACGCTCCTGCGCCCACAGGTCTTTTAGCGGGCGCCAGAAGATGAAGGTGCCGGTGGGCCAGCGATTGATGCCGGTCATGGCCGCTTCAGCCATGAAGGCCATCTCGTCGCGATGCTCAAACGGTGGGTCGACTAACACCAGGCCACGCTTTTCCACCGGTGGCAGCAGGCTTTTGAGGGCCTTATAGCCGTCGCGGGCTTCGACCTTCACCCGCGCGTCCTTGGCATAGCGCTGGTCCAGCGTTTTGGCGTCTTCAGGGTGAAGCTCGCAAAGCTGAATGCGATCGGTGGGGCGTAAAAGCGTAGCGGCCACGTGTGGCGAGCCTGGATAGGCGGTCAGCGCCTTGCCATCATTGCAGGCTGTCACAGCATCGAGCAGGGGTTTCAATATCGGCGCGACATCGTCCGGCGCATCAGCGGTCAGTACCCGTGCAATGCCATCCTCAAACTCCGGGCTGCGGCGCGCTTCATCACGTGTCAGGTCGTATTGGCCAATCCCCGCATGGGTGTCGATATAGCGAAACGGTTTGGGCTTGGCTTTCAGGTGTTCAAAGCACAGGGCGAGCACGGCGTGCTTGAGCACGTCGGCGAAGTTTCCAGCATGAAAGGCGTGGCGGTAATTCATGGCGCGGGGTTTACGCGCTTGATCGCCAACGCGCAAATCCGGATCGTGGTTTGGATCAGGTGGGGCTAGCGGCCTTTATAAGTCTGTAGCCGGAACACATCGGGATTGACCACGCGCGGCAGTTTTACGTCGATGAAGTGTGTTGCGTATCGGCGCAGGAAGCGTGTTTCGTCGTCTTCACTGAGTTCTGACCCCCGTTGGGAGGTGCGCAATCCGATGGGTGCGGTGGTGCCGTCGTCTGCGTGCCCGAAGCTGACATTGTCTCCGATCGCCGGGGCTGAGATGGCAGCCATCAAAGTGGATCCAACCACATTGGTTTTGAAATACCCGTCCGGGCCCATGAGCTTATAGCGATCAAGGTGCAGCACGCGCCGGCTGGGCGATCGCGCATTCACATGAACACTACGAAGCACCTTAAGGTGGGCTTCCAGCTCATCGTCGGCCAGGGGAGATCCTCGACGCCGCCGGCGCTTGTCGCCAGGAGCGCTCAACCAAATACCAAACTCATCGACCGGATGGCCTTCCGCGTCACTCACATTCACGACGACCTGATAATGCTCGTGGAAGCGCTCGGTCGGAATACGCCTCGCCCTGACCTTGCCGAATATTTCTCTGCGTTTGAGGCGGGCCTCCTTGGAGTTTGAGGCCAACCACCGGGTTTCGTCATTGACCTCATCGGCCCAACGCTGCGTGAGCGCCTCATAGGCGGTCTCATCCCGGACTGCGAGCGCGTCCTTGATGAGCCTGCCCAGCCGGTCCTTATAAGGCCCGTCGACCGCATCGCCCTTGCTGGGGCGTAGAATGCTGAGATGATCTCTGTCCGGTAACACGGCAAATGCGGTCCGCTGACGGCCCCGCCTATGCCATTTGCGCAGACGCGGCGTGGCCCCATCGTCGGAGAAATCAACACTCACGCCTTGAGGGTCAAGGTGTGAGCTGGCGATTCGGACGGTCCCGTCCCACCCGGTTTGATTGAGGACTTGCGTGCCGTCGATCTGCAAGCTTCCCACAATGACGAAGGGCCGTGTCTGGCCAACGTCATAGGGCGAAGACAGGTCTGTTTGGGACACAGACAGCCGGTCGCGCAGGGCCAAGTCTTCCTGAAATTGCGAGCCCAGCTCCAGGGCGTGAAGGACCTCAGTCCCGGATTGCATCTTGTTGCCGAGGCCGACTTTCAGGCGACCGAGCAAACCTCGGCCGGTCTTCGCCAGTGGAGAGCCAAAATTTGCCGGCGCGAGCATCAGGAAATTATCAACCGGCGACCCCAAGCCCGCCTCATGCCGGTCAGCGAGCCATTGGCGCACCACCAGCGCACCGGTGGAATGTATGACGACATGAAAGCGGGGGTCGATCCTGTCTGGATGGCTGGCACCCAGCGCCTGGCGGTCGCGAATAACCGTCTCCATACGCCGGGCCACATCGGCGATCTGTACGTCATCGTCAGTCGACGGATAGGATCCCAGGAACAGATCGACCGTTCGATAGCCCTGATCGCGCAGAAAGCCCGCGACCTCATTCATTGAGTTGGCCTTGGCACTCCAGCCGTGCACGAACACAACTTGATCAGGCATTTCTGGACCTCCAATTGCAACTTGAAGGTCAGGATATGCGGATTATCCAGGCAAAGCGATCAAATACTCGCCCTTGGTGCGATGTAGGTTACACGTTGAACTTGAACAGCATCACGTCGCCGTCCTGGACAATATAGTCCTTGCCTTCTTGGCGCAGCTTGCCCGCTTCGCGCGCACCGCTTTCCCCCTGATTGGCGACATAGTCGTCATAGGCGATGGTTTCAGCCCGGATGAAACCCCGCTCGAAATCGCCATGAATGACGCCAGCAGCCTTTGGCGCGGTCCAGCCGCGGCGGATGGTCCAGGCGCGCGCCTCCTTGGGGCCGGCGGTGAAGTAAGTTTGCAGATCCAGCAGTTGATAGCCCGCGTGGATCAGACGGTTCAGGCCCGGCTCCTCAAGGCCTAGCTCCTCAAGATATTCGGCGCGCTCATCGGCTTCCAGCAGGGCCAGCTCAGACTCAATTTTTGCCGAGATGACGACCGCCACTGCGCCTTCTTCTGCGGCGCGGGCTTCAACCTGCTTGGAGAACTCGTTTCCGGTGCCCGCGCTGTCTTCATCCACATTAGCCACGAACATGACCGGCTTGGAGGTGAGAAGCTGAAGCATCTTCCATTCGCGCTGGGCATCTTCAGGGACTTCGGCATGGCGTGCCGGCTTGCCGTCGCGCAGCTGGTCCAGGGCCAAATCGACCAGCGCCAGCGTGGCTTTGGCCTCCTTGTCACCGGTCTTGGCCTTTTTCTCCAATGTGACTCGACGCTTTTCCAGACTTTCCAGATCGGCCAGCATCAGCTCGGTTTCCACCGTTTCGAAGTCGGCCAGAGGATCGATCTCGCCGGCCACATGCGTAATATCGTCATCTTCAAAACAGCGCAGCACATAGAGAACGGCGTCGGTTTCGCGGATATTGGCCAGGAATTGGTTGCCAAGGCCCTCGCCCTTGCTCGCCCCTTCAACCAGACCCGCGATATCGACAAAATTGATGCGTGCAGGGACGACATTGGCCGACTGGGCGATATCGGCGAGCTTATCAAGCCGGGCCTCGGGCACGGCCACTTCACCCACATTGGGTTCAATGGTGCAGAAAGGATAGTTCGCGGCCTGCGCCGCAGCGGTCTGGGTCAGCGCATTGAACAGCGTGGATTTGCCCACATTGGGAAGCCCGACAATTCCGCATTTGAAGCCCATAACCGGTTACCTTTTTCGTCTGGCATGATTAGCGCGCCCGTATAGGCCGAAGTCGGCGTGTGCGGAAGGGGGTGGCTGTGGGCTTCTAGCTCTCTGCCTGCTCGTCGCGAGGCCTTGCCAGTTCACCATGGGGTTCGAGTGGGGGTTTGCGATCAATCTGATAGCCGGCGCGCTGCAGGTGTTTAGCAAGATCCTGCGCTGCCATGCGGCATGCATCCAGCCCATCCAGCCGGGTGCGCCAGGGCGTGCGCCACAGAGCGTAAGCGATGGTCTCGCAAAGGTCGGGGTCAATTCGGCGTATGCCGGAACATAATAGGAACATAATCGGTGTCGCCAAGTGTCAATTCCGCATCAGCTGGCGGAAAACCTGTCACGAAAGCGTCAGCTTACAGAAACGTAACGCCGGGAGCCTTGGACCTTTACTAGTGAACAGCCTAGGTTACGCGCCATCACTTGGGAGGGGAGCTGCCCTGATGTTATACTATAACAGTCGCTGGTTCGCTGCGGCGCTGGCCGCCATTGCGGTCACTTCACCATCATTTGCACAAGACAGCGATGATGAAGAGGAAGACGACAACTCCATTGAGAGCTTTGTCGAAGAGTTTGAGGCCCAGGAAGGCCTTTTCACCCTCTATACCGATCCCGAGGATGGCGATCTGTATATGGAGATCTCTGAAAGCCAGCTTGGCGAAGAGGTGATTTACTTCACCTACGCCGAAAACGGCGCGCCTCGCGCAGGCTTGTTCCGTGGACAATATCGCGACAATGCGGTGTTCGAGTTCAATAAGCGCTATGGCGATATCGAGATCAGCCAAATCAACACGCGGTTCGCGTTTGATGCTGATAACGCTCTGTCACGCGCGGCGGACGCCAATATCACGCGTGCGCCATTGGCCAATCTTTCGATCGTTGCTGAAACCGAAGCCGATGAAGAGGCAGGGACTGAAGCGCGTTATCTCATCGAGATTGGTGACACGCTGAAGGGTGAAGATCTGCATCAGATCAAGCCCAATGGCCCCCAAGGTCCGGCCGCCGCTCAGGCGTTCAACATGGGTCGCCTTCAGTCGGGTCTGACCCGCATCCTGGAAACTCGCTCCTATCCTGAAAACACCGACGTGCTGGTGGAATATGTCTACCATAATGGCACGCCGCGGAATGCCGGCGGTCCGGAGATCACCGACGCGCGTGCGGTCGCTGTTCAGGTCCAGCACAGCTTCGTGGCCATGCCCGATGATGGCTTTGAGCCGCGGGCGGACGACTTCCGCGTGGGTTATTTCCTAGAACAGGTCACCAATCTGACCGATCCGGGCTACACGCCTTACAACGATCTCATCAACCGGTGGCGACTGGAGAAACAGGATCCGGATGCTGACGTGTCCGATCCGGTCGAGCCAATTGTCTGGTGGATTGAGAACACCACGCCGGTTGAGTATCGCGACACGATCCGTGAAGCGGCACTGACCTGGAATATCGCATTTGAAGCGGCTGGCTTCTCCAATGCGATCGAAGTCCGCCAACAGCCTGATGATGCAGACTGGGACGCTGGCGATATTCGCTACAATGTACTGCGTTGGACCTCGTCGCCGACGCCACCTTTTGGCGGCTACGGCCCAAGCTTCGTCAACCCGCGCACCGGTGAAATCATCGGCGCAGACATCATGTTGGAATATGTCTTCCTGACGAACCGCATCCGCTTCTCCGATGTGTTTGACGTGGCTGGCCTTACGACCTGGATGCCCGACGACATGATCGAAGAGTTGACCGGTGAAGCGGCCTTCCCACTGAACCATGAGCATGGCGCAATGTGTAATTTCGCCGAGCATCTTCAGATGGAAACCCAGGGCGCTCTGGCGGCGCTTCAGGTGGCCGGTGTGGATCTGGAAACCCAGAACGAGCTGATCCGGCAGTCGCTGCACTATCTGATCATTCATGAAATTGGCCACACGCTGGGCCTGGCGCACAATATGGGCGCAACCGCCAATGTGTCGCTGGAAGAGCTGGCCAACGGCACGACCGTGACCCACTCGATCATGGATTATCCGTCCTTGAACCTGCCGGCGGATCTGAGCAACACCGTTCAGTATTCCCAAGACACGCCAGGTGGCTATGACATCTGGGCAATCGAATACGGCTACACCGCCGATTCCGATGCCCTGCCTGCAATTCTGGAACGCTCTACCGAGCCGCAGAACTTCTTCGGCAATGACGCTGACGATATGCGGGCTCCAGGCCGTCATATCGACCCACGTGTGATGATCAACGACCTGTCCGATGACCCGGTGACCTGGGCTGAGGGCCGCGTTGAGATGGCCAACCAGACCATCGCCGGCCTGCCGGATCGCTTCCTGCGTGAAGGGCAGACCTATCAGCCGCTGGTCACCAGCTATCTGATCGTCTCCGGCCAACGCTTCGGTGCAGCCAACGTGGCGTCCCGTCATGTGGGCGGGATCTATAACAACCGTGCGGCCGTGGGTCAGACCGGTGCTGAGACCCCGTTCATCCCGGTGCCCCGCGACAAGCAGGAGCAAGCTCTGGCGGTGATTGAAGCCGCTTTGTTTGGTCCAGATGCGTTCTCGGTCGAAGAAGCGTTTGCTGACCACATGCAGCGTCAGCGCCGCGGTTGGAATCATGGTGGCACGGACGAAGATCCGTCGCTGCACGCCCGGGCCTTTGCCCAGCAGCGTGCGGTCCTGGCTCATCTGACACACCCGAATGTTTTGGGACGGATGATCGACACGGCCCGTTATGGCAATGACTACCCGGTTTCTGATTACATGGCTGACCTCACAGCGATTGTGTATGAGGACGATATCCGGGGTAATCCGAACACCTACCGCCAGAATCTTCAGGTGGCTTACCTGCAGACGCTGATTGGCATTGTCGGTAATGCCGGGGCTTATCCGCCGGTTGCGCGGTCAGCGGCTCTGGCGTCCATCAACGACGTCAAAGGTTGGCTCGGCCCGGAATGGATGCCGGATCTGGGTGGCTCACGGGAAGCGCGGGCTCACCGCGCTCACCTGCGAACCCTGATCAACGCCTTTGAAGGCTAAGCCGAACCAAGATTTGGCTGAACAAGGCCGCCCTCTCCGGAAGGAGGGGGCGGTTTTTTGTTGGGGAATCTTCGCCTGTTCTCCTTCGCCTCCGCTCAGTCGGTCCTCGCCTACCGCGAGCAAGCTCGCTCACGCTGCGGGCGGCTGTTCGCCTTGCGAACCCGAAGGGTTCGATATCTCCTTCGTCATTCCCGCGGAGGCGGGAACCCAGAGATCGTCAAGTAAAGCGTTCGGTGGCTCTGGATCCCCGCCTTCGCGGGGACGACGAGTCGAGCGCGTGTAAGACTGGAGTGGCTGGACGTCGCAGGCGTCGCCAGGGCTCACCCGCGCGCAGCGAGGTACGACCGGGCAACGGTCCTGGAAGACAAGGAAATCAACCCGGTGCTGGGGCCAGATGCGTCACGCGTGTCTGGAAGGCATCGATCTCACCATTGACGAGCAGATCTGCGGACCGTGCGATGGCATCTAGCAGGTCACTCACCCAGGGCTGATCGGCCTTAGGGAAATCGGACAGCACATAGCCAGTGACCCGATTCTTATCGCCCGGATGACCAATACCAATGCGGCCGCGCTGGAAGTCGCCATCCAGATGCGCCTTGATGGAGCGCAGGCCGTTATTGCCTGCATGCCCGCCGCCGGTCTTTAAACGAAACTTTCCGGGTGCCAGATCCAGCTCGTCGTGGAAGACGGTCAGGGCGCTGGCGTCGAGTTTAAAAAAGCGCAGAGCCTCGCCGACTGATCGACCGCTTTCGTTATAGAAGGTCTCAGGTTTGATCAGGAGGGCTTTTTTGGGGCCTGCCGAGGTCTCAATGACCCCTTCAGCTGTTTTACCTTGAAAGCGCTTCTTCCAGGGGCTGAAAGACCAGTGCTGAGCGATCGCCTCCACGGCCATGAAGCCCGCATTGTGCCGGTTGCCGGCATATTTCGATCCGGGATTACCCAGTCCAACAATGACCTGCATCGCGCGTCCGCCTTTAAGATGATCCGGCCCTGATACGAAAAAGGCGGCGCAGACTTCAAGCCCGGCCGCCTTGTTCGAAGGATCTGCGCGAAAGGCGCGCCGATCTTAGTCTTCAGCGTCGCCTTCAGCGGTTTCGCCCTCGGCCTCGCCTTCAGCCTCGTCACCGGCTTCGGTGTCTGCGGCGTCTTCGATCACGGCGCGCGAGCCCTGCAGGGTGGCGATGGTGAAGTCGCGGTCGGTGATGGTCGGCGCTACGCCTTCCGGCAGCGTCACTGCGGAGATGTGCACCGAGTCGCCGATATCCAGACCCGACACGTCCACTTCAATGGAGGACGGGATGGAGCCGGCCGGCGAATTCACTTCGATGGCATGGCGCACAATATTCATCACACCGCCGCGCTTCAGGCCCGGCGACTTGTCTTCGTTGACGAACTGAACCGGAACTTCCACGGCAATGGTGGAGTCTTCGTCCACACGTTGGAAGTCGACATGGACCGGGAAGTCCATGACCGGGTCAAACTGAACATCTTTGGTGAACACCGTCTGGGTTTCGCCGTCATGCTCGATGGTGATCATGTTGGCCAGGAAGCGGCCGGAATTGATCGCCTTCTGAAGTTCGTTGTTCTTCAGGGAGATCGCGACAGGGCCCAGCTTGCCGCCATACAGGATACCCGGCACGCGGCCTTCACGGCGGGTTTCGCGAGCACCGCCGGTGCCAGTGCGTTCGCGCACTTCAACATTGAGAACAATATCGCTCATCGAGCCGGTCCTTAGGT
>JANQMI010000063.1 GCA_028280165.1 Oceanicaulis sp. | reverse complement strand
CCATGGGGGGAGATGATGCTCCCCGCGTTGTTATTGAAGGCGCAGCCCGCTTCCTACAGGGCCGCAAACGCGCGGTCCGGTATCTCTTCCACGGAGATGAAAAGCAGCTGAAACCGCTCATTGAAGCCCATGAGGGGCTGGCAGCGGTTTGCGAGATTCGCCACACCGAAAGCGAAGTGAATATGTCGGCCAAGCCCTCAGAGGCGGTTCGGCGGTCGCGCGGCTCGTCGATGTGGAATGCGGTCCACGCGATCAAAGACGGCGAAGCTCATGTTGCTGTCTCAGCGGGCAATACCGGCGCGCTGATGGCAATCTCCAAGGTCATCTTGCGGATGAAAAAGGGCGTGCATCGCCCTGCTATTGCCGCCAGTTGGCCAGCGCCGAAGGGCTTTTCGACCGTCCTCGACGTGGGGGCCAATGTTGAAGTGAGCCCATCCCAGCTGGTCGAGTTTGCCGTTCTGGGCGAAGCCTTTCATCGCGCCGTCCATGGCGAGACCCGCCCGACGGTTGGGATTTTGAATGTGGGTCAGGAAGAACTCAAAGGCAGCCAGACCATCCGCGATGCCGACACGCTATTGCGCGAAGCTGAGCTGGAAATGGACTATCGCGGCTTTGTTGAAGGCAATGATATCTCCAATGCCACGACAAATGTCGTCGTGACCGATGGGTTCACGGGCAATGTGGCTCTAAAAACCGCAGAGGGCACTGCGCGCCTGGTTGGCGGTTGGGTGAGAGAGGCCATGACGTCCTCGCTTCTGGGCAAGATCGCTGGAGCATTCCTGGCGATGGGGCCCCTCAACACGCTGAGAGACCGGATGGATCCGCGCAGCGTCAATGGCGGTGTATTTCTGGGACTCAATGGCGTTGTGGTAAAAAGCCATGGGGGGACCGATGCGGTTGGCTTCTCGACCTCACTGCGCATTGCCCTTGAAATGGCCGACAGTCGCTTCCTTTCTGAGATTGAAAACAATCTCGCCCGCCTGTCTGAGCTGGATACAAAAACCGATGAAGCGGCCTCTTAAGGGTGGCCAGCTAAAGGATTGATAAGTGTGAGTGATCTCTACGCCCGCATTGCTGGTATCGGTGCCTATCTGCCCGAGAAGATTCTGACCAACGCAGGCATGGAAGCCATCGTTGAAACCAGTGACGCCTGGATCAAAGAGCGTACCGGGATTGAGCAACGCCATATCGCCGCGGACGGCGAGCTGACCTCTGATCTTGGCGCGGCCGCTGCACGCGATGGGCTGAAGAATGCCGGCATAGACATTGAGGCGGTGGACTTGATCGTGGTGGCCACAGCGACACCGGATCTGACCTTTCCTGCAACCGCAACCATCATCCAGGAAAAGCTGGGGATCACCCACGGCGCGGCCTTTGACGTTCACGCGGTGTGTTCGGGTTTCCTATACGCCCTGGCGACCGCCGATAATTTCATTCGCTGCGGGCAGGCGAAAACCGCCTTGGTGATTGGGACGGAAACCTTCTCTCGCATTCTGGACTGGACCGACAGAACGACCTGCGTGCTGTTCGGTGATGGGGCAGGGGCTGCGGTCCTAACCGCCGAATCGGGCCCGGCAGACGGCCAGGGGGTCCTGAAAACACATTTGCGCTCTGACGGGCGGTTTCGCGACCTGCTCTATGTCGATGGAGGGCCTTCGGCGACGAAAACCGTGGGCCATCTGCGCATGCAGGGCAATCAGGTGTTCCGCCATGCGGTGAACAAGATCGCTGGCTCGATGAAGGAGCTGGCAGACCAGGCCGGCATCGATATTGCCGATATCGATTGGTTTGTTCCCCACCAAGCCAATCAGCGCATTCTGCTCGGCGTATCGAAAAAACTTGGCATTCCGGAGCACAAAGTCATCTCCACGGTGGCCAAGCATGGCAATACCTCAGCCGCCTCCATCCCCCTGGCCTTTGACGCGGCAATCCGGGACGGCCGGATCAAGCGCGGGGACCTTGTCCTGATGGAAGCCTTAGGCGGTGGCTTCACCTGGGGCGCAGCCTTAACACGTTATTGAGCTTTTTCGCGTGGTTAACGTTGACCACCGGGCTTTTGGCGACGTAACCTCGGGATTATTGGGTGAATCCATTTGGGGACGGCTATGAGCAGTAACACCATGACGCGCGCCGACCTTGCCGACGCAGTACACCGTGAGATCGGGCTTCCACGCCAGGAGAGCGGTCAACTTGTTGAGGCAGTGCTTGATATGATTTCTGATACGCTTGTCGAAGGCAATTCGGTCAAGCTCTCATCATTTGGGTCCTTCGTCCTTCGCGATAAGAATGGACGGGTCGGTCGCAATCCCAAGACCGGCGAAGAGGTGCCCATCGATCCGCGGCGCGTTCTCGTTTTCAAGCCCAGCCAGGTGCTCAAGGAACGCATCGATACGGCGCTGTCCAAGGACTAAGATCCCGGCATGGCCGACAAGGCAGCCAACGCATATCGCACCATTTCCGAGGCGGGTAAGGAAACCGGCCTGCCTGCGCACGTGCTTCGTTTCTGGGAGAGCAAGTTTTCCCAGCTGCGACCGGTCAAGCGTGCGGGCGGACGGCGATTATACAGACCTCAGGACATATCGCTGATCTTAGGGCTGAAGCATCTTCTGTATGAGGAGGGCTTCACCATCAAAGGCGCGCAGAAATACGTCAAAGACCATGGAGTCGCCCATCTCATCGAACAGATGGCGCACGGTGAGGGGCCAACGCTCGCCCCGGTCTCTGACGCCGGCGAACCCGTCGTCGATGAAGCCGGTGAATCCCCGTTATTTGAGGCCCCAGCAACGCACGCTCAAAGCCCTGTGCTGTCTGACGATATCGCTGCGCGCCTGATCACCAAGCTCACCGCCGCGAAGGCTGCCCTTGATGCGGTGCGCAAGCCCTCCAGCGGCTAACACAGTTCAAGACGCTTTTGCGGGATTGCGGGGCAGGCCGCTCCCGCCTATAACCCGGGTCCCGCCTGATTGCGGGCTGGCGTGACCCGCGTCAGATTTTCGGTACGGAGCGTGGCGCAGCCCGGTTAGCGCACCGGTCTGGGGGACCGGGGGTCGTAGGTTCAAATCCTATCGCTCCGACCATTTTCTTCCCAAGTCTCAGCACCCTGTTCAGGTTCGCGCAAGTCGCGGACCACGAGGCCTGATGCGATCATCAGCATGATGGCGGACAACGCGAAGAACCACAGACCGGGCTGAGTCGTCATTTCAAGTCCGGTGCCCGACCACACCACAATCAGGACCGCAATCACCAACACATCGGTGAGCGACCATTTGCCAAGCCGCTCAACCCAGTGCGCCAAAGTGGAGTTTCGGTCCCCGCCGCCCAGATGAAGCCACAAGACAAGCATGTGTTTGAGGATCGGCGTCACGAAGGAAAAAAAGCCGATCAAGACAGCAAGCCAGATCTCACCATTTTCGGCGAGCCCGTTCACCGTCTCGAGCAGGGAATAGCTATCCTTAAAGACCCAAAGCCGCGTCGTTTCAACGGCAGGCAAGGTCAGGCCCAAGGGCAGGAATCCACTAAACATAATGATTAGCGCACGAGCCAGCCCGCCCCCGGGGTGCCGTCTCGTGCGCTTGTTTCGTGCGTTTGATGAGGGGGAGGGCAGATCGGTCATGGCTCTATTGTGCCCCAATCCCCCTCTGATGTCTCACGCGATCAATACCCGCTCAGACGCGCCACCTCACCGGCCGCAAAAGCGTCATCGCCGAGAAATTCGCCGGCGGCTTGGGCGCGCTTGTAGTACAGGCCGATATCATATTCGTCGGTCATGCCGACGCCGCCATGCATCTGGATGCCTTCAGCCGTCGACAGGCGCGAGACCTGGGTGGCCTTCGCTTTGGCGGCCGCACACCAGAGCGGGGATTGGCCCGGCTGGGTGTCGAGCGTGGTAAGCGCCCGGCGCACCAGCGATTGTGACAACTCCAGCTCGCCATACAGGTGCGCGGCACGATGCTGGAGGCCCTGGAAGGTGGCGATCGAGACGCCGAACTGCTCCCGGCCCTTCAGGTATTCCAGCGTGTCATCAAAGGCCTGAGCGGCAACCCCATGGCTTTCGGCGGCCTGGGCGGCGCGCCCAGCATCTAGAACCTGGCGATAGGCCTGCTCACTGTCCTCAGCCCCGGACAAGATCGCGTCGCCATCCAGTTTCACGTCGTCAAACTGAAAATCGGCCGGAACATGGCTGTCCAGTGTCCGACGGTCAGTGCGGGTGATGCCCTCAGCCTTGGGATCGACGACGAAGAGGTTGATCTTGTCGTCTTCAGTGCGGGCCGCAACGATCAGCAGATCAGCGCCAGCCCCGCAGCCGACAAACCGCTTCGCCCCGGACAGGCGGAAGCCATTGCCATCTTTGACGGCGCGCGTTTCGATGGCGTCCGGCTTGTGGCGGGCCTTTTCGTCGATGGCAAAGCCGATGACGATGTCTCCGCTGGCGATTCTGGGCAGGTATTCAGCCTTCTGAGCGTCCGTCCCAGCCAGGTTAAACGCCGTCGCGCCCAGCACGGAGGTGCCCAGAAACGGAGAACTCGTCAGATGCCGGCCCATCTCTTCGAGGATGACGCCCGCGGCCGCAAAGCCCATCTCCACGCCGCCATGCTCTTCTGGCACAAGCACGCCGCACCAGCCCATTTCCGCCATAGAGGCCCAGAGCGCTTTGGAGAATCCAATCGGATCGCGATCATCGCGCAGCTTTCGAAGCGCGGTCACCGAGGCGGACTCCGCCAGATAGCCACGCGCAGAATCGCGCAGCATCTGCTCGTCTTCGCTTAGGATAAAGCTCATGGTCTTTCTCCTTAAGCGCTGGGCATGCCAAGCACGCGCTTGGCGACGATGTTGAGCTGAACCTCGCTGGTTCCGCCTTCAATCGAGTTGGCGCGCGAGCGCAGCCAGGAGCGCGCGGGATCGCCATCAGTCTCATTCTCGCCCTCCCACAGAAGGCCATCAGAGCCAAGGGCAGACATGTTGAGCTCGTTTTTGCGCTTGTTCAGCTCGGTGCCGACATATTTCAGCATAGAGGCCCGAGCCCCAACGCCTTCGCCGTGGTCGGCTTCTTCCTTGACCCGGCGCATGGTGGCGTCAAACGCCAGCCCATCAATCGTCAGCCGAGCCACATCGCCGCGCAGGATCGGGTCTTCCAGCCTGCCGTCTTCATCAACCTCACCGGATTGATGCGCTGCCGTGACCGGGTTGAGACCGCCAAAGGAGGCTTCGGACACAATGCCGGCCCGCTCATGCGACAGGAGATATTTGGCAATGGTCCAGCCCTGACCCGGCTCGCCCAGCAGGTTGGCGACAGAGCCTTTGGCATCATCGAAGAAGGTTTCGCAGAAGGGCGACTTACCGCTGATCAGCTTGATCGGCTTGGTGGAGACGCCCGGCTGATCCATGTCCACCAGGATGAAGGAAATACCTTCATGCTTGGACGCGTCGGCTTCGGTGCGAACCAGAGCGAAGATCCAGTCGGACTGATCGGCATAGCTGGTCCAGACCTTCTGGCCGTTGATCACATAATGATCGCCATCGAGCACGCCCTTCGTGCGCAGGGACGCCAGGTCAGAGCCGGCCCCGGGTTCAGAATAGCCCTGACACCAGCGAATCTCTCCGCGCGCGATCTTGGGCAGATGTTCCAATTTCTGCTCATGGGTGCCGAATTTCAGCAAAGCCGGCCCCAGCATCCAGATCCCGAAGCTGTCCAACGGGGAGCGCGCATTGATGGCTTTCATCTCTTCTTTGAGAATAAAGGCCTCGTCCTTGGTCAGGCCGCCACCCCCGTATTCGGTCGGCCAGGTCGGGACCGTCCAGCCCTTGTCGACCATGCGCTCGAACCAGATACGCTGATCCTCGCTGTGGAATATCCAATTCTTGCCGCCCCAGCAGATATCGGCTTCGGAGCGAATGGGTTTGCGCATGGCGGCTGGGCAGTTTTCCTCCAGCCAAGCGCGTGTTTCTGTGCGGAATGCCTCTAGGGACATGGTCCGTTTCCTCCCTGACGTTTACGTAAAGGGTAAGGCGAGGGGGCCGGTCTGGCCAGTGCGGATTAAACTCTATCTGCATCGTGTTTGCGACAGAACGGCACGCCTGGCTTGCTAACGCGCCCAAGGCAGATAATTACGGGCGCACACACCGAAACCGCCGGAACTCTGATGTCCACCACAGCCCTGCCCAAACCCTTCTCCGCCACAGAAACAAGCCGCGCCATGTTCTGGTGGCTCGTTGTGGTGGCGGCTTTTGTTTGCTCGATGATCCTGGTGGGCGGTGCGACGCGGCTGACTGATTCAGGCCTGTCCATTGTGGAGTGGCGACCGGTGACCGGCGCGATCCCGCCTTTGACCCAGGAAGGTTGGGAGCAGGAGCTGGAGAAATATCGCCAGATCCCCGAATACCAAATCCAGAACCGCGGCATGTCCATGTCCGAGTTCCAATTCATCTATTGGTGGGAATGGGGCCATCGCCAGCTCGGCCGCGTGCTGGGTCTGGTGTTCGCGATCCCCTTCTTCTACTTCCTGCTGACCGGCCGTATGCCCAAGCGCCTGCAGCCCCGCCTGTGGATCCTGTTCGCCCTGGGCGGCCTTCAGGGCGCGATTGGCTGGTGGATGGTGTCTTCGGGCCTGACCGAGCGCCTGGATGTCAGCCAATACCGGCTGGCCACCCATCTATGTATGGCCTTCGTGATCCTGGGGCTCACGCTGTGGACCGCGCTTGAGCTGCGCTATGGGCCGGTCAAAGCACTCATGAGGTCAAATCTCTTCCCCTGGGTCACCGCGTTTTGGGCCGCGGTCTTCCTGCAGATCGCCATGGGGGCTTTTGTGGCCGGCTTGGACGCAGGTCGCATCTACACAACCTGGCCAGGTTTCCAGGGCAATCTCTTCCCGCCGGATTACCTGCAGGGCTTGCCCGTCTGGCAGGCGATTTTCGAAAGCCGCCCCGCTGTACAATTCCAGCATCGCTGGATGGCCTACGCGCTTGTGGTGGCGGGCGGCATCCTGGCCTGGTTGATCTGGCAGCGCCCAGACACGGCGTTCCGGCGTTTTGCAATCGCCATCCCTGCCGTACTGAGCCTTCAGGTCGTCCTGGGAATCGCCACACTGGTGGCGGCTGCGCCGCTCTGGCTGTCGCTATTGCACCAGGGCGGGGCGATTGCCCTGTTTATGACCGTCGGTGCCGCCGCCTGGATGGCGGCGCGGGTGCCGCAGGCTCAGCCTGTGGTGTCGGCCGGGGCCAGTACCGCTCTGGACACAACATCGCGCGCCAGCAGTTTGACTGAGCCGTCCTCACGGTCATAGCCCGCGATCAATCCGGTTGAGAACGCCATTCCGCCATAGCTGTCCAGCGTGCTGGCGAGCACAAAGGGGCGCTCAAAGCCCGCTGTGCTGAGCCCGCCTGTGGTCTCCAGCGTCGCCAGCGCACGCATCGTCTCAGCGTCGTAGATGTTCAGCGCACTGGTGCCGGGTTCGGCGGTGATCACGGCCGGGCGGCCAAACAGCTCAGTGTAGGTCACATCAAAGACCGACAGACCGCGCTGCACCGCGACGACCTCACTGTCTGGCGTGATCCGGGCAAGGCCTGCATTGGGCCCTGAAATGATCACATCCCCATTGGCCACGACACAGTCCCGGGCCGGGAAGGGGAAATCCAGCTGGGCCCGGATTTCGACATCGAGGCCCACACCCCCTGAATCGCTCACGCGCACGATCGCGCCATCGCTCTCGGTGCCAAGAAGCGCCAGATCAACATAGCCTATGCCAGAATCGTAGAGACAGCTGGAGGCCCAGCCGCTCGATTGACCCGCATCAAGCGGAATCTCTAACACCGCTTCAGACTGCTCAACCACCACAAAGCTTCGCAGCGCGCTGTCAGAATCAATGCCGAACAGGATTGGGAAGCTTTCTCCGCGCAGCGCGAAGTCTGAGATTCCCGCCAGGCCTTCTAAGCGCGGCCCACTGGCCGTCAGCAGGCTTTCGCCTTCGATATTAAAGACATCAAAGCCGCCACCGCTGGTGCCTCCGACCAGATAGCCGGTCCAGGGTGTTTCAGAGTTCGGCAGGAAAGCGAGCTCCGCCAACGGGCTTTGCGTTCTGAAACTGCTCGTAATGACCGCTTCGCTGGCCGAGCTCGGAGCGGTGTCCTCCGAGCTTGGCGCTTCGGTCATCATGTCACAGGCGCTCAGGACGAGACTGGCGCTGACGACCGCTGAGCCCATGGCCCCCTTACGGCGAAGCTGCGGCCAGGTCCGTTCTGGACGTTGAAAAACAGAAGGCTTCCGTCGGGTGAAAAGCATGGTCCGGTAATCTCACTATATTCGCCGGAACGATCCGGGCTGGCGTTGCGGCCGATGGTATAGACCTCGCCCGCTGGCGTCACACCTCGGATGTATTGTTCTGCATCTCCATCTTCCACCACAATCAGATCGCCCCAAGGGGCCACAGTGATGTTGTCACATTTTTCAAGCACTTGGGAGGACGCAGATTCCACAAGCAATGTCAGTTCGCCCGGTGCAGAGACCTCCTGCGGCGTGCCTTCGTCCGGTGAGGGCCGATAGCGCCAGATCTGGCCGATGCGCTGCGGGCCCCCATCCGTACAGCAGAAAAACACCTCGCCGCGCCCAAACCACATCCCTTCGCCCCGGGTGAAAGAGGCCGCACCTTTCCCAATCATACGCTCAGCCATGTCGTTGTCTGGATTATGGGGGGCATCCACATCCACCCAGCCGACCCTCATGGGAACACCCACCTCAATCGGCGTCTCAGTGCCTGGCCAGTTATGGGTGTTCACCCCCGGTTGTCCCTCAATCGCGAGGGCCTGCAGGCGTCCGGGTTGGGTGAGGTCACCGGGCACGTCTGGAATAAAGCGGGTGATCAGGCTCGGTCGATCATCCTCCGTTTGATAGACAATCGATGTCTCTGGATCGACCGCAACCGCCTCCCGATTAAACCGGCCCATATGGATGAGTGGAACGGGCTCCACCAATTCGGTCGCGCTGGCAGGCACTTCAAACGCATATCCGTGGTCCCGCGTGCCGCCTTCACCGGCCCGGGCGCGGGTTTCCTCACAGGTAATCCAGCTGCCCCAGGGGGTGGGGCCGCCCGCACAATTGTCTTCTGTACCCGTCAGCGACAGGAATTGGCGGACGACCCGGCGCTCCCTTGGATCAAAATGCACGGTGGTGGTTCCACCAAGATGGGGTTTGCCGTCCGGGCGCAGGTCGTAGCAGCGGCTTTGATGGCGGGCCTCAAAGCGTTCCGCATTCTGTCCGTAGGCAGAGAGCCTGACCTCATCCGGTCCTAATTCGTGATTGCGCACCAGAGTGACGAGATCGCCAGGACCTTCAAAGCAGGCCATGCCGTCATGATCGCCCGGCACCTGCAGGCCATCATCCATCTCCTCACCGGTATCGGAGAAGGTCACATAGTCAAAACCGGCCGGCAGGTCGAACAGGCCCGCCGGATCTGACACCAATGGGCCAAAGCCCTCCACCTGGTTCACATAGCCTTCGGGCGTGCGTGCCGCACAGGCGGCGAGGAGAGGGAGGCCTGAAAAAGCGGCACTCACCGCAGCGGTGTTGCGCAGAAAGGTACGACGGGACTGGCTCATGATCGCTCTCATGTAATGGGTTTGAGCGGTGCTAAACCAAACAAAAGCAAGGCGATATCATGGTTTGATGACAAATGCGGTATTTAGATACCGTATTTCTAAAGCACTGAGACTGAACATTTTTTCACGCCGGTGTTGACCTGACTGTCTGCGCCGCGTATCACCCGCGCGATCTTGGCGGGGATGGGCCCCGCCGGCACGAGATAATCCCAAGGCTTAAGCGATGAAGACCTTTACCGCAAAGCCCGCAGAAGTGGAGCACAACTGGGTCGTGATCGACGCAGAAGGTGCCGTGGTTGGCCGTCTGGCCGCCTATATTGCCACTCGCCTGCGCGGCAAGCACCGGGCCGACTTCACCCCGCATGTGGACACCGGCGACCATGTCGTCGTGATCAATGCGGACAAGGTGGTGTTCACCGGTCGTAAATATAATGACAAGCGCTACTATCGTCACACCGGTCACCCAGGTGGCATCAAGGAAACCTCGCCGCGCAAAATCCTGGAAGGCCAATTCCCGGAGCGCGTCGTGGAAGCCGCCGTCAAGCGCATGCTGCCGAAAGAAAGCCCGCTGGCACGCAAGCAGTTCTCCAAGCTGCGTGTCTATGCAGGCGCTGAACATCCCCACGAGGCGCAGCAGCCCGAAGTGGTGGATTTCAAGTCCATGAACTCTAAGAACGCGCGGAGCTAAGAATGGCTGAAGAAGCACGTTCCCTCGAAGACCTGAAGTCCGCTCTCCAGG
>JANQMI010000058.1 GCA_028280165.1 Oceanicaulis sp. | reverse complement strand
CGCGATAGGCCATAACTTCACCGATCAAGGGCAGGCTCACCGCAACGTCGAACAGGTGTGCGCCGCCATAGGCGCGTTCACTGGCGAAGACCTTCGGGGTCAGCCACCCTGGCAGAGGGATTCTGTGCCAGTAGGCGCGTTCCGCGTGCAGGTTCAATCCATCATGGCGGGCCTCAATCTTCAGCCGTGTTGTGATGGGCCCGATGGTCTCCATGAGCCGTTTGCCCTCGGGCGTGTCTTTGCCGAATTGCCGGCTTTCAAAAATCTCGCCGCCAAAATTGCGGGTGAACACATCCGCCGCGCCATCGCGCCAGATTTTCAAGGCCACCGGGACACCATCGCCGGGCCGCGGGAGCTTCAGCCAGCGGGCCACCCCTTGGGCGAGCCAGTTTGGGCCACGGCGGACTTGGGCGCGCCCCACAAAGCGACGTTCGGGATCGGGATTATGGACTGCGCGTGTGATCGCCGGCATGGCGTCAAACGCGCCGCCCATCACATCGCGATAAAGCGGTTCAGGCATGGTGAGTCACCTTCTGGGTGAGAATGGGTCGCTCCACGCGTTCAGGGCGCTCTGGGAGGATCGGGTCCACGCGTTTGACGGCTTCGCGGAGGGGCAGCTGGTCGGGTGTGACAAGGTCGCGCGCCAGGCCCAGCTGCTCCATAACCTGCAAAGCGCGCCAGCCGGGGTCGCACTGGCCGGCCTCAAGACCCAGGCGCGCCGAGCCGGGGAAGGCGTGATGGTTGGCGTGCCAGCTCTCGCCAAAAGTGATCCAAGCCAGGATCGGCCAGTTATAGCCTTGCACGGCTGCGCCCTCGACACGCCAGCCCTGGTGGCCGCGGTGGTGGGCAATGTGACCGACGGCCCAGTGGCCAAAGAGAGAGACTGCAACGCGCAAGCACACGCCCCAGAACACCCAGGTCCACCCTCCGATCAGAAAGAACAAGATTGCGACAGGCAGCTGTTGCCAGCGCCAGGTGGCGTCGAAGACGCGGTGAACGGGGTCGAGGGCGATCGCGTCCTCCAGCACAAAATGTGGCGGGCGCTCCAATTCAATCCGGCAATTCATCTGCTTCCAGGCATCATCCCAAAAGCGGTAATCATGGGCGAAGTAAGGATGGCAGTTGGTCTGGCGCTGGGCCCAGTCACGAATGTCATGGGTCCAGATCATCCCGCGCGGGCCAGCCATACCCACCAGACACCCCAGCCAGGTCAGCGTGTATTCCAGCCATTTAGGGCATTTGAAGCTGCGGTGGATCAGCAGGCGATGCATCCCCACTGAATGACCCAATCCGATCGTAATTGCGGTGGAAACCAGGAAAACCAACACACCTTCGATCGACACGGTAAAGGCCGCGCCCACGAGGCCGATCCCAGCCATGCTCAGCGTCCATATGGACTGTATGGGCGACCAGCGCACGCGCGCGTCCAGCGGATCAGCACCCTCAGGGGTGTCCTTCATACGGTCGATCTCGATCATGATTTACTCCCTCCATTCAGTCATTTCTGTCTCAACAGAAATGACTAGAGAAAAAAATGCGAGCCCAATCGCTCAGGCCCGCGCGGCGTCCTAGCCCCCGACAAAGCGCGCTATCCGCCCGCCCAGCGTCATCAGCTTGATCAGCGTGGCTTTTGGCAGGCGTTTGACCTGGTCGTACCAGCCGGTCAGCGTATCGATGAAGTCGAGCATGTGCTTGACCCGTTTAAGCGCCAGGGGCGGGGTTTGCGGGTCTTCCTCCATCTCGATCACGCAAGCGCGCAGCACGGCCAGTGTCGGGTCGATTTCACGCTTTTTGCGGGCTTCCGCGATGGTCATCAGCATGTCCCAGGGCTCGCTGAGGGTTTTGAAGTGATCGCGGCGATCACCCAGGACATGGACGCGCTCGGTCAGTCCCAGACTTTCCAGCTCCCGGATGGAGTTGGAAATATTGGAGCGCGCAATCTTCAGCGTCTCTTCGATCTGATCGGCGCGCAGCGGCTCTTCGCTGAGATAAAGCACCGCATGGATCTGCGCGATCGAGCGATTGACGCCCCAGCGATCACCCATCTCACCCCAATGCAGGACAAAGCGTTCCATGGCTGGTGTCAGTTTCATCATGGGTTTCCGTAATTTCTGTTATGACAGAAATAGCAGATTTGAGAGGGAAGGCAAGAGATGGCGGAACGACACCACCAAGGGAACACAGGTTTGCTCCTAAAGTGACATAGAAACAGTCTTTTAAGACTTTTAACGCAAGGCTTTCGCCTCATGATAGAGGCAGCGGCGACATGAAGAGTTTGGCTCTTGCCTTAGGATTGCTGGCGGTAGCTGGCGGGACCGATCCGGCGACGCAGGTGGCGGCTGACCAGGCCATGGACAGCTATCTCACCGAGCTGCGCATCACGCGCACCGCCCATGGTCAATCGCTGTGGGACTATGATGTCTGCTATGCGAACGGGCTGGAGTTTGACCCTGACCGCACACAGCCTTTCTGGGACTATGCCTGGCCCGGCGTAGTGCTGGACTACCCTGCGTATCCGCGCCTTGGTTTCGATGACCCCCAGCACCTGGCGTTTGAGGATGTGGTCCAAGCCCGGATGACTGACGCGCGCGTCGAGCGATATGCGCAGTTGGGGGCCGAAGGCTGCACACAGGTCCTCGCGTCCTACCCCGCTGAGATACTGCGTGTTGACGGTCTGGAGACACCGGATCGCTATATTGAAGCGATGGTGGACATGGTCTTGTCGCGGATTGACGGCAAAACCCTACTTGATTTCCTGATCTGCGAGGCGTGGCAGGTCGACCTTCGCCGGACGCACGGCATCAACCCCTTTCCAGAAGGATATATCGTCCAATCCGAGGTGAAGAATGAGGCCTTCATGTTCGGCGGTCCGCGGTGGGAAACCACCGAGCGGGCTGAGGATGTCGACGCCGCTGAGCGTGTCTTCAGCGCCCAAGCCGAGCGCCGGGCCATTTTACGGGTGAATCAGGCGCGCTTTGAACAGATGGGCGGTGCTGAAGGGTGCCAGCGCTTTTTAAGCGGCCATCTGCGGTGCATCAGCGATAGCTGTCGCTAGAGAGTTTGGAGAGACCCATGATTGGACCCCTCGCGCTGGTAGCCGCCTTGTTGACCACCGGTACATCCAACCAGGCTGAGGCTGAGATGTCGGCCAAAGAAGCCTATGAAGCCTTCTTTGATCGTCTCGCCGCGACGGACGGTGGCGCGGACGCCGTGACATATTTTGCCTGCCGCCAGACTTATTTGTACCGGACCGACCTGATCCAGCTGGAGGCCGGCGACTATCTGCCCGGCTTTCGGGCCATTTTCAGCAATCAACAGATTGAAAGCACCGGAGATGTCTTGAGTGCGAGCGGGGCGATCCGATTGCCAGAGCGCGAGCAGATGGAGCTGGTTGGGCAGGTCCTGCAAACCCGCGCCGCGCAGACCGGTCAGGCGCGCTGCATTGCTCTATTGGAAGCGGCGGCCCGGCCCTTGTGCAATCACCCGGACGTGCACCAGTCCTGCGGGTCCTAGGTCGCGCAAACACCTCATGCGCATCCACCCCCTTGCCGAGCGGCCCTGTGCCGCGCCATATCGCGGGCCATGGCTGCCCCGCTTCTCACCCTTGATCATATCGCGCTGACATTCGGTGCGACGCCGCTCCTGACGGATGCCTCGCTCATCGTGCGTGAGGGTGAACGGATTGGTCTGGTCGGGCGCAATGGTTCAGGCAAGAGCTCGTTTTTAAAGATTGCGGCCGGGATGATTGAAGCCGACGAGGGCGAGCGTTTCATTCATCCCGGGTCCACGGTGCGCTATCTGCCTCAAGAGCCTGATCTCGCCGGCTATGACCGGGTGATTGATTATGTCCGCGCGGGTCTGGCCCCCGGTGACGATGCCTATCGCGCCGATTATCTGCTGGAGCATTTGGGGGTTGCGGCTGAGGCCGACCCGGCCCAGCTGTCCGGTGGTGAGGCACGCCGGGCGGCGCTTGCGCGAACGCTGGCCCCGGATCCGGATATTTTGCTCCTTGATGAGCCGACCAACCATCTCGACCTGCCGGCCATTGAGTGGTTGGAGGGCGAGCTCGCAGCCAAGCGCGGGGCGCTGGTATTAATCAGTCACGATCGGCGCTTCCTGGAGAACCTGACCCGCCAGACGGTCTGGATCGACCGGGGTGAGACCCGGCGCTTGGACCACGGCTTCGCCCGGTTTGAAAGTTGGCGCGATGAGGTGTTCGAGGCTGAGGAGGCTGAACGCCACAAGCTCGCCCGCCAGATCGCGCGCGAAGAAGACTGGATGCGCTATGGGGTCACCGCACGGCGCAAGCGCAATGTGCGCCGGGTGGCAGAGCTGAAGGACTTAAAGACCCAGCTGAAGACCTGGCGCGGACCGCAAGGCGCGGCGCAGCTGACCGTTAGCGAGGCTGATCGATCCGGAAAGCTTGTGATTGAAGCGCAGGGCGTGTCCCAGCGCTTTGGGGAGCGTGTCATCGTTTCGGATCTCTCGCTGAAGGTCGCGCGGGGCGATCGCATCGCCTTTGTCGGGCCAAATGGCGCGGGCAAGACGACGCTCATAAAACTGCTGACTGGCGCGCTTCAGCCGGATGAAGGCAGCGTGCGGTTGGGGACCCAGCTTGAGATTGCCAGCCTGGATCAGCGCCGCGCGGCGCTCAAGCCGGACTGGACCGTGACCGAAGCCATTGCGCCGGGCGGCGGGGAACGCATCACGGTTGGCGGATCGGTCAAGCACGTGGCGGCGTATATGAAGGATTTCCTGTTTGCGCCTGAACAGGCGCGAACCCCAGTCCATGCCCTTTCGGGTGGAGAGCGCGCGCGTTTGATGCTGGCCCGGGCGCTGGCTTTGCCCTCGAACCTGCTCGTGCTTGACGAGCCGACCAATGACCTGGATCTGGAAACCCTTGACCTGCTTGAAGAGCTGATCTCGGACTATGCGGGTACTGTCCTGCTGGTTAGCCACGACCGGGATTTTATCGATCGCACGGCGACGGCCACGATTGCCTGGGAAGCCGATGGCCAGTGGCGGGTTTACGCCGGCGGTTATGACGACATGGTGGCTCAGCGCGGAGCGGGTGTATCCGCGCGTAAGGCTGAGAAGGCGGCGACGCAGACGTCGACCAAGTCCGAACGCATCCGCCAGCGCACCGCCAAGCTGAGCTTTAAGGACAAGCACGCGCTTCAAACCCTGCCCGATGAGATCGCAGGCCTGGAGGCTCGCATCGCCGGAATTGAAACCGAGCTGGCCGACCCCAGCCTGTTTACCAAAGACCCCGATCGCTTTGCCGCGCTGACAAAGGCGCATGAGACCCATCTTGCCGACAAAGAGGCCAAGGAAGAGCGCTGGCTAGAGCTGGAAATGAAACGCGAAGAAATCGAGTCTTCAGAGGCTTGATCCTTTTGCCGTCTCCTGCAATCTGGCGGTCATGCTCTACTATGCCATCGGCGATATCCACGGTTGCGCGAAGTCGCTGAAGGCGCTGGTCAAAAAGATCAAGGCCCACGCGAAAAAGAAGCATCCCGGGCGCGATTACAAGATCGTGTGCTTGGGCGATTATGTCGATCGGGGCCCGGAAAGCGCCAAGGTCTTGGACCGGGTCATCAAGCTTGAAAAAGCCGGTCATATCATCCTGCCCGGCAATCATGACTGGTTGATGCATAGAGCGCTCAAGACGCGCTTCTCTGACACGGGCACGGTCGAGCGCTGGCGGGCCCGGGGCGGGGATATTGCTTTGGCCAGCTATGGCCTGAGCGCGAGCGAGGCCTGGACTTATAAGAAGGCGCGCCGGGCCATCCCCGGTCGCCATCGGCGGTTTTTGAAGCGGCTCTTCGATGGCCGGCCGGTCTATCATGTTGACCGGGATGATGGCCTGTTCTTCGTCCATGGCGGTGTGCAAACCGATCTGGCGTTGAAGAAGCAGGACCCCACCGTCATGCTCTGGACCCGGCCTTCAGATCGCACATCAGCCGACGACCCGCACTGGGTTGAAGGTTTGAAAGTCATTCATGGCCACAGCCCGACGCGCAAGCCTGTGATCGGACCCACCCGGGTGGGTCTTGATACCGCGGCAGCCTATGGCGGCACGCTGAGCGCCGGCGTGTTCGTCGATGGTGACCTGACCAAGGTGCTCAGCGTGCGGGGTTGGCGCGGGACTTAAAGACCCAGCGCCCAGCGCATGGCCCTGTCGGCATCTTCAAACCCGCGCACGCGCACTGCAAATGGAACGCAGGCGGTCTCAATCAGGGTGAGGGTTTCCTCGCGCACCTGAGTCGCGACAAAGGCACAGCGTTGCGGCGACGAAAAATCCAGGCAGCTCTCCAGAGAATCCAGAAGCTGGCCGGGCGTGTAGTCGGGTGTGGAAAACCGCGCGTCAAGCACCAGGCCGACAACCGTTTTGCCGCCCAGACGATCATGAAGTTCGCGGTGGGCGCGGTGCAAGTCGTCAGCGCGGATGGCACCAAAAAATCGAAGGGTTGCAAGCTGGCCTTGCTCAAGCGTGATGTCGACGCGAGGGGCGGGGGAGTAGGGACGATCCATGGGGGGGGCTTGTGTTGCTTTTTGCCGTGGTTTCGCGCGCTATGACCTGAGTATGAGCAGGGTTAAAGCCCCAATTGCAGTGCGCCAGCCTGCGTATCATGTGTCCGCGATTGACCCTGGCGGCGTAAAGCCTGATAGGGTGACGTGTTTCTGGATTAACCAGCCCACACTGGCGAACTGCAATTCATGGCTAATTTTCTGCACCGCGGGGACCTTCCCGCCGATATCGACCTGGGGCGAGTTGTCGCAGTAGATACTGAAACTCAAGGCTTATCCCTGGTTCGGGATCGGTTGTGCCTTGTCCAGTTATCGGCCGGAGATGGCGATGCGCATATCGTTCAACCTGACCGCAGCTCCTATGATTGCCCGAATCTCAAGCGGCTTCTGGGCGACCCCGGCGTCGAGAAAATCTTGCACTTTGCGCGTTTCGACGTCGCAGTGGTGGAGCGCGATCTCGGGGTGACCCTGTCGCCGATTTTTTGCACCAAGATCGCGTCAAAGCTGGTGCGAACCTACACCGACCGCCATGGCCTGAAGGATGTCGCGCGCGAGATTGCCGGCGTGGAGCTTTCCAAGCAGCAGCAAAGCTCGGACTGGGCGGCAGACGATCTCACAGACGCCCAGCTCGCTTACGCGGCGAGCGATGTTTTACACCTGCATGCGATCCGCGACGGCCTGACCGCCATGTTGGAGCGCGAAGGGCGTTTGGATATGGCCAAAGCCTGTTTTGAGTTTTTGCCGACCCGTGCGCGCCTCGATCTGGCGGGCTGGGACGAGGTTGATATCTTCGCTCACGCCTAACGTGTTTGAAAGGCTCAGACCATGAGCGCTTCTGCGTCTGCTTCGCGCACATCAGCCCTCGGGGCCCGGCGATCCCGCTCGCTGGTCTCAGCGCGGCGGCGCAGCCGCGTGGTGCAGGGCCTGCGCATTGTTCTGCTTGCATTGATATCGGCGGTTATCGTCAATGCAGCGATCCAGCTGATTCAGCAAAGCCTGGCAGGCGGCAATGATGTGGGATTTGAGCCGGCCGCCGGATCACAGCGTATCGTCAATCCGCGCTTTGTGGGCCGGGATGAAGGTGGAGCGCCTTTTACAGTCACCGCTGATACCGCAGTGCGCCGTCAGGGCGGCATTACAGGCGTTGCCGATCTGGAGCGGCCACGGCTGGACTATGAGCTGGTCACCAATGACGACGCGTCCCAGGTGCTGGCGGATACCGGCGTATTTGATGATGCTGCCCAAACCCTTGAGCTTGCAGGCGAAGTTAGCCTCACCACCCAGTCCGGCTATCGCTTTGACACAGAAGCGGCCCTAATTCGCCTGCGTGAGGGCGAAATCTACGGCGAGGTTCCTGTTGCCGGCGATGCGCCCTGGGGGGCCGTTCGCGCCAGCAGTTTTGAGGTATACGATGAGGGCCAGCGTATCGTACTTTCCGGCGATGTACGCACGCGCCTTTACATGGATACGGCCGAGGAGACTCAACCATGATCCGCCCATTGCTTGTCACCCTGGTGGCGGCCGCCGCCTTTGGCGGTGTCGCTTCGGCCCAAACTGTTCCAGGGCAGGGCCCGATTGATGTCAGCTCCGATAATTTCGAGCTGATCGATAACGAAGACCGCGCCGTCTACACCGGCGATGTGAATGTGACCCGCGGCGATACGCGTTTGCGCGCCGACCGCATCGACATCTTCTTTGTGCGAGACGCCAATGGAAGCTTTTCCAGCTTTGAACGGTTCGAGGCCTCCGGCGATGTCTTTTACGTCACGCCCAGTGAGATCGCCCGTGGCAATAACGGGATTTATGATCTGGTGAATGATCAGATCACATTGACCGGTGATGTGGTTTTGACCCAGGGCTGTAATGTCTCGACCGGTGAGCGCCTGGTGGCGAACCTGAATGGGGGCTCGGCGCGGCTGACCGGGGGAGAAGGCGCGGGTGAAGACCGGCGTGTGCGCTCGGTGTTCTTTGACACGCCGGACTCCACTCCCGAAGAGCGCCGCGATTGTCCGCCACCGACGATTCCCGGCGATGGTCCGCGCCCCTTTCCTGAGTAAATCGAATTAACCTCAATGCGTGCTTCACACATTTTTAGGTGTGCAGGAGTTAAGTATGGCCGAAATGGCAGTTCGCGAATCCGCTCCCATGCCGATTGTTGAGGGCGAGGGTGTCCAGGTCACGGGCCTGGCGAAGTCCTATGGTCGGCGGGCCGTGGTCAAGAATGTCTCCCTGAGCCTCAAAAGAGGTGAGGTGGCGGGCCTTCTGGGACCGAACGGGGCGGGGAAAACGACCTGTTTTTACATGATCACGGGCCTGATTCAGGCTGACCACGGGACGATTATGCTCGACGGCGAGGACATTACCGGCCTTCCCATGTACCAGCGCGCTCGGCTGGGCATCGGGTATTTGCCGCAGGAAGCCTCAATCTTCCGCGGGTTGTCGGTGCATGACAATGTTGCCGCCGTGGCTGAGATCGTTGAGCCGAACAAACAGCGCCGCAAAGAGCTGGTCGATGACCTGCTCGAAGAGCTGCATATCGATCACCTTAAAGACAGCCCGGCCATGGCGCTGTCCGGCGGTGAGCGCCGCCGCGCGGAAATCGCGCGCGCACTGGCCGCGCAGCCGAGCTTTATGTTGCTGGACGAGCCCTTTGCCGGGATCGACCCGCTGGCGATCACCGATATTCGCGACTTGATTGAGTTCCTCAAAGGACGCGGCATTGGCATTTTGATCACCGACCATAATGTGCGCGAGACGCTGGGGATTTGCGACCGCGCGACGATTATTCACGACGGCGAAGTGCTGTTTGAAGGCTCACCGGATGCGGTGCGTACCGACGAGAATGTGCGGCGCTACTATCTCGGCGAGAGCTTTAACTAGGGGATTTCATGGCGGGGCTTGGTCAAAAACTAGAGGCACGCCAGGGCCAGGGGCTGGTGATGACGCCCCAGCTGCAGCAAGCGATCAAGCTGCTGCAGCTCAACAATATGGAATTGACCGAGTTCGTCGAAGAAGAGCTGGAACGCAATCCGCTGTTGGAGCGTGATGAGCGACCCGATCCCGGTGATGCTGAGCGCGCTGAACCGGTCGAGGCGGATGCAGCGCCCGCATCTGATGAGCTGAGCTTTGATGCGCCCGCGAAGGCCGAAGAGGCCATCGACGCTGATACTGAGACAATGTACTCCGATTCGAAGTCCGACATGCAGGGCGCGGAAAGCGCGGGCGGAAATGTCGACTGGTCGCGGGCCGGAAAAGGCGGGGGCTCCTCTTTCGATTCAGAAGAATTTGATGCGGCAGCCAATGCCAGCCGGGAAAAATCCTTGCGCGATCATCTCCATGATCAGCTTGCGGAGCTGGCCCTGCAGCCGGCAGACCGCATGATCGCCGCGCATCTGATCGATCTGGCCGATGATGATGGTTATTTCCGCGCCGATCTGGATGAAACGGCAGAGCGGTTGGGCGTAACCCGGTCTGAGGTTGAGGCGATGCTGGCTTGCGTCCAGGGCTTTGAACCGGCTGGCGTGATGGCGCGGTCGCTGCAGGACTGCCTGGCGCTGCAGTTGAAGGATCGTGACCGTCTGGACCCGGCCATGGCGGCGCTGATCGATAATCTGCCGCTGCTGGCCAAGCATGACTATGCCGGCCTGAAGGCCGCCTGTGAGGTTGATGCGGAAGACCTGACCGACATGATCGCCGAGCTGAAACGCCTGACCCCCAAGCCGGGTCTGGGCTTTGGAACCGATAACACCCGCAGTGTTGAACCGGACGTCACCGTTAAAGAGCGCCCCGACGGCAGCTGGGCGGTGGAGCTGAACACCGACACCTTGCCGCGCGTTTTGATGAATAATCGCTATGCCGCGCAGATTTCCAAGGCGGCGCGCAGTGAGGACGAGAAAGTCTTCATCACAGAGTGCGCCCAGAATGCCAGCTGGCTGGTCAAAAGTCTGGATCAGCGTGCGCGCACGATCCTGAAAGTCTCCAGCGAGATTGTGCGTCAGCAAGACGCCTTCTTTGCCAAGGGTGTGGCCTGGCTGCGCCCGCTCAACCTGAAAACGGTCGCCGATGCCGTGGGCCTGCACGAATCCACGGTCAGCCGGGTGACGTCGAACAAATATGTCGCCACGCCGCGCGGCCTGTTTGAGCTGAAATATTTCTTCACCTCTGCGATCGCCAGTTCTGATGGCGGGGAAGCCTATTCGGCGGAAGCTGTCCGGTATCGCATCAAGGCGATGATTGATGGCGAAAGCCTGGACGAGGTGATGAGCGACGACAAGATCGTCGAACGCTTGCACGCCGATGGCGTTGATATCGCCCGCCGGACGGTGGCGAAATACCGCGAAGCGATGAATATTCCCTCTTCAGTTCAGCGCCGTCGGATCATGAAGGGCATGGGCTAAGCCTTAACCCATACCGCAGCGCAAGATTGACGACGGACCATCCCGCCAGATACCGTAATTTCCTGATGTTCGATGTGGGCATCAGGCCGCGCGGCAGGCGCGGGCTGGGACGATCTTCCCTCCAGGCGCGCCGTGCGATTTCGGCATGCAAGCCAAAGGGAGTTCCCATGCATATCCAATTCGTTTCCAAGGGCATTGATGTTTCCGCTGCACTGCGTGAGCGGATCGACACACGCATCACTGAAGCGGCGTCGAAGTATTTCAGCCGTCCGGCTGAGGCCTTCGTCGTGGCGTCCAAGGAAGGGTTTGGATTTAAGGTCGATATCTCGCTTCATCTTCCGTCCGGAGCTTTTCTTCAGGCCTCAGGTGAAGGCGGCGACGCCCATGGCGCGGCCGAGGATGCGGCGGTTCACCTGGAAAAGCGCCTGCGCCGCTATAAGCGCCGTCTGAAAGACCACCATGCGGACACTAAGTCTGACTTATCGGTCGCGGTCTTGCGGTCCGAAGGCCGCACCGATGTGGGCGATGATGAAGATGATGGTGGGGCTGAGGGCGGTGAGGAGCCTGTGATCATCGCGGAGCAGCCCGCAGAGCTGAAAACCGCAACGGTCTCTATGGCCGTTTTGGAAATGGACTTGGCCGATGCACCCTTTTTGATGTTCAAAAATGCAGCAAACGGTGAAGTAAATATCGTTTATCGACGGCCAGATGGTCATGTGGGGTGGATTGATCCGGCTCGAGCCGCTAAAGGGACCGCGAAAGCTGCGGTCGGGTAGGCCAAGGCGACTGCGGAGCCACCCGTCAGGGTGGCCGCCCTGTCTGCGTCCTTCGGGGCGCGCCGGATACGAATTGACGAATGCCTTTATCGAACTTGATCGCAGATGGCGGTATTGTTGCGGATGTGTCAGCGACGAGCCGTAAGCAGGTTTTTCACGCCTTGGCCGAGCTTGCGGCCAAGCGCCTGTCTTTGCCGCCGCGCCCTATTCTAGAAGCCTTGATGGACCGTGAGCGCCTGGGATCCACCGGCGTGGGGCATGGTGTCGCCATTCCCCATGCGCGCACCGATCTTGTCGACAGCGTGGCGGGCTTTTTCCTGCGTTTGAAACAGCCCGTTGATTTCGATGCTGTCGATGGCCGCCCAGCAGATCTGGTCTTCATGTTGCTGGCCCCGGAAGACGCCGGGGCGGAGCATTTGAAGGCCTTGGCCCAGGTTTCGCGCCTGTTGCGCCGGGACGATATCCGCCGCAGCCTGCGCGCGGCGCCTGACAGCGCGGCGCTGGCCTCCATTCTGTTTTCTGCGGTCGATGCCAATGCGGCCTGAGACGGCGGCTACCCGGGGCTAGCGGGTTTTCACCGCCACCTCGATGGTCCCATCGGCGTGCACAATCGCGCGTTTCATGCCCGGTGAATTGAACTGGGCCGAAACCGCGCCGTTTGCATCAATAGCAATAATCCCGCCTTCGCCGCCCAGATGGGCCACATCGTCCAGGGCAGCTT
>JANQMI010000054.1 GCA_028280165.1 Oceanicaulis sp. | reverse complement strand
GACCGATGGCAGCCCACGCATCGTGCCGGCATCCATCGGTCCTGGCCAGCTGGGCTGCGATCCCCGGCGATCCGTTCGAGCGGATCGTGCCGTGGATCGCGCCGCTTTTGCTTCTGTTTGCCTTTCGCCAGCCTGCCGCGCCGGAGCCTGCCCCATGACGCTTTCCCGCAATCTCACGATCGCTGCCGGAGCTGGCATCGCTGGGCTCTGTCTGGGCCTGATTGTCGGCGACCGTCCCATTATGACAATGCCAAACGCCAGTGTGGATGAAGGCGCAGATATGCGCGCCAACTTGGTAGTTTTTGCCAAGTCAGATCACGCGTCCGACCTGGTGAATACGCTGGTGGCGCATTTCAGCACTTATGGCGCGATGGAAGTTAAAGTCGTCGATGCGTCAACGCCGTCCCGGATCGTGATGAGCAGTGTCTGGCCGAGCGAAGCGGCAGCCCAGGCTGCGATCGAAAGCCCAGAATTTCAGGCTTTGTCGGCAACCGGAGCGGTCTCCCAGGATTTTCTCCAGGTTGCGATTATCCCCATTGGCTCCGCTGGCGGGGCCCCATAATGGCGGGCTCGCCAACCGCCCCGCGCCTGGAAACCGAGCGTCTCCTCCTGCGTGAAACACGTGCCGAGGATTTTGACGACTGCGTGCGTTTATGGGCAGATGAAAGCGTTGTGCGCCATATCGGAGGCACCCCTTCGACACCCACGGACAGCTGGGCCCGCATGCTGCGTTTTCCCGGGCTCTGGGCACTTCTGGGCTATGGCTATTGGTCCCTGGTCACAAAAGGTGGCGATTTCGTTGGCCAGGTCGGGGTGGCCGATTTTAAGCGCAATCTCAGCGTCGATATTGCCGGGGTCCCCGAAACGGGCTGGGTTTTAAGTCCGGATCATCATGGGAAAGGCTATGCCACTGAGGCGATGAGAGCGGTCTTGGCGTGGATGGATACCCATCTTGAGGCTCCGCGCTCTTGCTGCCTGATCGCGCCGGAGAATGGCCCTTCCATCCGGGTGGCTGACAAGCTCGGCTATGGCCATCGCGAAATGGCCAAGCTGGGTGAAGCCAACACCGTGGTGATGTGGCGACCGCGAGGCGGGTAGGAGCCCATGCAGGATTGGATGCTCACGGCGATCTTTCTGGCCAACGCGATCTGGTTCGCAATGGCATTCAACGCGTTTTACCTGCGCCGGAAAGTCTTCGGGAAAGTTATGGTCCCGGTCCGCGAAGATCGCCAAAACTCAGCCTATGACGCGCTGGTGGAGTCCGGGCGTTTCATGGGCGGGTTTAATCTGGCGCTCTCGGCGTTGAATGTGATGTTGGTGTTCAATCTGGGCGGGTTCGAAACCAGCTCCCAGTGGGCGGTTCTGCTTGTCTTCAACGCGCTTGCCCACGGGTCTCAGTTTGCCGGCAACATTCCCATGGCGCTGCAAAATCGGCGCGGCGAAGGCCTGTGGCCGGTCTTCAAGGGCGTCATGCTTTTGATTTTTGTGCTCGATTTTACCTTGATGATCGCCAATGGCGCGCTGGCGGTGGTGTTGCTGGTTTAGAAGGCGCGTGGATTATGTGATGTCTCCCCCGTAAACAGGGGAGGACATCATTTGCTCCAGGACGGTTACTCCGCCTCGCTCACCTCCGGCGCATCGACAAATGGACGAATGCCAAACTCCGGATAGATCTCCGCAGGGTAGTAGACCACACCATCGGCCACCACCATGGAGATGGTCTTCAGGTCCTTAAAGTCAGTCGTTGGATCACCCGGCACCAGGAAGAAGTCCGCATATTTGCCGGGGGTGACTGAGCCCAGCTCATCGCCTGCGCCGAGATAATCGGCCATGCCCTGGCTCGCCCAGGCGATAATCTCAGTCGGCTCCATACCGATGGACTGATAGAGCTCGAGCTCGCGATGGTAGGCAAAGCTGCCGCCGAGGTCGGTGCCGGGCACCATGAAAATACCGCGGTCTCGCAGCTCCGTGAGCGCTGCTGTAATCTGCTCAAAGGCCCCGCGATAGGCGAGATCGTCCGCGTCATTTTCGATGGCCGCCCACGCGGTGCGCGCCTGGCGTTGGGAGCTGGCGGGCATGTTGTCGATATAGTCCACCGCGCCGGGGCTCAGCTGGCCATTACGGGACAGCAAAAGCGCTTCATGGATTGCAAAGGTTGGGTCGATGGCGATCTCTGCATCAACCATGGCTTGGATCGTGGCTTGAACCGCCTCGCTTTGCAGGTCCAGTTCCGGCAAGCGCTTGAGTGCAGTCAGCCGTAGCAGGGTCCGCGTGTCCTCGCCCTCATCAAGCACCCAACCCAGCATCAGCTGGTTGATATGGGTAAGTTCATCATAGCCTGCGGCAATCATGGCGTTGGCATCGGTGAAGGCTGGCACGTGGCCGGTGACCCGAAGGCCGTGGGTGCCCGCTTCAGCAATCACGGCTGGGATCCAGGCGGGGTCCATGGAGTTGTAGACCTTGATCTGGTGAAAGCCGCCCATTTCGGCATAGGTTCGCACCGCCTGTACGGCTTCGTCCTGGCTCGCGACCAGGATACCGTTATTGGAGTTAAACGGGCTGCGTCCCTCAATGAAACCGGAGCGGAAGACCCGGGGGCCCGCCACGCGGCCGCTTTCAATATTGCCAATAAGGTTGGACAAGACCTCATTGTTATTGCCCATGTCGCGGACGCTGGTAATGCCTGCGGCAATGCCGAGCGCTGCGGCGCTTTCACCCAGATGGGCATGCATCTCAAACAGGCCCGGCACGAGGGTGCCGCCTGCGCCATCGATCACAGTCGCCCCAGGCGGTGTCGATTGATTGGCGGGCTGCAGGCTGGTGATGCGGTCGCCCTCAAAGATCACCGTTGAGCGATCCGAGCGAGTTTGTGTGGCTGGGTTAAAGACGTGGACATTGGTCACAGCGACCGGACCGGCATAGCGATGGGCCGTCCGCGACTGGATGTCTTCATAGCGGCTTGCGCCATATTCCGCAGCCCGCGAGCGTAACAGCTCATCATAGCTTTCCTGGCCCTCAGCCAGGACCGCAAAACCAGGCGAAACGACCCCAAAGAAGGCCTCGCCCTCCATCAAGAAATAGGTCGGGCTGGTGCTCGACCCGGAAAGCGCATAGGCCGCCACTTCGATGGCGCGATCGCCATCGCTGAGGGTTAAGTCCTCCATATGGGTCAGGCGCAGTTCACCGCCTGGCAGAGAAGGGATCGTGCGGTCGTCATCGTTGAGCAAGATGCGTCCAACAATCGCCAGCTGATAGGGGGAGGCGTTCTGCGGAACGTAGTAGGCCGCACCGTTCAGGGTGGCGCTGCCGTCGCCGGTCGCATCGCGCCAGCTGGCGCTGTCACCCTCCCAGCTGAAGCTTTCATCAACGGCGTTGCCAAAGGTGGACGCCCCTTCAATGGTCCAGCGGACCGGATAGCCGGCTTCGTTGAGCGTGATCGCTTCGTTCAGCGTTGGACCGCGGCCGTTATTGCGGAATTCATATTCGATCGCGATTTCGTTGCCATCATGGCTGATATTGGCCGCCCCAATCGGCGTGCCGCCGACCAGCACGACATAGCGCGAGGCCTCGTGGGCTGGGACCGTGATGACCCCTGGTTCTGGAGCGGCTGCGCTCTGCGTGTCCTCGGCGGGTGTATCGCACGCGACCGCTGCCAAACTCGAAACACCGGCCACGGCCCAACGTACGAACATATCCATGAAATCTCTCCCTGAAGCGACCGCCGCCGCATGTGCGCGGGACGCTAGCAGGGGCTGGGCAGGATGTCTCCGGTTACAAGATAACGTGGCGGAACGTTCGCGATGTCACCCCCCGCAGAGCAGGGTGTTAGAGTCTTCCAGCATCCTCGTCATCCCCGACGCAGGTCGGGGCCCAGGGCCGTCAAGCGCAGCATTTCATGATCTCTGGGGCCCGCCCTGCGTCGGGAAAGAGAGCGAGAGGCAACCGAGATCTCCCCTTGCCTGCGACACACGGCCTCCACTGCGCACGAGACGGCGCACTCTCTGTCGCTTGAGCCTCGGCTTGTGATACACACACCCAAGAGAACGCCAGACTAGAGGATGATCGCCATGGCTGCGCTGGATGCTGCGAACGAGCAAAGCTTGAGCTTTAACTGGGAAGACCCGCTGCATTTGAGCCATCAGCTGTCTGAAGACGAGCGGATGATTTCAGAGACGGCGCGCCAGTATTGCCGCGACAAGCTGCTGCCGCGCGTGATCGAGGCCTATCGTGAGGAAAGCTTTGATCGCGCCATTATGATGGAAATGGGTGAGCTGGGTCTCCTGGGAGCCACGGTGGCCGAGCAATATGGCGGCGCGGGCCTGTCGAACGTGGCCTATGGCCTGATCGCCCGAGAAGTCGAAGCCGTCGACAGCGGCTATCGCTCGGCAATGAGCGTGCAGTCCTCCCTGGTCATGTATCCGATTGAGGCCTTTGGCTCTGAGGAGCAAAAACAGCGATATCTGCCCAAGCTGGCGAGCGGCGAATGGGTGGGCTGCTTTGGGCTGACCGAGGCTGATGGCGGGTCGGACCCGGGCGCGATGCGTACAACCGCGAAAAAAGTCGATGGCGGTTACAATCTCAATGGCTCGAAAATGTGGATCACCAATTCGCCAATTTCTGACCTGGCTGTCGTCTGGGCCAAGCTCGATGGGGTCATCCGCGGCTTCGTCGTGGAGAAGGGCGTCGAGGGCTTCGACTGCCCCAAGATCGAAGGCAAGCTCTCGCTTCGGGCTTCCACCACCGGTTCGATTTCCCTCAATGACGCTTTCGTGCCGGACGACGCGATCCTACCCCATGTGAAGGGCCTGCGCGGACCGTTCAGCTGCTTGAATAAGGCCCGCTATGGTATCAGCTGGGGGGCCATGGGGGCGGCAGAGTTCTGCTGGCACGCGGCGCGTGACTACGCCATGGAGCGGATCGTGTTTGGCAAACCCATCGCCGCGACCCAGCTGGTGCAGAAGAAGCTGGCGGACATGCAAACCGAAATCGCGCTGGGCTATCAAGGTGCGCTGCAGCTAGGCCGTTTGATGGATCAAGGAGCCTGGGTGCCAGAAGCGATCTCGCTGATGAAGCGCAATAATTGCGGCAAGGCATTGGCCATCGCCCGTGAGGCGCGTGATATCCATGGCGGCAATGGCATTGCCGAGGAGTATCATATCCTGCGCCACGCGATTAATCTGGAAACGGTCAACACCTATGAAGGCACCCACGACGTGCATGCCCTCATCCTAGGCCGGTCGCAAACAGGTCTGCAGGCGTTCACCTAGAAACCCGGCGATACCCTCCCCCCGCAAGCCGGGGAGAGACCGAAGGCTTACCGCGTTTCGAAATAGGGACGGCGGCCGGTTGAGCTCAGGGACAACGGGTCCTTGCGGCGGACCAGGCCATGGCGAGACAGCACGACAAATGTGGCGGCCACCCCGAGAAGGGTGAGGCCCGTCAGCCAGGACTCATCCAGAAAACGGGGTCCGGCCCCAATGAAGGCCAGCCAGGCCAGGGCCAGGATGGCGGGTTCAGCAAATCTATTCATATGAGCCTCCTCTGGCTCGCAGTGAGGTCTGAGACTCCCACATATCCGCATTGCCGGCAAGGTTTTTTATCAGAGCACGGATTAAAAAATAGATCGCGGAGGTCAGATAATATAAAATATTACATGGCTTTGATCAGGATTTGTGTGTCTTTAGAATTGGCTAAAAATGGCTTAAAACTGCCCTGCTAGCCTGCTTCAACGCCCGGCCTCTCACGGCCCGGTATTTGCGACGCCGGGCTCGGTAATATGGGGGTGCGGCGAATTGTGACCGTTATGCGGCAGACCCGTGTCTGAGATGCGACTGGCTTGCAAAAATGCATAGCGGGTATTCGCTGCACCGCCTTGTTAAGACCCAGGTAAGGGCGCATATACCCCCTCGTGAACGGCAGCGATATCGCAGCCTTCCCTTATTGCCCGCGCTGTCTCCTCCCCGATCTGGCGCGGAAGACTTTTCAAGCCGGCCCCCGATACTGGGGCCGGCTTTTTTCTTCTCCACCTGTCCTCCGGCGCGCCCCTGCCGTCACTCCTCGCTTGCTGCGCGCGGGGGCGCGCACGCTGAATTGCCCAGCGTGGGGCCCAAAACAAAAAATGCCCCGCCAGAGGTCTGACGGGGCGCTTTTTGAGCTCTGATAGCCTCTAAGCTAGCGTCGCGCGAAGCATCCAGGCGGTCTTCTCATGCTCGGTAATGCGCGGGGCCACCAGGTCTGAGGTGGCTTCATCGCTGTGTTCTTCAGCCAGCTTCAGCGCTGCACGGGCCGACCGAACCACCTGCTCATGACCGGCCACCAGATTGGCCACCATGGTGTTGGCGTCTGGGGTGGTGTCGTCAAAGCTGATGGATGCGTTCTCAGCCATCTGCGTGTAGGAGATCGGGGCCATCACGCCCAGCGCGCGGATACGCTCTGCAATCGCGTCGGTCGCGGTCCACAACTCGTTATACTGCAGCTCGAACATCGTATGCAGGTCGTGAAAGCGCGGCCCTGTCACATTCCAGTGATAGGCGTGGGTCTTGAAATACAGCGCATAGGTATCGGAGAGCAGCTTGCCGACAGCCTCGGCCATGGTTTCGCGTTGGCTCTGATCGAGCCCCATATTGATGTCCATAACGCGCTCCTGTCTCGTGATTGAAGTTGAGCTTTATATGGACGCACCCCTGATATAAATCCAATCAGTAATTACGCTAATACTGATAGATAAAGCTAATGACTTATCCGGGAGCTATCGGTTTAGCCGATTGCCTTACAGAAGCGAAGGATCCGCTGACCTGCATCTTCCAGTGCGGCATCATCAGTAGCATAGGACAGCCGAAATCCTGGAGCGGCTCCAAAGGCTGTTCCAGGAACGACCGCGACGCCTTCTTCTTCAAGCAGTGCCGCGCAGACATCAAGGTCGGTGTTCAAAGTCACGCCGCTGGCAGAGGTCTTGCCGATGAGGCCTGCGCAATCGGCGAAGATATAGAACGCGCCTTCGGGTGTCGGCGCGGTCAGGCCCGGTGCGGCGGTGATCTTCTCAAGCATCGCGTCCCGGCGCCGCTTGAAGGCGGCGTTGCGCTCATTGAGGAAGGCGTGACTGCCATTGAGCGCGGCGACCGAGGCCCACTGGCTGATCGAGCAGGGGTTGGAGGTGGTCTGGCTCATCACCTTGGCCATGGCTTTAATCAGCCAGAGTGGGCCAGCCGCATAGCCAATACGCCACCCGGTCATGGCATAAGCCTTCGACACCCCATTCATGGTCAGCGTGCGGTCGTAGAGGCCCGGAGCCGCTTCGACGAGCGTGGCGAATTGAAATCCGTCATAGACGATATGCTCGTACATATCATCGGTCAGGACCATCACATGGGGGTGGCGGTCCAGCACCGCGCCGAGCGCGGCCAATTCCTCATGGCTATAGGCCGCCCCAGTGGGATTTGAGGGGGAGTTCAAGATGACCCATTTGGTCTTCGCCGTGATAGCCGCGTCTAGGGTTTCCGGCTTCAGCTTGAAGCCATCCTCGACACCGGCGGGCGCGAAGACGGGTTCCGCGCCGACCAGGCGGGCCATCTCTGGATAGCTGACCCAGTAGGGGGTGGGGATGACCACCTCATCACCCGGGTTCAGCGTTGCAACAAAAGCATTGTAGATGACCGGCTTACCGCCAGGCGAGACGCTGACCTGTTCGGGGGCATAGTCCAGAGAATTATCCCGCTTGAATTTGGCGGCGATGGCCTCTTTCAGCTCCGGAATGCCGTCCACATTGGTATATTTCGTCTTTCCTGCGCGAATGGCCTCAATCGCCGCTTCCTTGATGTGGTCGGGGGTATCGAAGTCCGGCTCACCCGCGCCCAGGCCGATCACATCGCGTCCGGCCGCTTTCAGCTCACGCGCTTTTTGGCTAACCGCAATTGTGGCGGACGGCTTGACCCGGGACAGGGCGTCAGAGACAGGATTGGAAGTCATGTGCGGATCTCTTTGGCAGGGCGCTAAGGGGATGGTCGACGAAGCAGGACGAACAGCGTCTGGTTGGGATTTGGACCTTCTAGTGCTTGGCCGCAAACCTCAAGCCCATAGCTCTCAGCCAGCCCCGGCGGGCCGATCGCCCCCCAGCCGGGCTCGGCGTGATCACGCAGATGCGCCAGGCCTGCCGTGTTCGACGCGATCGGTTTACCCGTCAGGCCTTGCCCCTTGATCCAGTCCTGGCATTGCGCCAGCGCTTTCTCATGGCCGTAAACGCCGATCAACGCGGCATCGTCGCCTCGCCAGCGATACAGATCAAAACTGACCGCGACGCGGTGCTCGGCCAAGACTGCGACTCGACCCTGATCAAGGGCAGCTTGGGTCAGGGCTATAACCCCGGCGGCGCTATCAAGCGCAGCCACGGCGAGATCGGCATGGCCGGATGCCAAGCCATCGAGGACGAGCTGCAAGCTGGCCATGGGTATGAGCTCACACCCTTTTGGAGCCAAAGCCAGAGCCGCTTGGTGGGTGAATGTCCCTTCTGGACCGAGATAGAGAAGCGTCGTCATGGCCCAGGACGATGCCGCCCTATGCAGCGCGGTGGCAAGCGCTTTGCCTTCAAATCACCTCATTTGACCTCCGCTTCGCCGCAATCCGGCCCTGTGGCTGCCTGGCGCGAGCCTGAACTTGGCATTCATCGACGGTTCAGAATCTTGAACGGCTTGCAAGCCCAGGGGAGGCGATCATGAGTAAACGCAAAAACGCCGGTGGCTGGACAGGATTGTTTTTGGCTGCGCTTTGCCTTGTGATTGTCGGCTATGTCTTCCATGCCAGCGCAGCACAAGGCTCCGACGCGCTCTTCCTCGCCGATAGCCGGGCCACGGCCGAGCGCTAAATCTTTACCGTCCAACTGATGCCTCACCGCGATTTCATTTGAAGCGCGCGCTGTGCTCGGCCATCTGTTAGCGGGTGAGCATTGCTGAGACCTTTCCCGCCCCCTTTCAGCCGGTGCGCGAGCTGTGGGTGTCGCCTGAATTCAGGCGGCGCGCGATTGGTTATGGCGTGGCGTTCACTCTGCATGGATTGGCCCTGATCGCTCTGCTGACCTTGCCTCCCGCCCTTATGCGTGAAGCAGAACGTGTGGGCCAAGCGCTCGACATTCGCTTTTACACGGTGGCCGGTGGTGAGGATGCTGAAACCGATGCCCCGCTCTTTGAGCCGCCGCTTGCAGGCGGTGAAACCGGCTCGGGCCCGTTGGGCCGTGATGGCAGTCAGAGCGGTGAGGGCGCTAGCGCCACAGAGCCCGAAGCGCCGGTCGCCGCGACCGAGCCCGAGCCTGAGGTGATCGCGGAGCCGGAGCCTGTTGAGGTGCCTGTTCCCGAAATCGAGGCCTTGCCTGAGCCCTTGCCGGACGACGAACCCCGGAGCGCTGACGCGGCGATTATCCAGACCGAAGCTGAGCAGGCCGCCGCTGCGCCTCCTACGCCCATAAGCGCGCAGCAACCGGTGCCGGAGCGGGCCATCGATCCGCGCCGCACCGACGCGCCTATCCCTACCGCACAGCC
>JANQMI010000037.1 GCA_028280165.1 Oceanicaulis sp. | reverse complement strand
CGCGATCCGCGCCCGCCGCTTCCAGCCGGTCGCGCATCAATTCGAAGATCTCCTCAAGCCGCGGACGAATAACCGCACTCAGAAGCGCGCGCGGCTGCTGGACCATGGTGGCGCTATCGGCCCCGGCAACCGGTGGCGTTTCGATCATTACCTGGTCATCGTCAGGACTGTCGAGCGCACAGCCATACAGCGCTTTAATACGTTCCGCGGCTTGGATCGGCGTGGACAAGCCCCGCGCGATATCACTGGTCACATGGGCACCGCCAACAGCCAGCGCGTCCACATGCTGAACAGCCCCTTCGGCAAATACGGCAAAGCTGGTGACATGCGCGCCCATGTCGACAACCAGAGCCCCCAATTCGCGTTCGTCAGGTGTCAGCACAGCCGCCCCGGCCACATAAGGCGTGGCCGCAACGCCGGAGACCGTCAGCTGGCACCGCTCCACACAGGCGATAAGGTTCTGAATGGGGTCCGCCGCCGCACTGACGATGTGAAGGTCAACGCCCAGCTGATCGCCAAACATGCCGCGCGGGTCTTTCACACCGCGATGCCCATCCACCCGCCAGGACAGCGGCAGGGCATGGAGCATCACCCGGCCCGCTTCGCGATGATCATGCAGCGCTTCGGCTAAAATCCGGCGCAGATCACGGTCGGTCACCTCGCTCGCAGCCAGATCCATGTCGATGCTAATCCGCGCGCTGGAGGGGCTTCCAGCCGCAGCCGAGATCACGACCTCGCTGACCGTATGACCCGCCATACGCTCGGCATTCTCGACGGCGGTCCGCACGCTTTCAGCCGCAGCCTCCATATCCACAACCGCACCAGCGCGCACGCCGCGCGTGGACACGTGCCCGACGCCGATGGCGCGCGGGCGCAGCCCCGCGAGCGTTGGCTCGGTGCGCGCCAGGAAACACACCGTCTTGCTTGCACCAATATCTACAGCGGCGTAGACGCCCGGCTTTGGTTTTGGATCCGTTGTGGTCTTAGACCCAAATACACCCATCAGGCCCATTATCTTATGCTCCTCGGCCCGCAGCTTCCGCCGCTCGGTCCGGCCAAGGCCGCAGGACCATCTCACCGTCATTGCGCAGATCAACGATCTGGGCGTCGTAGTCGAGCACACCGCGATCCGCATGCATGCGCCCTAGAAGGCTCAACGCCCCTTCCGGATCAGATTGAGGCAGTAAGACCTCTCCCCCGCTGACCAAACGCAGCGACCAACGCCGCTCACCCACGAAGATCAGGTGACTGACCCGGCGCGCCAAATCTTCGTTACGCAGCACCAGATTGACCATCTCGAACGCCGCAACATTGGCCCCCTGACCCACCACCCGCGGCAAATCTGCAAAAGCTGCAGGATCTGCGGACGTGATCACCGTCCCGGTCGGATCGATCACGCGGTGAACACCGTCGACCTGCCACAGGGCGACGGGGACTCGCTCCTCGATGACCACCGCCAGACGGTTCGGCCACATGCGATGCAGGCGGGCGCTGGCGATCCAGGGATCCGCCTCCAGCGCGGCGCGGGCGGCCTCAAGGTCCAGGCTTGCCAAGCTCGTGCCCGGCTCCACGCCAATCAGCATGGCGACTTGGCTTGCCGTCACTCGGTGCGCACCCGAAACATCAATCCAATCGACGGTGAAACCGGCCTGGGTCAGCTGGCGGTCAGCGCTACGGGCGAGTGAAGAGCGCGCATCCTCAAACCCGCCCGTGAAGGCGTACAAGGAAATAACGACTCCAAACAGCGCCAGCACAGCAATTGCGCCCAGACGCAGCGCATAGCTCGCGCGATGGCGGGCCGCGCGCAATTGTGCAGCGACCCAGTTCAAGGTCTTGGCGCTTCCCTGCCGGGGCGCGGATTTGGCCTTGCGCTTTGCGCCCGACCTGGTCCGTTTAGAGGACAAGCGAGCGCTGGCGCCTCTTACCTTGGACAAGACGCATCCTCCGCCATCCACTCCACGAGATCTTCAAACGAGATCCCGCGATAGGCCGCCTGTTCAGGGGCCAGGGATGTTGGAGTCATGCCCGGCTGGGTATTAATTTCGAGTAACCAAATCTTCCCGGATTCAGGATCAAAGCGAAAATCTGCGCGCGTCAGACCGGCGCACCCGATGACCTGGTGCGCTGCCAGCGCATCGGCCTTGCATTGGGCCGCAATCGCTTCAGGGACATCGGTCGGAACCCGGTGCACGGAGCCTCCGTCAGCATACTTGGCCTCGTAGTCATAAAAGGCGGTTTTGGGCGTGATTTCTGTGACAGCCAGAGCGCGATCTCCCATCACGGCGACCGTCAACTCCCGCCCCGGGCAGAAACGCTCGATCAGTACCTCATCGCCATAAGGCCAATCGTCGGACGCCAGCACCGTCGGCGGCGCGTTGGCACCTTCGGGTACAATCACGACACCCACCGAAGACCCTTGCGCATTGGGCTTGGCCACATAGGGCGGGTCCATGACATGGTGCCGCGCGGCCTCGAACCGGTTGACGATTTTGCCATCCGGGCAGGCGATACCGGCATCGCGCAACACCGCTTTCGCACGCTGCTTGTCCATGGCGAGGGCTGACGCCATCACACCGGAATGGGTGTAGGGGATCTGCAGATATTCCAGCACACCCTGGATGCGCCCATCTTCGCCCCATTCGCCATGGAGCGCGTTAAAGGCAAGGTCGGGCTTCACGCTGGAAAGCTGCGCCTGCCAGTCAGCTTCGGCCGGGTCGATTTCAATCACGTCATGGCCCCGGGTGCGCAGCGCCTCGGCGACCTTCTGTCCTGACACCAGCGAGACTTCCCGCTCCGGGGAGCGCCCCCCGAGCAGCACAGCAATGCGCTTGGTCATGCCTTGGCCTCCCCGATCCGGCGCACTTCCCAGTGCAGATCGACCCCAAACTCTGATTTCACGTCCGCGCGAACCTTTTCGCCCAGCGTCTCAAGATCGCTGGCGCTTGCCGTGCCGTCATTGATCAGGAAATTGGCGTGCTGTTCAGAGAAGCGGGCACCACCAACCGGTTTGCCCCTCCAGCCGGTGGCATCGACCAGCTGCCAGGCCGACTTGCCGCCAGACATTTCAGGGTCAGGGTTTTTAAATGTCGATCCCGACGTCTTCTCTCGGATCGGCTGGGTGCTTTCCCGGCGCTCGGTAATGGCGTTCATGCGCGCGGTGACAGCGTCCGCAGTGTCGGCCTTGCCCTGGAACAGCGCTTCAATGAAAATCCAGTCGGCCGGTGCCGCACTGTGACGGTAGGCATAGCCCATATCCGCCGCCGGGACGACGTGGCGCTGGCCCTGACGATCCAACGCTACGGCTTCAACTAATACATCCTTCGTTTCCGAACCATAACAGCCCGCATTCATGCTTAGCGCCCCACCAATGGCTCCAGGCACACCCACATAAAACTCCAAGCCCGCCACGCCGGCCTTGGCCGCAGCTTTGGCCACCGCCTTGTCGAGCGCGGCCGCTCCGGCGCGGACCTTATGCCCGTCCTCGACGGTGACTTTGCCGAAGGCGGGGGTCAGCTTGATCACCACGCCGCGCACCCCGCCATCGCGCACCAGCGTGTTCGAACCCGCGCCGAGAACATGGACAGGAATGTCGTGCGGCGTGTTCTCAAGAAACTTCGCGAGATCCGCTTCGTCGGCTGGCAGATACAGGACGTCGGCGGGCCCGCCCACGCGCAGCCAGGTAATGTCGCTCAGCGGCGCATTCTCGATCAGCTTGCCGCGCACGGACGGCAGACGGGACAGGAGGTCAGACACGACGCAAACCCTTCTGGTGTCCTCCCCCGCAAGCTGGGGGAGATATCCGAGTTTGACCGACCATCACCCCAGAGCCTCCAGCTCTTCGGGCAATTTCGCGGCCCAGGCGGTGATATCACCGGCCCCGAGACACACCACAAGATCGCCCGCGGCAATCTTTTCCTTCACATCCGAAGCAAGTTCATCCCGAGACGTAGTTCCAGCATCGCGATGGCCGTGGCGCTGCAAGCCCTGAACCAGACCTTCAGCATCCGCGCCTTCGATCGGCTCCTCGCCGGCGGTGAAGACTGGCGCGACCAACACACTGTCGGCGTCATTGAAGCAGGTGCAGAAATCCTCAAACAAATCATGCAAACGGGTAAAACGATGAGGCTGCACCACGGCGTGGACTTTTCCTTCGCCAGCACGCTGCCGCGCCGCCTTTAAGACCGCAGCTATCTCCACCGGGTGATGGCCGTAATCGTCAATGATAGTGGCCCCCAGCGCCTCCCCCACAAGGGTGAAACGGCGCTTTACGCCCGAAAAACCTGCAAGGCCGGCGCGCACTTCGTCCTCATTGCCGCCGAGCGCCTCGACCACTGCGATCGAGCCCGCCGCATTGAGAACATTATGCTCGCCCATCATCGGCAGCTGAAGATTGGTCCAGGTCTTGGGCTCACTCCCATGGGCCTGAAAGGTGAGCGAGAAATTCGCACCCGAACTATCCATAACAAGATCACTGATCCGCACATCCGCCTGGGGCGACTGACCGTAGGTGATGACCCGGCGATCTTCGATCCTGGCGGCGAGGGCCTGCACCTCAGGATGGTCGATGCACAAGACCGCAAAGCCATAGAAAGGCAGGTTCTCAACAAATTGCTCAAACGCCGCACGCAGAGCATCAAAGCTGCCATAATGCTCCATATGCTCCGGATCGATATTGGTGATGATTCCCACCGCGCCGCGCAGCTTTAAAAACGATCCGTCGCTTTCATCGGCCTCAACGACCATCCAGTCGCCTTCACCCATTTTCGCATTGGAGCCATAGGCCGAAATGATGCCACCATTTATCACCGTGGGATCAAAGCTGGCCGCATCCATCAACGCGGCGACGAGGCTGGTGGTCGTTGTCTTGCCGTGGGTCCCCGCGACCGCGACAGCCTGTTTCAGACGCATCAGCTCAGCCAGCATCTCAGCGCGACGCACCACCGGAATGCGGCGCGCCCGGGCGGCCACGAGTTCGGGATTGTCAGCCTTCACCGCGCTGGAGACCACCAAGGCACCGGCACCGTCAACATTCTCAGCGGCATGGCCGATATGGATGGTTGCGCCTTTGCTGCGCAAGCGTTCGGTATTGGCGCTGTCCTTGATGTCAGAGCCGGTAACAGCATAGCCGAGATTGAGCATCACTTCGGCAATACCGCTCATCCCGATACCGCCAATCCCAACAAAGTGGACTGGAGCAACGGAGGCAGCGAGTTCAATGGGAGGCATGAAAGTCGTTAAGTCCCTGCAGCAATAATCAGCTCAGCCAAGCGCAAATGAGCGTCCGCGCGCCCAGCGACACGGGCCGCTTCAGCGCGACGAGCCAGAGCTTCGCTGTCTGACAGGGCTGATTCAAGGCGAGCTGACAGCGATTGTGCGGCAAACTCAGATTCAGCAATGGATTCAGCCCCCCGTCCTTCGACCAAACTCAGGGCATTGGCGGTTTGGTGATCGTCCATGGCGATACCAAGCGGAACAAAAATAGCAGGGCGGCCATGGGCAGCGATCTCGGAGACTGAGCTGGCACCCGCTCGGCTGATCACCAGATGGGCCTGGGCGTAGAGCGCGCCCATGTCCGTGAAGAAGGGTTGAAGATCAGCCTCAATGCCCGCCCGCCCATAAATCGCCTTCGCTTCTTCCAAGGTTTCAGCCCGCGTCTGCTGGACCACGCGAAGCCGCTTTCGCAAGGCATCAGGAAGCTGCGCCAGCGCCTCAGGGACCGTGAGCGAGAGTAGGCGCGCGCCCAGGCTCCCGCCCACCACCAGCAGGTGGATCGGACCGTCCGATGCCGGCGGTTCATAATCCGTCACCGCTTTCAGAACGGCGTCACGCAGCGGGTTGCCCGTCACTTCGTGGCGCACACCAGGCTTGAGTCTATCGAGGCGCTGGAAGCCGGAGGCCACCGCGAAAGCCGAGCTCGCAAAGAGCCGGTTGACCCGACCGAGCACCGCGTTCTGTTCGTGAATGATGTGGGGCGTACCCGATAGGCGCGCAGCCGCCAGGGCCGGGAAAGCCGGATAGCCGCCAAAGCCGGCCACCACATCGGGCTTGAACTGCGCCATCAGCGCGCGGGTTGTATTATAGCCTTTGGCCAAGCTGATCAGCGCTTTGAGAGCGCGCAGCGGGTTTTTCTGAAACGGGCTCGCCGCATCAATGACCACTGGGGCCCCGCCTGGAAAGCCTTCGGCATGCTTCACGCCCCGCGCATCGGTCACGAGGCGGACGTCCCACCCCCGCTTAGCAAGCTCATCGGCCGCCGCGCGCGCCGGAAAAATATGACCGCCGGTCCCTCCGGCCGCAAACAGAGCGCGCTGGCTCATGCGACAGCTCTACGGATGGAAGTGGGTGGGGCATAGGCTCCAGGGCGTTTGCGGGTGAGCGCAAGGAGCAGGCCAGCAGAAAAGCACAGAGCCAGCATTGACGAGCCGCCATTGGAAATGAGCGGCAGCGTCATACCTGTGGACGGCGCGATATCGAGATTGACGGCAATATTGATAAGCGCCTGAAGACCAAACAGCATCGCCAAACCCGATGCGGCCAGCTGAGCGAAGGAGTCCTCCAACCGCAGCGCCAACATCCAAGCCCTGGCGAAAAGCAAGCCATAAAGGCCGATAATGGCGAGCGAAGCCAGCAACCCAAACTCTTCCGCCGCCACGGAGAAGATATAATCATTATGCGCTTCTGGCAGGACATGCTTGATCTCGCCCTCGCCCGGGCCTGCCCCCCAAAGCCCACCCCGGGATATCGCGTCAATCGCGATATCAGTCTGGGTGCGCCCGGCATCGGGATCACTTGGCGACAGGAAGCCCTCTACACGCGCGCGCACATGCGGCATCGTCAGGTAAGCGCCCATTGAGCCGGCCCCGGCAAATCCGCCGAGTAGACCGGTGTATTTCCATGACAGACCGCCGGCCCAAAGCATGGCCCCAAAGATCAAGGTGATCAGAACGGTTTGGCCAAAGTCGGGCTGGAACAACAATAATGTGGCGGCGACCAGGTAAATCCCAAACGCGACAACACGCCCATAAATGGGAGCGCCTTTATCCTCCTCACAAAACAACCAGGCAATAAAGACCACAAAGGCGGGCTTTAGGATCTCGCTGGGCTGCAGGGAGAAGCCACTTAAGCGAATCCAGCGCTGCGCCCCTTTGACCTCAAAGCCAACAATCAAAACCAGCACGAGCAGGATCAGGCTGAACACCAGCGCGAGCCCCGACATGCGCCGTACGCCCGTAAGGCTCAGCGCGCTTGTCATCGCAAGCACTAGAAGCCCGCCAGCCGCAAAAACGATCTGGCGTTTCAGATAATACCAGGGGTCAGCAGCGCTGGAGACCGCAGGGCTGGCCGCAAAAGCCAGCACAATCCCAACCGCCATCAGGAAGAGTAAGGTCGCCAAGATAGAGCGGTCGAGCCCGCTCCACAGCCAGACTTGTCGGGTTGCCCGTGTCATGCCGTCTCACTTTCACGCACTGCGGCGATTAATCGATTGAGCGCTTCAGCAATAGGCCGGGCCTGCGTTCCATCCGTACACCCCGGCGCGATAACGATCCGCGCCTCCGGTCCAGCCTTCAGGGCGGCGAACAGAGCCCGTGCAGCCAAAAGGTCGATGTCTGGCACTACCCGGGTCGGGCAAAGACGGGCCAGCGCCTTGGCCGCCTTACACCGATTGCCCGGCATGTAGATGGCTGTCGGCGTTTGGCCGGCGGCGTCAATCAGGGCGGCAGCCCCCTTCTCCAGCGTCGATCCTGCAATCCAGATGACAGGGCCTGGAGCCCGTAACGCCAACAGCGCTGAACGCAGGTCCTTCGCCTGCGAAAAATCAAGAAGGGGTACAGGCCCAAAGCGGGCAGCCACGCCCCCCCACCCTTCAAGTCCTGGAAGGCGCTGCAAAGCCTCGCGCGCGTGGTCGGCTGATATACCCAGGGCGCGAACAACGCCATGGGCCATGGCCAGCAACCCAGGTGGCGTGAAGGCGACGCCGTCAGAGGCCGGTTTACCGGTCAATCGGCGCGGCGGCCCATCCAGACCATCAAAGACCGCCCCTGCACAGACAAAGACTCCTCCGCCAAGCGATTGGCGGCCAGATGCAAGAATGGCTCGTTCCGGCACGCGTGTGGCCAGACGGGCGGCTGCAGGGTCATCGGCATTCAGAACGACCGGACCCGTCATCTCTGCGATCCGGTCGGCTAAGCCTGCATCGCACCGGCAATCCATCACCGCCGCGATGTCTGCGCCCTCCGGAATGGCTCCGGATTCAAGCCCAAGAAGGGTGACACTCCCAGGCCCGACGGCGCGCGGTGGCGCATCCAGCTCCGGTCCGATGACGTCCACGCCCAGGCCGTCCAGCAGCCGCGCGACCAGCCGCGCCAGGGGTTTTGCCAATGTCCCCGTGATCGCACATAGGGTCGTCGCGCTTTCCTCGACCACGCCCCGAGCGATGAGGCTGAATCCGTCGACGACAGGAATATCCAGTGCGCGCGCCAGTTCCACAGTCCGGATCGAAACCTTGGGATCCAACATGGACGCTTCGCCGACAACCAGCAGCGACAGATCAGACCAGTCACGCGTGCTTGGGTCTTCGACGCTGAGTTCCAGACTTCGTGCATACGCCCGGCGATCCGGATCGGGGTCCCACACCGACACGTCCGCACCGCCCGCCCGAAGGGCTTGCGCCGCGCCCAGACCGGCTTCGGTCAGGCGCAGAACGCAAACGCGATGTCCGGCATGGGCGCGGACCGGGACCATGGCAGCTCCTAGCGCAACTTCAGTGTCGACAGCCCAATCAGGGCCAGCACAAAGGCGATGATCCAAAACCGGATCACAATAGTGGGCTCAGCCCAGCCCTGCTTTTCAAAATGGTGGTGGATCGGAGCCATGGCGAAGACCCGCTTGCCGGTCAGTTTAAAGCTCGCCACCTGGATCATCACAGACAGGGCCTCCAGCACGAACAATCCGCCAATGATGACCAATACGATCTCGTGCTTGACCGCCACGGCAATCGCACCAATCGCCCCGCCCAGCGACAGCGACCCGGTATCGCCCATAAAGACCATGGCCGGTGGGGCGTTGAACCATAGAAAGCCCAGGCCAGCGCCAATCATCGCACCGCAAATCACGGCCAGCTCTCCAGTGCCCGGGGTGAAATTCAAGAACAGATAGTCAGAATAAACCGCGTTGCCGACGAAATAGGCGATCAGTCCGAAGGCCCCGGCCGCAATCATCACCGGCACAATGGCCAGGCCATCAAGGCCGTCGGTCAAATTGACCGCGTTTGATGCCCCGACAATGACGACGGCACCAAATAGGAAGAAGGCGAACGACAGGGGAATAAACAGGTCTTTGAAGAAGGGGACTGCAACCGAGGTTGCGAAATTCTCAGGTGCGTCCGGCGCGCTGGACAAAAGCTGGACCATCCAGAACACAGCGATCAAGGCCACCACAAACTGAAGCACCAGCTTGCCCTTACCCGACAAGCCTTTGTGGGATTTCTCGGTGACCTTGCGCCAGTCATCAATGAAGCCGATGGCCCCAAATCCCGCCGTCACGAACAGCACAACCCAGAGATATTGATTGCCAAGATCGCCCCAAAGCAGGACCGAAACCACAACGGCAGCCAGAATGATAAAGCCCCCCATGGTGGGCGTCCCAGCTTTGGTCACCACATGGCTTTCGGGACCATCGTCCCGAATTGGCTGACTGCCCTTGGTCTTCAGCCATTTGATAAATGGCTCGCCGATGATGAGCGCAATCATGAACGCCGTCATCAACGCGCCGCCCGTTCGGAAGGTCAGATAGTTGAAGACGTTGAACAGCTGAAACTGGTCAGAGAAAGGGGCGAGGAATTCGTAAAACATTGAAAATCAGGCCTTTGTTGTCGCAGTTCTGCGAACCTGGCGCAGAGATGCGGCAAGAGTGTGTACCCGAGAAGCATTGGACCCTTTGATTAACAGCAGGTCTCCAGAGCGAAGGCTTTTCTTCACAGCGGCTTCAGCGTCCTCAGCGGTGGCAAACCACTGGCGCTCGATATTGCTCGGCAAAGCGTCGAGCAAAGCTTTAGCCTGGCCGCCCACTGCGAAGACCAGCTGAGCGCCAGCGTCGACCAAGGGCGAGGCCATATCTGCGTGCATGGCTTCAGACTGCGGACCAAGCTCAAGCATCTCACCGATGATCGCCACCCGGCGGCCACCGGCTTCGGGCTGCCGCGCGCCCAGTGCAGAAAAAGCCGCCCGCATGCTGGCCGGGTTGGCGTTATAGCTGTCGTCAATAACCGTCACGACGCGGCCTTCGCCCAGACTGGCGTGGAACACTGAACCGCGCCCAGCCGCAGGCTCCAACTGAGCCAGCGCATCAACGGCCTGATCCGGTTCCACTCCGGCCGCCAAAGCCGCAGCCACGACCCCAGCGGCATTCACCGCCTGGTGGCTGCCGGTAAGCTTGAGACGAAAAGCCATGAGCCGGCCCATGACGTCCATCTCGCCCACCCCGCCGTCGGCTCCGTCCTCATAGCGCATGATACGGACTGCGGCCGTTGGCGCATGACCGAAATCAATCAGAAACCCGGCTTTGGAGCGCTTGACCGCGTCTGAAAGGCGAAGCGCGAACTCATCGTCGGCGGGTATGATCGCAACGCCATCATCGGCCAGGGCGGTAAAAATCTCCGCCTTGGCATCAGCGATGGCCTCCATCGACCCGAGATTTTCCAGATGCGCCGGCGCGATCTTCGTGATCAACGCCACATGGGGGCGGACCATGGAGACCAGATCAGCGATTTCACCGGCATGATTCATCCCCATTTCGAAGACAGCGCGCTCGGTGTCCTTGGGCATACGCGCCAGCGTCAATGGCACACCCCAATGATTATTATAGCTTTTTTCGCTCCAATGCGCACGGCCGGCCGCGCGAAACACAGCGGCAAGGGCTTCCTTCACGCTGGTTTTGCCGACAGAGCCGGTGACACCAACCCGCACGGCGCTCGAGCGATCACGGGCCGCTTCGCCGAGCTGGCGCAATGCCGTCAGAACATCTTCGACCACAAGGCGCGGGCCGCGCGCCGCTTCAGGCTTGGCGATGAGCGCCGCCGCCGCGCCGGCGTCCAGCGCGCCTTGAGCAAAGTCATGGCCGTCGCGCTGATCGGTCAGGGCGACGAATAGGTCACCGGGCTGAAGCGTGCGCGTGTCGATGGACACACCGGTCGCTGCCCAGCCACCGTCTGTCAGCTGACCATGGGTCGCCTTGGCCGCCTCAGCGGCCGTCCAGAGGGGGGCACCGGTCATGACCGCTCCCCCAGAATGCGTGAAACGATGGCCGCTTCATCAAACGGGATGACCTGATCACCAACAATCTGCCCGGTCTCATGGCCCTTGCCGGCGACCAACAAAACGTCACCGGTTTTCAACCCCGCAATTCCTGCTCGAATCGCCTCTTCGCGGTCGCCGACCTCTGTGGCCTTTGGAACCCCTGCGAGGATCGCCTGGCGGATCAGAGCCGGGTCTTCTGACCGTGGATTGTCATCGGTGACGATGACATGATCGGCCAGCTTGGCAGCGACGGCCCCCATTTTCGCCCGCTTGGTGGCGTCACGGTCACCACCGGCTCCAAACACCAGGTGGATACGGCCCGGCGTATGGGGCCTGGCGGCCCGTAAGAGCTTGTCGAGACCGTCCGGAGTGTGGGCGTAATCCAGAAGAATGGGCGCGCCTTCAACCGTCTGCCCGACAGCCTGAAGACGCCCAGCCACACCGGACAGCTTTTCAAGCGCGGCGAAGGCCGTTTGTGGCTCAACCCCGGTCGCAATCGCCAGAGCGGCAGCCACAACGGCATTGGCACTCTGAAACTCACCAATCAAGGGCAAGCAGACCTCGAAGGCCTGCCCTTTCCAGGTGAAATGCAGGCTCTGGCTGGCCGGATGCGGGGTGATTTCGGTAATGGTCAGGTCGCGGCCGCGCCAGCCTACGGTGATGACGTCGAGCCCGGCCGCCCGGCAGCCGTCGGCGACTTTCTCGCTCCAGTCTGAATCCATGTGGATGACCGCTGGAGCCCCTTCTTCGGCAAGCGCAGAGAAGAGACGCATTTTGGATGCGAAGTAATCTGCGAAATCGGGGTGATAGTCGAGATGATCCTGGGTGAGGTTTGTAAAGGCAGCCGCGGACACCTTCACGCCATCCATGCGTTTTTGCTTCAGCCCGTGGCTGCTGGCTTCCATCGCCAGGTGGGTCACGCCTTCACCGGCCAGCGCATCAAGCGAGCGGTGCAGCGCGATCGCGTCCGGCGTGGTGTATCCCACATCCGTGCGCCCACTGGCTCGGGTCACGCCTAGCGTGCCCAAACAGGCGGCGTCTAATCCAGCCATCGCCCAGATCTGGCGCAGAAACTCAACGGTAGAGCTCTTACCATTTGTGCCGGTGACCGCAGCGATGGTCGCCGGTTGACCGGGATAGAAGCGTGCCGACATGGCCGCTAACAGGCCGGCGGGGTCATCGCTCCGAATGACCGGGATGGGCGCTTGGGTGCCAACCGGCGCAATGATGGCGACCGCACCCTTCTCAACCGCCATCGGGATGAATTTGCGGCCATCGGTCTGCACGCCGGGCAGCGCGGCGAACACATCGCCTGCCTGGACCGTGCGGCTATCGAGCGCCAGGCCCGTGACTTGCAGGGCCTCGCCGCCCGTGGGGA
>JANQMI010000013.1 GCA_028280165.1 Oceanicaulis sp. | reverse complement strand
GGAGCGCGACCTCGTGAGCGCCGCTGCCCGACTTTCCCCCGCCTCAGGCGGCAAACCCCGCGTCCTGATTATCGACGACAGCGCGGTCGTGCGCGGTCTAGTGGCCCGATGGGTGGAAAACGACCCTCGCCTGGACGTGGCTGCGACCTGCGCAGATGGCGAGCAAGGCGTGCGCCGTGCTCAGGAACTTCAACCCGACCTCGTTGTACTCGACGTGGAAATGCCACGCATGGACGGGCTTACCGCCCTGCCCTTGATCCTGAAGGCCGCACCGCGGGCGCGTGTCATCATGGCGTCCACGCTGACCCGCAAGGGTGGCGAGGTGACCATGCGCGCGCTGTCGCTTGGCGCGGCCGACTACGCGCCCAAACCCGAAGCTGGCCGTGTGGCCGGTGCCGAGGGCTATCGGGTGGAGCTATTGGACAAGCTGGTTGCCTTAAGCCCAAGGGCCAAAGCCCCCAGTGTCTCCCGGCCACGCCCCGCGATGTCTTCGACGGCGAAACCAGCCCCGCGCCCAGGGCTGGCTCCGCGTCCAGATCTTGTGGCGATCGGCTCTTCGACCGGCGGCCCCCAGGCTTTACGCGACGTGATGAGCGCGATTCCGCGCGATACTCGGGTGCCTGTGGTGATTACCCAGCACATGCCCAAGCTGTTCACCGCCATTCTTGCAGAACACCTGACCAAATGCGGATTGCCAGCTGCGGAAGCCAAGCATAACGAGTTGATTAAGCCGGGCCGGGTCTATCTCGCGCCTGGCGACTGGCACTTCACTGTTCATCGTGACACGGCAGGCCTGATCGCCAAGCTGGATCAGGGACCTCAGGTCAATTTCTGCCGCCCCGCAGTGGATCCCTTGTTTGAATCCTGCGCTGCCGCGATGGGCCGCAACATGCTCGCTGTCATTCTAACGGGCATGGGCCATGACGGACGCGACGGCGCGCGCGCTGTCCGGGAGGCAGGCGGCGCGGTGATCGCGCAGGACCAAGAGACCAGTGTGGTTTGGGGCATGCCCGGTGCCGTCGCCGAAGCCGGACTCGCGGATCAAATCTTGCCATTAAAAGAAATCGGCCCGGACATTGCCCGGCGCTTAAGGGGTGTTTGATGACTGCCTTGCCATCCAACAAATTTGAGTTTCTGTCCCAGGACGTAAAGACACGCACCGGGCTTATTCTGGGTCCGGAAAAGGCTTATCTTGTCGACTCCCGTCTGGGCCCGTTGGCCCGCAAGGAAGGCTTTGCCAGTGTTGAAGCGCTGATCGATGCGATGATGCGCGGCGATCGCAAGATGTGTGTGGCCGCAAGCGAAGCCCTGGCCACCCACGAAACCTTTTTCTTCCGCGACAAAACCCCGTTTGAGCTGTTCGAGAAGACCATTATGCCAACATTGAAAGGGGCTCGGCCCGGCCGGTCTTTGCGGATCTGGTGTGCTGCGGCCTCCTCTGGCCAAGAGCCGTATTCGCTGGGCATGCTTCTGGACGAAGCCGGTGAGCGCGGAGCCGAGATCCTCGCCACAGACATGAGCGCCCAGGTCCTGGAGAAGGCCAAAGCCGGGGTCTATACCCAGTTCGAGGTCCAGCGCGGCCTGCCCATCCAGCGCCTGGTGAAGCATTTCGAACAGGTTGGAGAGACCTGGAAGGTCAAGCCTCATATCAGCCAGCGCGTGCGCTTCGAGCAAGGCAATCTGCTGGATGACTTTTCACGCTATGGCCGGATGGACGTTATTTTCTGCCGTAATGTACTGATTTATTTCGATATTGATACCAAGGCCAAGGTGTTGGACCGGCTCGCCAATCAATTGACGGATGACGGATTCCTGCTTTTGGGGGCCGCAGAAACGGTTGTGGGTCTAACCGACAATTTGCGTCCGGTTCCTGGCCATCGCGGCCTCTACGCCAAGCCGGAAACCGCGGCCAAGGCTGCAGCCTAAGGGTCTGACACACGGCCCGTTCGCGGGGTCGATCTTCAGACTCCTATCACCCCCCGCGATTTTGGCTCTTACCACTATTACCACGGTGAGACGTCGCAGCCGTGTCCGGCGCGCCGGAGCGGTGCGTCCTGTCCAACAGCGCACGGAGAGTATACCCGCGCCAACACCAGGTGCGGATAACTGCGGTGTCGCTGACCCAGGCCAAGCCCAGCCTTGATCGCGGCCATAGAGGCGAACATAGACCGCAGAAAGCCGCGACCCTGCGCCGCAAGCCCTTACGGGCTTTGCGGGTTTATGCTCTTGCAGACACACAACACCGCGCAGCTATGCCGGGGAGGAGGAGGATCGGCCTTTGGGGCTAACGGTCACGCTACTGGTCCTTGGGGCCTGGATGGCCTTTCTGGTGGCGATCGCCTTCTGGGGCGATGCCAGGGCCAGGTCTATAGATCGAGCCCCACAGCATCGCGCCTGGCTCTACGTGCTCGGCCTTGGCGTTTACTGCACCAGCTGGACTTTTTATGGCGCGGTTGGGGACGCCTCGCGGAACGGCTGGGACTATCTTCCCATTTATCTTGGACCCGCACTGGTCTTCTTGATCGGCTTCTCCATCGTTCGCCGGCTGGTGCGACTGGGCCGAGAGCATAATACCGGGTCCATCGCGGACTTCCTGTCCGCGCGCTATGGCAAGTCGGCCGCGGTGGGGGCGCTGGCAGCTGGCGGGCTCCTGCTTGCGGTCATTCCCTATATCGCGCTCCAGCTGAAGAGCGCCGCCTCGGCCCTGTCGCTTATGGTCGGCGGCAATACCGGCGGGATCGGCTGGAGCATCGCCGCCGCCATTGTCTTTGCCGCCTTTGCCATCCTGTTCGGTCAGCGTCAGGCCGACGCCGCCGCAGGCAATCGCGGACTGGTACTGGCCGTGGCCGCAGAAAGCCTGATCAAACTCATCGCCATGGCCGCGGTGGGTGTTTTTGCATGGACCGTCTGGAATCAAACGCCCGCCGAAGTCCGCAACGAGGTCATGAGCGCCTCACCGCTCTTAGAGGGCGGCATTGATCTGCGCTTCGTCGTTCTAACGCTGCTGGCCGGCTTTGCGGCCCTGACCCTGCCGCGCCAATTCCACATGATGGTGGTCGAAACCCGCAAGCCGGAAGATGCCACTCTGTCGCGCTTCGGCTTCCCGCTCTATCTCGCCATCGTCGCCGTGGTCGCCCCACCCATTGCCTTTGCTGGCGCGGCCGTCCTCAATGGATCTGATCCGGACGCCTATGTCCTCGCCCTGCCCATCGCCATGGGTGCCGAAGGCTTGGCCTTGCTGGCCTTCATTGGCGGATTTTCCGCAGCAGCGGGCATGGTGACGGTCGCTGCTCTGGCCATGTCGACCATGATCGTTAACGACCTGGCCGCGCCTCTCCTTCTAAAATCCCGCCTGTCCGCTGCGCGCGGCTTTGCCGCCAGCCTATTGACGTGGCGACGTCTTGCGGTGGTTGGGTTGGTTGCCGCTGCGCTGCTCTTCCAGCTGGGCATGGACCGATCCGTCGGCTTGGCCGGCATTGGACTGGTCTCCTTCGCAGGGGCCGCTCAGCTGGCCCCTGCGCTTTTGTTCGGGCTTTACTGGCGGCGCGCCAATCGGGCTGGAGCGCTTTCGGGCATCGGGACCGGATTGGTGTTGTGGTTCGGTCTCATTTTAGTCCCGACCTATGCCGGGTCCGCGCCGCCCGCCCCTGTGGGCGTGGATCCCTTCGCCTTCGCCAGCGCGGTTTGCCTGATCGCCAACGCGGTGGTGTTCATCGTGGCGGTGGCCTTCTCATCGACAGGGCTCGTCGATCAGATGCAAGCCGATGCCTTTACCGGGCGCGGCGGCAGCCATGCCCATACCGCCAACGGAGCCCGCGTTTCCGATCTGGACTCCGTGCTCACCCGGGTGCTGGGTGAAGCCGAAGCCAAACACACGCTTGATGACATCACCCAGACTGTCGGCCGGGAGCTGAGGTCCGGTGACACACCCACCCCTGCGGTGATTAGCCTGGCTGAGGCGCGTCTGGCCCGTGCGCTGGGGGCCGCGTCGGCCCGCATCTTGATGACGCGGGTTTTGACCGGGGCCCGCGTGAGTCCCGGCGATGTCGTGACCCTGATTGATGAAACGGCGGAGAAGCTGCGCTCCAGCCATGACCGGCTGGAGGAGAGCGAGCGTTCAATCCGCTTTTACACGGACAATCTGCCCGCCCTGCTCAGCTATGCGGACCGGGACTATCGCCTGCGCTTTGCCAATCAGGGCTATCTGGATTTCTTCGAGCTTGATGGCGATGTCCTGGGCCAGCCTTTGGCCTCCTTCATGAGTGAAGACGAGTATGAATTGCGCCGTCCGCACATGGAGGCTGCCCTGAATGGCGATCGGCAGGTCTTTGATATTTCGCGCAAGCTGGGCGGGCGTCGCCGCTCCTGGCAGGTCGCCTACCAGCCCCGCTATGAAGACGGCGAAGTGGTTGGTTTTTTCTGCATTTATCAGGACAATACGGCGCGCCGCGAAGCTGAAATTGGTCTCAAACGCGCCTATGAGACACTGGAAGCGCGCGTCGAGGAACGCACCGCAGCGCTGAAGGCTGAAAGCGAAGCCCGGCTCAACCTGGCCAAAGACCTTGAACAAGCGCGCCGCGCCGCCGAAGCCGCCACGCAATCCAAAACCCGCTTTCTGGCAGCCGCCAGCCATGATCTGCTGCAACCGCTGTCCGCCGCGCGCTTGTTTGCCGGGGCGCTGGAAGAAGACCTCAAAGGCAGTTCAGACGGTCAGGCCAAGCTGGCCCAGCGCATTGAGCGGTCGATCGACCATGCCGATCGGCTGCTTCGCGCCTTGCTGGATATCTCCCGCCTGGATGCGGACGGCGTAACACCGCGCCAAAGCGTCTTCTCCTTGGGCGAGTTGATGCAAGAGACCGCGGCCCAATCCACGCCCGCTGCAGACTCCAAGGGGTTGAAGCTGCGTGTTGTACCCTGCCGTCTGGCAGTATTCTCCGACCGCGGGCTGATGACCAGCGTTCTACAAAACCTGATCTCAAATGCCGTGCGCTACACAGACACCGGGACGGTTCTGGTGGGCGCGCGCCGCCACGGCGATACCGTGCGCCTGCAAGTCATTGATACCGGGCCCGGCGTCCCCGTCGAACGCCAGCGCGCCATCTTTAAGGAGTTTGAGCGCGGTGCGATGGCCGATCAGACAGATCGGGGTCTGGGCCTGGGCCTGGCCGTGGTTGATCGCATCTGTACCACGCTCGGCCACAAGCTCAGGCTGGAGTCGGTGGTGGGCAAGGGGTCCACCTTTGAAGTGACTTTGCCCCGCGCGGCCTCCAAACCCGCCAGCCAACGCCGGCCGCGCCGCAAGGCTGAAGCGCTCGATGGCCTGAAAGTCCTGTGTTTGGAGGACGAAGCGCCGGTGCTGGAAGCCACCGTCGCGCTGCTCAAGCGCTGGGGCTGTGATGCCCGCGGGGCCCGCGATGACGCGGCCGCCCGCACCGCCTTTGCCAATGGCAGCGTCCCCGACGTGGTGGTGCTGGATTATCAGCTCGAAGATGGGCAAACCGGTCCGGTCGTCTATGGCGGGCTTTGCGAGGCGTGGGGGGTAGAGCCGCCGGGTGTGCTGATCACAGCCGAACGCGGCCGCGACGCGCAAAGCGCAGC
>JANQMI010000002.1 GCA_028280165.1 Oceanicaulis sp. | reverse complement strand
AACCGCCGACCCTCTCGGTGTAAACGAGATGCTCTGCCAGCTGAGCTAACCGCCCCACTCCTTTCCTTTACGCCGGACGCTCGGCTGGCTTCAAGCGGTCTGAGCCGTAACAACCGAGATTTCTCACAGTTTTTGCATTGGCGTGGAGCGTTTTCAGGGCTCTGGCCACGGCCGGATCATCCTGGTGGCCCTCCAGATCAAGGAAGAAAAGCTGCTCCCAGGGCGCATCGGCGACCGGCCGGCTTTCTAGCTTGGTCATATTCACCCCTTCGGTCCGGAAACCATACAGCGCATCGACCAGCGAGCCGGCCTCATCGGATGTGACGAAGACCAGCGAGGTTTTACAAGGCAGCAGAGTGCTGGCCGGTTCCGGCGATCGCGCCAGTGAAACAAAGCGGGTTTGATTGCCGGCGACATCGGAAATGCGAGATTCGATCACATTGAGCCCGAACAGGGCTGCGGCCTCTGGCCCTGCGACGGCAGCAACTGACGGCCCCTCATCCATGGCCCGCTCCAGCGCGCGCGTGGTCGACGAGACAGGGACTTGGCGCACATCAGTCCGGCCATTTAGCCAGCGCTGGGCCTGACGCAGCGCCTGAGGGTGCCCATAAATCACACGAACCGGGCCCATATCGGTCGCTCTGCCAAGCACCGCATGCTCGATACGGTGGTAGTGCTCGCCAGCGATTTTCAGTGAAGTATCGCGCAGGAGATCATAGACCTCCACAATTCCGCCGGTGCCCGTATTTTCAATGGGCACGAAGCCATAATCCGCTCGCCCGTCCGCCACCGCACGGAAAATGCTCGCATAATCTCGCTTAATGTCCGGCACGATCCCCGAGTAGCGTCCGGCAAAATGACTATGAACAGCGAAGTGGGAGTAGCTTCCTGGGCCGCCGAGATAGGCCACACTCGCTTCAGAGAGCATCTGGTCGTGGGCACGCGCGTCCAGACCGGCCCGCTGCCGACGCAGCGAATCATCAATAAGAAGCTGGAAGAGCTTCTCGACAAACCCAGCATCCAAGCCGAGCGCTTCACCCACCTCGACACCGCGTGCAATCACATCCGCTTCGCGTTCGACATCTCGCACCGGAGATTGCTCGCCGGCTTTCAGAGCGCCGAGGGTCTCACCCAGCCGCCGGCGGTCTGCCAGGAGCCGCAGGATCTCTCGATCGGTTCCATCAATGGCCGTGCGCAAAGCCGCACGGTCTGACAATTGATCAGATCGGGTCTCGTTAGACATTAATCTGGGTGCTCCTGTCATAAAAAAACCCCGCCGGTTCGGGCGGGGTCCTGGTGGCCTGGTTTCGACACGCGCCGCCCTAGCCCGACCCCTTCAGGTCAGCAAAGTAAAAGCCAAAAACATATGTCGCGCGTGTTTTCATACCGGGGAGCATGGCCAGTTAAAGGACCAGCGGTCAAGCCATCGATACGGTTCGGCTCTACCATGGGGTTGAAAGTTTGACACAGGGCGCGCTGCACGCTCCCATCAAAGACAGACGTCCCGGGGAGATCACTATGCTTCGTACCGCCCTCACCCTCACCGCTCTGGCAAGCTTGGCGCTGTCAGCTTGCAGCCCAGCGGAGGAAGCCCAGACCGCGTCAGAGACCCCGGCCGAAACCCCAGCCCCGCGCGCCTTGATTGAAACATCGCTGGGTGACATCACCGTCGATCTCAACCCAACAGCCGCGCCGATCACCGTCGCAAACTTCGTCAATCATGTGGAAGCGGGGGTCTATGAGGGCGGCTCCTTTTACCGCGCGGTGCGTGACGACAATGAGCGCCCTGGAGTGGAGCCGATGAACCTTATTCAGGGCGGATATGGCCGTGACGGGCTCCCGGGCGCTGAAGGCATTGCCCATGAACCGACCACCGTGACCGGCCTCACCCATGGACGCGGTGCGATCTCCATGGGCCGGTTTGAAGTAGGCAGCGCGACGACCGAATTTTTCATCATGATCAACGACTATCCCGGCCTGGATGCTGGCCCCGGCACCCGCAATCCCGATGCAGCCGGTTATGCAGTCTTCGGCCAGGTGATTGAGGGTATGGATGTGGTCGAAGCCATCTGGGGCCAGCCGACCAGCCTCGCCAACGCGCCCGACGATTACCAACATCCTCAATACATGGGCACCCCGATTGTCATCGAACGTGTCTCCATGGTGGCACCATGATTATCGACGTCTGGGGTCAGGTCCTAACCGCGCGCATGGCCAGTGCGTCCTGGCTTGCGCCGCTTTTGCGCTGGACGGGCCAGGACCCGTCCGAAGTCCGCGTCACGCCAGAGATGGCGCTCCATGCCATGGACGCCGCAGGCGTAGACATGATGCTGCTATCGGCCTGGAGCGGGCCTGAAGGCTGGTTAATCGATAATGACGAGTTGGATTCCCAGATCTCAGTCGCACCCGACCGCTTCAAAGGCATGCTCAGCGTGGATATCAGCCAACCGGCCAAAGCGTCTCAAACCATCCGAGAGCGCTTTGATGGCGACCGCTATGTTGCAGTGCGAGTCCTGCCCTGGGTCTGGAATCTTCCGCCCAACCACGCTTGGTTCTATCCGGTCTATGCGGCCTGCGTGGAGGTCGGAGCCCCCTTCTGCACCCAGATTGGCCATACCGGACCGCTGCGCCGCTCAGAAGTGGGGCGTCCAATCCCCTATCTGGAAGACGTGTTGCTTGATTTCCCGGAGCTGATTGTGGTGGGCGGGCATGTCGGCTTTCCTTGGATCAATGAGCTGACCAGCCTGACGGTGAAATTCCCCAACCTTTATGTCGACACCTCAGCCTATGCCCTGCATCGCCTGCCTGCGGATTTTGTGACCTACATGAAAACCGTGGGCAAAGATCGGGTCATGTTTGGCACCAATTGGCCCATGCTCGACCCGGCCAGGTGTTTGAAGGGGCTCGATGGGCTGTCGCTCGATGAGGCGCACCGTGAACGCTTTTTGTCCGCAATCGCCTGTGATGTCTTCAAGCTAGGAGCCTAATGAAAACAGCCCCAGAGTTGCCTCCGGGGCTGTGTCCGTTCAGGCCAGGCGACCAGCCTAATGCTTTACAGCTTCGGCCCCTCCGGAGCTTGGCTGACCGAGGCTTGCCAACGCCGCAGCATCGGCTTCAGTCCACTCCACCGCTTCAAGCGGCTGGGTCAAGGCGTGCTTGAGGACCTCATCGACGGTTTCCACCGCAATAATCTCCAGTCCCTCTTTCACATTATCTGGCACTTCTTCCAGGTCCTTGACGTTTTCGGTCGGGATAAGGACCGTTTTCACGCCTCCGCGCAGAGCCGCCAGAAGCTTCTCCTTTAACCCGCCGATCGGCAGTACCCGGCCGCGCAGCGTGATTTCACCGGTCATCGCCACGTCCTTACGAACCGGAATATTGGTGAGCGCAGACACAATCGCGGTGATCATGGCCCCACCGGCGGATGGACCGTCCTTCGGTGTAGCCCCTTCGGGCACGTGAACATGGATATCGGTTGTGCGGAACACCGTTGGCTTAACCCCAAGCTGAGGCGCGCGCGCCTGCACATAGGAGTTTGCCGCCGAGATCGATTCCTTCATCACATCGCGCAGATTGCCGGTCACGGTCATCTTACCGCGGCCCGGCATATCGACCGCTTCGATGGTGAGCAGATCCCCACCAACCTCAGTCCAGGCGAGCCCGGTTACCAGACCCACCTGGTCCTCACTCTCAGTTTCGCCGAACCGGAATTTCCGCACACCGGCAAACTCCGCCAGATTCTCCGACGTCACTGTGATTTCGGTGGCGTCACCGGACACAAGCTTGCGCACAGTTTTTCGGGCAAGGCGGGCCAGCTCGCGTTCAAGGTTTCGCACCCCGGATTCGCGGGTGTAGTAGCGGATCAGATCACGCAGCGCGCCATCCGTTACCGTCCACTCACCGTCTTTCAGAGCATGGTTCTTGGTCTGCTTGGGGATGAGGTGACGGCGGGAAATCTCCACCTTCTCATCTTCGGTATAGCCGGCAATGCGGATGATCTCCATGCGGTCCAGCAAGGGCTGAGGCAGGTTCAGCGTGTTCGCCGTGGTAATGAACATCACGTCAGACAGGTCGTAATCAACCTCCAGATAATGGTCATTGAACGTGGCGTTCTGCTCCGGGTCGAGCACCTCCAAAAGCGCTGCAGCCGGGTCACCGCGGTAGTCCGCTCCCAACTTATCGATTTCATCGAGCAGGAAGAGAGGGTTGGAGGACTTCGCCTTTTTCATCGACTGAATCAGGCGGCCCGGCATGGAGCCAATATAAGTGCGGCGGTGACCGCGGATTTCAGCCTCATCGCGCACGCCGCCCAGGGACATCCGAACGAACTCTCGGCCCGTGGCTTCTGCGATCGAGCGGCCAAGCGAGGTTTTGCCCACCCCGGGCGGGCCCACGAGGCAAAGGATCGGGCCTTTGAGCTTCTTGGTGCGAGCCTGAACAGCCAGGTGCTCGATAATGCGCTCCTTGACCTTCTCCAGGCCATAATGGTCGCGATCGAGCGTAGCCTCGGCTTTACCCAGATCGGCTTTGACGCGTTTCTTCTTGTTCCATGGGATGGATAGAATCCAATCCAGATAATTACGCACCACGGTGGCTTCTGCCGACATGGGGCTCATCTGGCGCAGCTTCTTCATCTCCTGATCGACTTTGGCGCGGGCCTCCTTGGAGAGCTTGGTGGCTTCAATGCGCTCCTCGAGCTCTTGGAGCTCTTCCTTGCCCTCTTCGCCCTCACCCAGCTCGCGTTGGATCGCCTTCATCTGCTCGTTGAGATAATACTCGCGCTGGGTCTTCTCCATTTGCCGCTTCACGCGGTTACGAATCTTTTTCTCCACCTGAAGGACGGAGATTTCCCCTTCCATCAGGCCGAAGACTTTCTCCAGGCGCGAGGACACACTCGCATCACCGAGCAAGTCCTGCTTTTCAATGATCTTCACGGCCAAGTGCGACGCGATGGTATCGGCCATCTTCGCCGGTTCAGCGATCTCGCTGACAGCCGTCAGAGCTTCTGGCGGGACTTTCTTGTTGAGTTTGACATAGTCATCGAACTTCTCAGCCGCAGCCCGCATCAAGGCCTCGACCTCAGCCGGGTCGGCGACGTCTTCTTCAACGAGGCTCGCTTCGGCCTCAAAATAGGCTTCATTGTCCAAGAAGCGCTTCACCTGAACCCGGCGACCGCCTTCAACAAGCACCTTCACCGTCCCATCGGGTAGCTTTAGCAGCTGCAGCACGCTGGCCAGAACGCCTTCGGTATAGATCGCATCCGGATCGGGATCATCGTCGGCTGCGCTTTTCTGGGTGGCGAGCAGAATTTGCTTGTCTGCGCGCATCACCTCTTCAAGCGCTCTTACAGATTTCTCGCGCCCCACGAAGAGCGGCACGATCATGTGCGGGAAAACGACAATGTCGCGAAGCGGTAATAGCGGAAGAATTTTTGTTTCAGTCATGCCTTAAATCTCCAACATGGAGCTCAAATCCGCCCGAATTCGGCACGGATTTCTCACACGAGCACGCAATGCCTCCTGGCAAGAAGCCTGCGGCCCGGGCGCGGCCACACCAACAAAGCGTGGGGCCATTCGCCTTACATCTCAAGTGGCGGTGATGGCCTAAAGCTTCAAGGCCGCGACTGCTCTACAGCAATCGCGGCCTTGCAATTCCAGGGCGATCGGCCCCTTGATCCTTATGCGCCTTGCTGTTCCTGCGCGTCTTTGGCCGATTTGGCGTAGATATAGAGCGGTGCCGCGTCGCCGGTGACGACTTCGGCGTTGACTACTACTTCTTCCACGCCTTCCATGCTCGGTAGGTCGAACATGGTGTCCAAAAGGATGCCTTCCATGATCGAGCGCAGGCCACGCGCTCCCGTTTTGCGGGCAATGGCCTTGTCAGCAATGGCGACCAGCGCGTCTTCGGTGAAGGACAGGCCCACGCCTTCCATCTCAAACAGGCGCTGATACTGCTTGACGAGCGCGTTTTTCGGCTCGGTCAGGATTTTCACCAAAGCGTCCGTGTCGAGATCTTCCAGCGTCGCGATCACCGGTAGGCGACCGACGAATTCGGGGATTAGACCGAAGCGGGTCAAATCGTCCGGTTCCACATCACGCAACACATCACCCTGACGACGCGCATCCGGATCACGGACGTCAGCACCAAAGCCGACGGCAGAGCCCTTCCCGCGCTGGGAGATGATCTTGTCGAGGCCAGCGAACGCACCGCCCACGATGAACAGGATATTGGTGGTATCCACCTGCAGGAATTCCTGCTGAGGATGCTTGCGCCCGCCTTGCGGCGGAACCGACGCCACCGTGCCTTCCATGATCTTCAGAAGCGCCTGCTGGACCCCCTCACCGGACACATCGCGCGTGATCGAGGGGTTGTCCGACTTGCGGCTGATCTTGTCGATCTCATCAATATAGACGATGCCGCGCTGCGCACGCTCGACATTGTAGTCAGCCGACTGCAGCAGCTTCAGGACGATATTTTCGACATCCTCGCCCACATAACCGGCTTCGGTGAGGGTCGTAGCGTCGGCCATACAGAATGGCACATCCAGAATCCGCGCCAGCGTCTGAGCCAACAGCGTCTTGCCGCAGCCGGTCGGGCCAATCAGCAGGATGTTGGACTTTGACAGTTCTACATCCTGATTTTGAGTGGCGTGATTGAGGCGCTTGTAGTGGTTATGCACAGCCACCGAGAGCACCCGCTTCGCGGTCTGCTGGCCGATGACATAATCCTGAAGCACTTCAAAGATTTCGGTCGGGCTGGGAACACCTTCTTTGGATTTGACCAGCGAGGACTTATTTTCCTCGCGGATGATGTCCATGCACAATTCGACGCATTCATCGCAGATGAAGACCGTCGGTCCTGCGATGAGTTTGCGGACCTCGTGCTGGCTCTTACCGCAGAACGAGCAATACAGCGTGCTCTTGCCGTCGCCTGTCGTCGCCTTGGTCATAACCGCTCCTTACGGTCTGCCGCTTCATGCGCTTTCGCGCCGTCTCGCCTCCACTTCACCGGGCCGGTTCAAGCCTCGAGAGACAGTGGAATCTCCCTACGCAAGATCAAGGCCGGACGTTAGCGAAACGTTTCAATTTGTATTCGACCACACGCCTTGCGCTGTGATCAAGCACGCAAAACGGTAGACGCGCTGTCGTTGACAGCCCGGCACACCTTAAATCGGAAGGAATGAACAGCGGGTATCAGTCCGCTATCGCAGCAACAGCTAGGCGGCTTCCGGGCCGCCGCGCTTCTCGTAGACGTGGTCGATCAGCCCGAAATCACGCGCTTCTTCAGCGCTGAGATAGGTGTCGCGATCCAGCGTCTTCTCAACCGTTTCAAGGTCCTGACCGGTGTGTTTGACATAGATGTCATGCATGCGCCGTTTGATTTTCAGGATATCTTCGCCGTGGCGTTCAATGTCCGCAGCGGTGCCGCGGAAGCCGCCGGACGGCTGGTGCATCATGATTCGGGCGTTCGGCGTGGCGAAGCGCATATCCTTCTCGCCCGCCGCTAGAAGCAGCGACCCCATCGACGCCGCCATGCCAACGCACGCGGTTGCAACCGGGCAGCGGATGTATTGCAGCGTGTCGTAAATCGCCAGACCTGCGCTCACCGAGCCCCCAGGCGAATTGATATACATGGCGATTTCCTTGTTCGGATTTTCCGACTCAAGGAAAAGCAGCTGGGCCACCATCAAGCTGGCCATATGGTCCTCAATCGGACCGGTGACGAAAACGATGCGCTCTTTGAGCAGGCGCGAGTAGATGTCGTAGGACCGCTCGCCGCGAGCGGTTTGCTCGACCACCATCGGCACCAGCGCCATCATCGTTTCGTGCGGATCCTGCATCGTCAGCTCCCGTCGCGCGCTAGGAAAGAAGTCATCAAGCCATGGACATGGCCTGCGTCGCCCACTCTGGCAAGGTGTGAGCCTGGGCGCAAACGCAGCGGGCACCTGAAGGGTGCCCGCGTTTGTGTTAGTCGGCTTTTTTCTTGGCTGCCGCTTTTTTGGCTGGTGCCTTTTTAGCGGGAGCTTTTTTAGCCGGGGCCTTTTTCTTGGCGGCAGGCTTGGCCTCCGCCTCGCCGTCATCGGCCTTCTTCGCCGCGGCTTTCTTGGCAGGAGCCTTCTTAGCCGGCGCTT
>JANQMI010000205.1 GCA_028280165.1 Oceanicaulis sp. | reverse complement strand
TGCGACCACGGGCAAGGCGAAAGCCAAGCCGCGCCCTAAACCCGGCACGAAGTCGGGCTGGGCCAAGGCCAGCAAAAAGTCGGAGCCCGGCCATAAAGCCCGCAAGCGCGCAGCGAAGGCGGATCAGCCGAAACCGGGAGAGCTGACCGGTACGCGCCCGCAGCGCGCGAAGCCCAAATCCTCTGCTAAGCCAAAGGGAGGCGCAGGTGCGCATCGTCGCCGGCGTCCATAGGGGCCGCAATATCGAAGCGCCGAAAGGCGATCGCACCCGCCCGACCACCGACCGGGTGCGCGAAAGCGTGTTCAACAAGCTCACCCACGCAGACTGGGCCCCGCCGCTGAACGGCGCGCGGGTGATCGACCTGTTTGCTGGGTCCGGTGCGCTGGGTCTGGAAGCGATCAGCCGAGGTGCCAGCTTCGCCCTTTTTGTCGAAATCGAAGCCGCCGCGCGTGGCGCGATCCGCACCAATGTGGAGGCCCTGCAGCTATATGGCTGCACCAAGCTGCACCGCCGCAGTGCCACCGATCTCGGTCAGAAACCGGAAAAAGTTGGCCAGCCCTTTGATATCGCGTTTTTGGACCCGCCTTATGGCAAAGGGTTGGGCGAGATTGCCTTGGCCCGCCTGGCTGAAGGGGGCTGGGTGAAACACGATGCGATCGCGGTGTTGGAAGACGGCGCGCGGATTGAATTGAAGGCCACGCCCGGGTGGGAAGAGGTCGATCAGCTGGGGGCCGGTGAAACGACCGTTCGGTTTTTTAAGCGGATGACGTCTTGGGTCTCTGGCACCCCGCACGGGGTAGGGGATCGCAAACCTACCGGGTCCTGTCCCAGACCGTGAACTCATATTGGATTGAGCGTTCGACAAGTTCGCGCCAGACCGGCTCGGCGATGGCCTGGCTTAAGCCGATGTCTGCGGCGGCCGCCATGACCTTGCTGACCACATCCTCGATGCGGGCCTCATCGCGGACGACGTCGCGCGAAGGTTTGATGCGCGCGGCGGCTTCCATATAGCCCGCACGCTCCTTGATCAGGGCCACCAGCGCTCGGTCCAGCCGGTCCACGCCGTCGCGCACGTCAGCCATGGTTTCACAAGCCCCCGGCGCGGTGCGGGCCTTCAGGTCGTCCAGGTCGAGATTCGCAGGCAAGTCGGTCATGGGCGGGTATATAGACGCGACATCGCGCACGCTCAAAGTTTTAGAGCGGTTGTCACTCCACCCCTTCATGCCGATAGTCCCGATCCAGACGCATAGGAGCCTCGCCCATGGCCAAATTCACCCTCTATGGAAATTCAGACAGCGGCAATTGCCTGAAGGCCAAATGGGCGGCGGCCTATGCCGGTCAGGCGTTTGACTGGGTGGAGGTCGACACCTTTGGAGGTGAGACCCGGACCGAAGCCTTTCTGGCCATCAATCCTGCCGGCCAGGTGCCGGTCATGCAGTTTGAGGATGGGCGCACCCTGGCTCAGTCCAACGCCATCTTGCTGTATCTGGCCGAAGGCACGGACTTGATCCCCAACGACGCCTTTGAGCGGGCGCAAATGATGCAATGGCTGTTCTGGGAGCAATACTCCCATGAACCCCATATCGCTGTGCGCCGGAGCCAGCTCCACTTTCTGGGCGTCGACGAAGCCGATCTCGATCCCGATCTGCTTGCCAAGGGCCGCCGGGCGCTGGGGGTGATGGAGATGAAGCTGATCACCTGTCCGTTTTTTCTCGGCGATCAGATGAGCTGTGCGGATATTGCCTTGGTGGCGTATACGCGCGTCGCTCACCAGGGCGGCTTCGATTTGAACGAGTTTCCCGCCGTGCAGAGCTGGGTCCATCGCGTTGAGGCGGCGCTGGGATTGGAAACTCGCTCGTCGTGAGGGTCCTTTGAGACGTGCTTCGCGCGCTTCAGGGTGAGGATTTCGCAATGCGCCCACATGCCTCATCCTGAGGAGGTCCGTCAGGACCGTCTCGAAGGACGCACACCCCTAATATTTCTTCGCCAATTCCTTCATCGCCTGGTCGACGCCGGACAGGGTGAGCGGGAACATGCGCTCCGGGCCGACAATCTCGCGGATCAGCTGCACCGAATAGGTGTGCGGCCACCAGTTTTCCGGTGTTGGATTGAGCCAAATCAGGTTGGGATAGGTTTCTGCCACACGCCGGAGCCACACGCCGCCGGCTTCGTCATTCCAGCCCTCAACACTGCCGCCCGGATGGGTGATTTCCGTCGGGGCCATGGCTGCGTCGCCAACAAACACAACCTTATAGTCCGCCGGATAAGTATGCAGCACATCCATCAGCGATGTGGTTTCGCTTTGGCGGCGCTTGTTGGACTTCCAGACCGCCTCATAAGGGCAGTTGTGGAAGTAGAAATATTCCAGATTTTTAAACACCGAGCTGGCCGCCGAGAAGAGCCGCTCGGTCAGCTCGATATAGGGGTCCATAGATCCGCCCACATCGAAAAACACCAGCACCTTGATGGCGTTACGCCGTTCGGGGCGCATCCGGATATCGAGATATCCTTTGTTGGCCGTCGCGGTAATGGTGTCGTCTAGATCAAGCTCCTCTTCCGCGCCTTCACGGGCAAAGCGGCGCAGACGCCGAAGCGCGACCTTTAAGTTCCGCGTCCCCAGCTCGCGTTCATTATCATAGTCTTTAAAGCGCCGGGTTTCCCAGACCTTGTTGGCCTTTTTATTCTTCGACTGCCCGCCGATGCGCACGCCATTGGGGCTCCAGCCGGAATGGCCATAGGGGCTGGTCCCCCCAGTCCCGATCCATTTCGAGCCGCCTTCATGGCGGTCCTGCTGCTCTTTCAAGCGCTCCTGCAGGGTCTCCATCAGCTGGTCGAAATCCATCTCGTCGAGCGCCGCCATCTCCTCTTCGGTCAGGTGACGTTTCATCTCCGCGCGCAGCCAGTCCTCGGGGATTTCATCGGCCTCAAACATCGCGCCGAGCGCTTCGACGCCTTCAAAGAAATGGGCGAAAACCTTGTCAAACTTATCGAAATTGCGCTCATCCTTGACCAGGGCCGCCCGGCTGACCGCGTAAAAGCTGTCCAAGTCCTGGGCCACCGCCCCTTTCTCCAGCGCTTCCAGCAGCGTCAGATATTCCCGCGTCGAAACCGGAATTTTCGCAGCGCGCAGGCCCGTGAAGAAGCGATGGAAGAGCGGTGTGGTCATGGGGCTAAGCCTCTAAGGGCCCTCCCGCCTATTCATAAAGGCCAGGCGTTCAAACAGCTGCACGTCTTGTTCGTTTTTGAGCAAAGCGCCGTGCATGGGCGGGATGAGTTTTCTGGGAGCGCGTTCGCGCAGCACGGCTGGATCGATGTCTTCGGCCAGCAAGAGTTTCAGCCAGTCCAATAACTCGCTGGTGGACGGTTTTTTCTTCAGGCCCGGCACGGTGCGCAGGTCGAAGAAGACCTGCAGCGCTTCAGACAGAAGCCGGCCCTTCAGCTCTGGGAAGTGCACCTGGACGATCCGCTCCATCGTCTCCTCATCGGGGAAGGCGATGAAGTGGAAGAAGCAGCGGCGCAGGAAGGCGTCGGGCAATTCTTTTTCGTTGTTCGAGGTAATGATCACGATGGGGCGGACATCGGCCTTGATGGTCTCGCCAGTCTCGTAGACGTGGAATTCCATCCGATCGAGCTCCTGCAGGAGGTCGTTGGGAAATTCGATATCGGCCTTGTCGATTTCGTCAATCAGTAGGACAGGCCGCGTCTCATGGGTGAAGGCTTCCCAGAGCTTGCCCTTTTTGATGTAGTTTTTGACGTCATGGACCTTGTCTTCGCCCAGCTGACTGTCGCGCAGACGGGCCACTGCATCATATTCATACAGACCCTGACGCGCCTTTGTGGTGGACTTGATATGCCATTCCAGAAGCGGCGCGCCGAGCGAGCGGGCAATCTGTTTGGCCAGTTCGGTCTTACCGGTACCTGGCTCACCTTTCACCAGGAGCGGCCGCTCCAGGATGATGGCGGCATTGACCGCTGCGGCCAGCTCATCGGTCGCGACATAATCCTTCGTGCCTTCAAAGCGCATGGGGCGTCCTTCTCGTCATAGGCGTGTGCGCGGCTCGCGCATCAGCGCGTAACGCTAAGCCTTAAGACGGGCAGGGCAAGGGCAGGCTGCCGTTCAGGGTGCTGATACAGGTCTATACCCGGACCCGTCGGCCCTTACGCTACATCTCGACGTTGCGCGTGCTCGGCCAAACGATGGGCGATTTGACCGATCGGTGTGGCCCAGTCGCGGAATTTCTCCGGCGCAAAGAGTTCAGAGCCGGGCATCCACGGCAGGCGATTCAGCCCAAACGTGGTCCATTGCACTTTTGAAGGGGACAGCAGCAGGCTTTCACCGCCGCACGCCGCTCCCAGGGTCAGTGACGCATTGACCTGACCCACCATGACATCGGTCAGCTGACCCAGAATGCCGACCCCTTCCAAATCCTCCATCAGATCCAAGCCTTCGATCTGATGGATGGTGACACCAAAATCCTTGGCGCAGCGGGCCAGCTCTTCATCCACATCGCCATATTGCAGTGACACAAAGGTGCAGCCGGGGGTTTGGAGAACCGGCTTCCACATATCAAAGGGCGAGAAATATTTAGTCCGGTTGCTGGTCATCAGCTTGGATTTCCAACAAAACCCGACCTTCAGCCCGGCCGGCAAGCCATCCAGCTGGGCCTTGATCGCAGCCACGCGTTCGGGATCCGGGGTCAGATAGGCCCGGGCCTCACCGCTTGGAAAACTCGCCGAGTTTGGACGCACGGCGCGCTGCAACGAGCCCAGCGGGGCCCACAGATCGGGCTTAAAGGACGGTTCGGCCTCCAGCAGCGAGCGGATTTGCACGCCTTCTTTAAAGATGGTCGCGTGGGCTCCGACATAGTCCAGCCGTGGGAAGCTACGCCGCATCAGATCCACCAGGCGGCGCTCGCACACCAGTCCGACGGCACCGTCAGGTCCGACAAGGTCAAACGCCTCTTCGATGGCGGCCGACATGGCGACTTCATCACCCAGGCCCTGCTCGCCACACAGCAGCAGGCGCTTGCCCCTAACGGCTGTGGCATCAGCGCCGGACCAGAAGGGCGCTTTGACCAGGAAATCCACGCGCTTGCTATAGAGCGGGTCCATGCGCCGCTCATATTTCTGCCAGCCTTCTTCCAGCTCGCCATTGGCAAACAAAGCCAGCGACATGCCATGTTCGATGACGACGCGGTCGGCCCGGGAGGGATCCTGGGTCAGCGAGGTGCGCCAGTGCTCCAGCGCCGTTTTGGTATCGCCCAGCAAGTCCAAGCAGAAGGCCAGATTGTGATAGCCGCGCGCATAGGCCGGGTTTAGGCGCAGGGCTTCAGAGTAGAAGGTGATCGCCTGTTCCGGGTCGCCGCTTTCCAGAAGTGTGGTGCCCAGCGAGTTCCACAAATCCGGATTTTCCGGATCGGTATAAATGGCCGTCCGTAAAAGCTCGACACTGTCTTCATATTTCTGCCGGTCGCGCAGAAGCCCGGCCAGATTTCCCACCGCGCCTTTGGCATCGGGGGCCATCTGATTGTGCAAGCGCAGAAATTTCTCTGCCGCCTCCAGCATGTCCAGCTTCCAGGCCACCATGCCCAGATTCAGATACAGATCTGAATTATTCGGATCGAGTCTATAGGCGTGCTCATAACAGGTCAGCGCTGCCGACAGGCGTCCTAAGCGTTCTAAAGACAGCGCCATGCCTTGGTAGGCTAAGGCGAATTCAGGGGCGGATTCGATCGCCTTCAAACAAAGCTGGCCGGCCTTTCTGGCCGCGTCGGGCCCGTCATCCATGATTTTGATGGCGCGACGGATCAGGCCAACAGCCTTGGCCGGAGCCGCCTTGTCCTGGCCCTGGCTTAAAGCCTCCTTCAACGCGGCGGCAGCCCCGGTGCGGTCTCGCTCAACCTGGCGCAGCGGCGCTTCGGCTTCGGCTTTGAGCTCGACATCGAGATTGAGTATGGCCATGGGGCGCTCGCAGTGTTGGTGAGACTATTCGCGCCTAGAGCGCAGCGCTTCGCTTAACGTTTGGCTAACGATTGGCGTCGCCGGCAGGTTAAACTGCACATTGGTGAAACCCTTTGTTCACCGTGTGGGTCGAAGCTCTGTTGCGAATCTATGGTCAGGGACGGGGGTCCGTCCGGCAAACGGAGACGGCAATGCCGCTCAAATTGTCTCTAAAGCCCGGTGAACGCTTTGTTCTGAACGGGGCTGTGGTTGAAAATGGGGATCGGCGGGCGACGCTGATTCTTCAAAACAAAGCCAGCGTGTTACGGGAAAAGGACATCATGCAGGAGCATGAGGCCGATACGCCCGCTAAGCGCATCTATTTCCCGGTCATGATGATGTATTTGTCTTCGTCCGGTGATGACGGGCTGTATGACGCCTTTGTTATACGCATGACCGAGTTCATGAATGTCATCAAAAATCCTGAGGTGCTTAATCACTGCGTTGCCGTGAGCAAGGAAGTGATGGGCGGGGAGTATTACAAAGCCCTGCTTCGGTGCCGCAAACTCATTGCCTATGAAAAAGACCTCATGGCTGGCGACGCTGAAGGGACTGACGACTAATGTCCTATCAGGCCTACCAGCGGACCAGTGCACGGTCTGAAGACCCGCGCTCCACCGAATACCGCCTCTTGGGTCAGGTCACGCGCGCGCTGATGGACGTGCGTGACATTGAAGCCCGCGAGATTCGCAAGCGGGCCGAAGCGTTGGACTGGAATCGCCGGGTCTGGTCGGCCTTTGCCGCCGATTGCGCCAGTCCGGACAATGGCCTGCCCGAGCCTCTGCGCGCTTCGATCATCTCCTTGTCGATCTTTATCTCCAAAGAAACCTCGACCGCCATGCGCGGTGACGGCGATATTGATACGCTGATCGACCTTAATCGCACCGTGATGCAGGGGCTGGAGCCCAGCGCCCAGGCTGCGGCAGTCGCAGGATAGGCGCACCCTCTTTCGGCCACGCCTTCGTCTTTGCTGAATTGTCATCAGATGGTTCGGGCCGTCGCTACGCGCTTGCAGCGTATCCTTCCGCCTTCGTCATCCCCGCGCAGGCGGGGACCCAGGGGATGGCAGGGCAAGGCGTTAGATGGCTCTGGGTTCCCGCCTGCGCGGGAATGACGATGAGAGAGGCGAACGATATCTCCCCCGCGGGGCAGGGGAGGATATCCAGTCGAGCCAGGTGCCGAGCTTCATGATCTATGGATCCCGACTTTCGTCGGGAAAGAGGCGGTGGATGAACAGTGGTCCACCGCCCGTCTGCATACCCGGCAAAATCCACCCAGTGGGTGGAAGCTGCCGAGGGGAATGCTCCCGGTTTGGGTGAGTGTGCTCAATAATCCCCTAAGGTGTTGTATTCATGCATGTAAATACTCCTTCTTTCACGCTCTGAACGGCACGCGGCTTGCGGTTGCTCGGTCAGGACAAAATGTCCGCCGGCCAAAAATTGGCCGTTCGCTTCCAGAACGGAGGAACCCCACAATGATGAATTCGGTGAACACCAATGCTGGAGCCATGGCTGCGCTCCAGAACCTGAACCAGTCCAATATGGAGCTGCAGCAAGTGCAGAACCGTATCAATACCGGCCTTGAGGTCGCAGGCGCGAAAGACAATGGCGGCTTGTACGCCATTGCGCAGCGCATGCGCGCCCAGGTGGCTGGTTATGGCGTGGTTCAGCAGTCTCTGGACCGGGGTGAGGCGACGCTCGACGTTGCGCTCGCTGCGGGCGAAGCCATTTCAGATCTCCTCATTGAAATGAAGGAAAAAGCCCTCGGTGCGGCTGACTCATCGCTTGATGCGAATTCGCGGACTGCCCTGAATGAAGACTTCAAGGCGCTGCGCGATCAAATCAGCACGATCGTCAACAATGCCGAGTTTAATGGCCTCAATCTGATCGACGGGTCGACGACGGCCTTTGTGGCGCTGGCGAACCAGGATGGGTCGAACACCATCACAGTGACGTCTGAGAACATGTCGTTGTCGGGTGCCATCGTGACGGTGACGACCACCGCCTCGTTTGCGACCGCCACCCAGGCTGACAACATCGCCTCGCAGATCGGAACGTCTTTGGACAATGTGAACGAGGCGCTGGCGCGCCTGGGGACCAAGTCCAAGTCGCTTGAGGTTCATTCAACCTTTGTCACCAAACTGTCTGACGCTCTGGAAAAGGGTATCGGCAACCTGGTGGATGCGGATCTGGCCAAGGAATCCGCCCGTTTGCAGGCGCTGCAGGTCAAACAGCAGCTCGGCGTACAGGCGCTTTCCATTGCCAATTCCACACCACAGACGGTGCTGTCCTTCTTCCAGTAAGACCGTTCAGATCAGAGCCGGGGCCCGTTATGGGCTCCGGCTTTTTCTTTCCTTATTCAGCCCATTAAGATTTGCGTAACACTCTGTTTAAGTGTGTGATTCTTCACCTCTTGTTAAGCGGTCGATTTTGCCTACTGGGCAATTCTTGCCGTGCAAAAAGCGGGGTTGATCGGCAAATCTTGCCGACCCTACCTTCAGTGCGCTGGCCTGAAATATCAATACTCTGATTGATTTCAATGAGATGGGCGCATCTTTGAATTTCGCGCCTGAAAGTGGCCTCTGCTTTGCTGCGTGCGCAGCCGGGTCAGAAGACCCTGCGCGCAAAATGCTCGCACTCACATACGTAGAAACGTAAGGGAGCCAAGAAATGGCGACGATTAATACAAACCCCGGGGCAATGATTGCCCTGCAGAACCTCAACCAGACCAATATGGACCTGCAGCAGGTTCAGCAGCGCATCAATACCGGCCTTGCTGTCTCCTCTGCTAAAGACAATGGCGGCGTGTTCGCCATCGCTCAGTCCATGCGCGCAGACGTTGCCGGCTATAAGGCCGTGAACCAGTCGCTGGATCTGGCCCAGTCCACGGTTGACGTGGCTCTGGCTGGTGGCGAGGCCATCTCTGATCTCCTGGTGGAGATGAAAGAAAAGGCCCTGGCCGCTTCAGACTCGTCTCTGGACGCCGCATCTCGGACCGCACTGAATGCTGACTTCACGTCTCTGCGTGATCAGATCAGCACCATCGTTGCGAACGCTGAGTTCAACGGCACCAACCTCATTGCCAACGGCGCGACCGATATCACGGCGCTCGCCAATGCTGATGGCTCCAATGTCATCACGATTGGCGCTGAGGATCTGAGCCTGACCGGCTCAACGCTGACCATTGCGACGACCACTCAGATTAACACTGTGACCAATGCGGCGGCTGCGGCGACGGCGATCGAAACCTCGCTGAACAACCTCAACGCCTCGCTGGCCCGTCTGGGTACTGGTTCGAAGTCTCTGGAAATTCACAGCAGCTTCGTGGGCAAGCTGTCTGATGCTCTTGAGAAGGGTATCGGCAACTTGGTCGACGCAGACCTTGCTAAAGAATCGGCTCGACTGCAGTCCCTGCAGGTGAAGCAGCAGCTGGGTATCCAGGCGCTGTCGATTGCCAACTCGGCACCGAGTTCGATCCTCGGATACTTCCGATAGGTCTGAATGAGCTTCTGCTGGCTGGGTCGTAGAACACGGCGCGGCCAGCGGAAATTGGCACGCAAAACGCGCGCCTCAAGCCGTAGAAACGGAATATTGAAGGAGCCAAGAAATGGCGACAATCAACACAAATCCGGGGGCCATGATTGCCCTCCAAAACCTGAACAAGACCAATATGGACCTCCAGCAGGTCCAGCAGCGCATCAATACCGGCCTGGCGGTTTCGTCGGCCAAGGACAATGGCGGCGTGTTCGCGATTGCCCAGTCGATGCGTGCTGACGTGGCGGGCTACACGGCCGTCACCCAGTCGCTGGATCTGGCCTCGTCGACCGTTGACGTGGGCTTGGCTGCTGGTGAAGCCATCTCCGATCTCCTCGTGGAGATGAAGGAAAAGGCATTGGCTGGTGCGGATACTTCGTTGGACACCGCTTCGCGGACCGCTCTGAACGAAGACTTTAAATCCCTGCGGGACCAGATCGGTACGATCGTCGCGAACGCAGAGTTTAACGGCACCAATCTGATCGATGGTTCTATCACCCCTGGCATTTCGGCCCTGGCCAATGCTGATGGTTCGAACACGATCACCATTGACGACGAAGATCTGAGCCTGGGCGGCACGATTGTGACCGTCGCAGCGACCGCGTCCTTCTCGACCGCCGCTGCAGCTTCGACGCAGGCCACTGCGATCGAAACCTCGCTCAACAACCTCAACGCTTCGCTGGCCCGCCTGGGTACCGGTTCGAAGTCGCTTGAGGTTCACAAGTCCTTCGTTGGCAAGCTGTCTGATGCTCTGGAGAAGGGCATTGGGAATCTCGTCGACGCTGATCTGGCGAAAGAATCGGCTCGCCTGCAGTCCCTGCAGGTGAAACAGCAGCTGGGTATCCAGGCGCTGTCGATCGCCAACTCCGCGCCGAGCACCATTCTGGGCTACTTCCGTTAAGCCTGGCTAAGCGGTCGGATGGCTGAAGTGTAACGTGGGGTTCCGCTTCGGCCATCCGTACCGGTGCGCACGAGATAAACGGCTTGCGGCGAGAGAAGGAGGCGCCGAACGCCAAACAAGCGTTCTGTGAAAAGAACGATGGATAATGCGACACTCATGTCGGGAACGGCTTTGGCCCGCCCAACGTGGGACGCATCCGCCAACGGACGCGTAGCGCCCGTGACGAGCGGCTCACAGGGTGAGGCCATGGAATCTGATGCGCGCAAAAAGACGCGTACGGCCTCTGAGACCATTCCGAGTATTGAAATGATTGAAGCCATGAGAGCTGAGATCAATGCCAATTCTCGATCCAGACTTCAGATTGAGCGCGCCGAAAACGCCGGCCGCTTCATCTATCGGATTCTGGATCCAGCCACTGGAGAAACAGTTCGCCAGTGGCCGCCGGAGAAATATGTCGAACTGGTCGCTTATCTGAGAGGCCGTGAAGGCGGCATCCTGGACAAGCGCGCGTGACCGGTCGGCAAAAACGTCCTGCCTAAGAGGCAAGAATTAACCATATTCGCCTGCTGCATGATGGGGTGCGGCAGGCGTATTTGTGTCTAAATTTATGAAATAAAAGCACTTCTACTCGATTGGCAGACTTGGCCCGCTGATTGCTCATTAACTCTGTGAACGGCCGCCGAAAGCGGTTTGGCCCAGACAGAAGAATGAGCGGAGCCCTGTCATGACGCTGAGCGTCCACACCAATACATCGGCGATGATCGCCCTGCAGAACCTGAACAAGACCAATATGGACATGGTCGAGGTTCAAAACCGCATCAATACGGGCCTGAAGGTCTCTGGCGCGAAGGATAATTCTTCGGTCTTTGCGGTGGCCCAGGGCATGCGCTCTGACATCGGTGCACTGAGCTCGGTGGAATCCTCGCTGGATCGCGCGGTGTCCATTGGGGATGTGGCGATCGCGGCCGGTGAGAGCATCTCCGACCTGCTCATCGAAATGCGCGAAAAGGCCACCGCAGCGATGGACCCGTCCATCGACACCTTCTCCCGTCAGGCTTTTGACGGTGATTTCAAGGCACTGTTGGAGCAGGTCAATGTGATCCTCTCTAACGCTGAATTTGATGGCGCAAACCTGCTCAACGGCTCGCTGACCAACGGCATCGCCTTCCTGGCCGACGCCGATGCCACCCGGACTGTCACCCTGTCAGCGCAGAACCTGTCGGTCGGCGGAGCAATCATCACCATTGCGGCAAACGCCAGCCTGGGCACCGCGTCTCTTGCGGCGACCGTGGTGGGCGCAATTCAGACCAGCCTGGATAACGTCAATCAGGCACTCGCGGATCTGGGCTCCGATCTGAAGAAGATGGAGGCCCACCGCACCTTCGTCGGCAAGCTGATGGACAGCCTGACCGAAGGCGTGGGCAATCTCGTAGACGCCGATATGGCCAAAGAATCCGCGCGATTACAGGCCTTGCAGGTGAAACAGCAGCTCGGTGTTCAGGCGCTATCGATCGCCAATACCGAGCCGCAAATCATCCTGTCGCTCTTCAACGGCTAAGCGCCTCATCCGCTTAAACACTGAAGCCGCCCGGTCCTTCGACCGGGCGGTTTTGGTGTGTCCTTCTGGTCTTTTCGGATGTCGCGCTTCGTGATCTCCACCCCACCCGTCCACTGCGTGGCCGTTCGTTCGCTTCGCGACCTCACCCCCACAAGGGGAGGGATGGCGTTACACCATGCTTCGAATGTGCACCTGTCCCTCCCCCTCCGTGGGGGTTGATCAGTGAAACCGATCGACGGGCAAGCCGAAGGCTTGGTCGGGTGGGGGCAGCGTCAACCTCTACAACCTCGTGCTTATCCCTTATCCAGCGCCTCTCTTCCCCGACCCTGAGCCGAGTTCAGGGCAAGCAAGACGATGACAGCGGATTGAGGGTGTCCTCCCCTGTTTGCGGGGGAGGTGTCAGCGGAGCTGACGGAGGGGGTATTGCGGCGTTGCAACCCCCCCTCGTCCCTTCGGGACACTCCCCCCGTGAACAGGGGGAGATATCTTGAGCTCCACCTCATCGTCATTCCCGCGCAGGCGGGAACCCAGAGATCATTAAGTGCAGCGTTCCGCGGCTCTGGGCCCCGGCCTGCGTCGGGGAAGAGAAAGTTTTAAAAACCCCTCTCCATTCTCTTTCCCGGCGTAGGCCGGGACCCAGGGCCATCAAGCGCGTTGCCCCCTCTAGGTCCCCATCGGAGTTTATCCTGAACTCGATTCAGGGCGGGAATAACGAGAGTAGATGGCGAAGGACCCACTAAAACCCCGCCAAACGCCAAGCCTTCCTTCACCGACTCACGCCACACTGTGGCCATGACCAAGTCCTTTCTGCCCTATGGCCGCCAGCATATCGACGATGATGACATCGCCGCCGTCACGCGCGTGCTGCACAGCGATTATCTGACCACCGGACCGGAGATCCCCGCGTTTGAGCGTGAGTTTGCCGCCGCAGTCGAAGCGCCCCATGCCGTGTCTTGCAATAGTGCGACCGCCGCGCTTCACCTAGCGCTGGCCGGGCTTGGGGTGGGGCCGGGTGATGTGTGTATCGTGCCGACCGTGACGTTTTTGGCCACCGCGAATGCGGCGCGCTATTGCGGCGCGGACGTGGTGTTCGCCGATGTCGATCCTGAGACCGGATTGCTCACCGCACAGACGCTGTCCCATGCGCTTGAGCGGGCAGGGGGGCGGGCCAAGGCGGTCCTACCGGTCCATCTGGCCGGTGCGCTGTGCGATATGCAGGCGATTGAGGCTGTGGCCCGCAAGGCCGGGCTCTGGATTGTTGAAGACAGTTGCCACGCGCTTGGAAGTCTTGGCCCGGACGGCCCCGCCGGTCGCTGTACACGATCCGATGCGGCCACTTTTTCCTTCCACCCGGTCAAGACGCTGGCGGCTGGCGAGGGCGGCATGCTGACCACGCGTCACGCCAAGCTGGCCGATCTGACCGCCCGGCTGCGCTCCCATGGCGTGGAACGCGAGGCATCGCGATTTACCCATTTGGAGGGTCAGACTGCGCCTTGGGCAGCGGAGATGCAGGCGCTGGGCTGGAATTACCGCATGCCCGACATCAACGCCGCGCTGGGCCGATCCCAACTGGCGAAGCTGGCTGGATTTGCCGCACGCCGTCGGCAGCTGGCTCAGCTCTACCATGAGGGGCTGATGGGCCTGTCACCGCTTGTCGCCCCTCCGGTGCAGCAGCCCGATGTCGATCCATGCCGGCATTTGATGAATGTGCGCATCGATTTCGAGGCTGCGGGCCGGTCCCGGGCCGAACTCATGGCCCGGTTGCGCGATGCGGGCGTGGGCAGCCAGGTCCACTATGTCCCCGTTCATACTCAGCCTTATTATGTCGAGCGATATGGGCCACTGAGCCTTGCCGGTGCTGATGCCTATTACGCAAAAACGCTTTCTCTTCCGCTTTACCCGTCCATGTCGGACGGTGATGTGGACCGGGTTCTGGATGCGCTGGAACGCGCGCTGAGCGGCGCGTGAGCGTCGATCTTTGGATTCGCGCGCGTTCGGGCCCCCAATTAGGGATTGGCCACCGGGTCAGAGCGCTCATTCTGGCTCAAGCCTTTGCCCGCCTGGGGCGGGCCGCCGGTCTGATCCTGGACGAGGATGCGCCGTCAGGGCCGGACCGAATACCGGTCCATCGACTGCCAGCCGGCGCGCTGCCTCCCGAGGAAGTCCAAGCCTATCCCAAAGATGGCGTGCCGGTTGTCCTGGACCTAAGCCACCCGTCCATGCTGGACGCGCTGCCTGAACAGGTGCGCCGCCTGAACGCTTTGGGCGGACGGGTCGGCCTGATCGACGGGCTGGGCCCGGAGGCCTATGTGCCGCTTCGCCCTGACAGCCATGTCGAAATTGCACTCACCCCCTATGTGCTCGAGCCTGATGCGCCTCAACGCTCGGCGAAGCTTTGGCTAAGCGGACCGCAATACGCCGTCCTGGGGCCGGCCTATGAGACTGCACCCGACCGCCCGGCCACGGACCGGGATCGAACGCTGCTGGTGTCCATCAGCGGGACCGATCCCTGGGCGCTCACCGAAGCGGTCAGCGAAGCCTTGTGTGCCGGTGGTCTGCCGCAGGGCTGGCGCGCGCGCCTGGTGTTGGGGCCTGGATTTGAGGCTACACGGCTGACGGCCTTCCAGGCGCTTGCCGGGAAGGATGATCGCATCGACCTGATTATGCGTCCTGACGGGTTGCGGCCTCATCTGGTTCAGGCGCGCCTGGCTGTGTTGGGCCCGGGGCTGGCCAAATATGAAGCCGCAGCCTGCGGCACTTTCAGCCTGATTGTCTCTCCTGACCCAACCTATGCGGCGATGAACCGGCCCTTTGCCGAGCAGGGCCTCGCTCAGCTGCTGGCCCCTGGTGCCCCATCCGCAGATCGCCTGCACCAGGCGATTGTCGACGCCGATCGACAGGACCGCCCCGACCCGCGCACGCAGGTTGACGGAGCCGGGGCGCATCGTGCTGCGACGCGCTTCATTTCCAAGCTATTCACCGAATCAGGCGAGGCTTGAGCCATTCAATGAGGACTGCGGCCCATGGACGCCAGCGCGCCTGACCCCCACACCAGCCCATCATCAAGTTCGAGCCCGGAGTTGAATATCGACGGCCGCGCGATCGGACCGGGCCATGCGCCCTATGTGATCGCGGAGGTTTCGGGCAATCACAACAAGAATTTGGGCAAGGCGCTGGCGATGATCGACGCGGCAAAACAGGCCGGTGCCGATGCGGTGAAATTCCAGACCTACACCGCCGACAGCTTGACGGTCCCGAGCGACAAACCCGATTTCCAGATCACCACCGGAACCTGGGCAGGGTGGAATCTGCACAAGCTCTACCAGGAAGCCGCGACTCCCTATGACTGGTTTCCCAAGCTCTTCGCTCACGCCAAGACGGTGGGCATCACGCTGTTCAGCTCGCCCTTTGATGGCGACGCGGTGGACCGGCTGGAAGCCTGGGGCGCACCCGCCTACAAGATCGCGTCTAACGAGTTGACCGACTGGCCTTTGGTCAAGCGGGCCGCTGAAACCGGAAAACCGCTCATCCTGTCGACTGGCACGGCAACGCTGGAAGAGATCGAGGCCACGGCCGCGTTCCTGGATCGCGTCGGGGCCGCTGACTATGCGCTCTTACACTGTGTCAGTGCCTACCCGGCACCATTGACGGCGGCTCATTTGAACACCATCCCGGCTCTTGCCGCGCGCTTTGGGGTCGTTGCGGGCTTCTCCGATCACACTTTGGGTGTGACGGCCCCCATCGTGGCCGCTGCGCTTGGGGCCTCCATTATCGAAAAACACTTCATTCTGGACCGCTCTGAAGGCGGGCCGGATTCAAGCTTTGCCATTGAACCTGATGAACTCGCCCTGTTGTGCCGCTCTGTGAAAGAGGCCCACGACACGCTGGGGGATGTGCGATTTGGCATGAAGGACGCTGAGACCCAATCTCCGATCTTCAAGCGATGTTTCTACACCACATGCGCCATTAAGGCCGGCGAACCGCTCGGGCCCCATAATTTGCGCGCCATTCGCGCCCGTCAGGGTCTGCCAGCCCGCCGCTTTGAAGCAGTCTTCGGATCCGTTGCAACACGCGATCTGGACCAGCATGAGCCGTTGACTGAACAGGATGTCGATTTCGGGGCTGAGACATGACGAAGCCCTTAGTGATCTTCGGTTCAGGTGAAATTGCCTCGCTTGCGAAATATTATTTCGAAACCGATGCGGGCCGTAACGTCACGGCCTTCACCGTTGATGACGCCTACGCCCAGGATGGCGCGTTTGAAGGCGTGCCGCTGATCGCCTGGTCAGAGGCGTGCAAGCGCTTCAGCCCCGACGATGTCGATATGCATGTGGCGCTGTCCTATCAAAAGCTGAACCGGTTGCGCCAAGCCAAGTATGAGCAGGTGAAGGCGGCCGGCTACCAGCTGGCGAGCTATGTCTGCTCCAAGGCCACGGTCTGGCCGGACCTGACCCACGGCGACAACTGCTTCATTCTGGAAGACCAGGTCATCCAGCCCACGGTGACCTTGGGCAATAATGTCATGCTGTGGTCCGGCAATCATATTGGCCATGGCAGCCATATTGGTGACCACACCTATTTCGCCAGCCATGTGGTCATCTCGGGCCATTGCAAGATTGGCCAACGCTGCTTTTTTGGGGTCAATGCGACACTCCGGGACTTTCTGACCATCGGGGATGACTGCTTCATCGCCATGGATGCTTCGGTTGCGAAGGATTTGAGCGATGGTTCGGTCGCTTTGACCGCCTCCTCAACTTTGCTGGCTGGGGATGACCCCAAGGCCATCAAGATCCGCAATCGCTATTTCGGTCTGGAGGGCTAGCCGTGCTGCAGCCGGCGCAGTGGGACAAGCTGGGGCTCGTCATCAAGCCAGAGGCCGCGCTGAAGTGGAGCCGGACCCATGCCATGCTGCCGACCCCGGAGCATGTCGAGGGCGCGCTCTGGCGCATCTATCAAGCCGGCCGGAATGATCAAAACCAGTCCCATGTGGGCTGGACCCTGATTGATCTGGAGCAGCCTGACCGCGTGATTGAGCGCAGCGCCGAACCGGTGCTCAGCCCCGGTCCGCTGGGGGCTTTTGACGATAATGGTGTCCTGCCCAGCTGCGTTATTGGCGATGGCGAGGAAACGCTACTCTATTATATCGGTTTCAAGCCCGGCGGCACGACGCGCATGGATCTTTATGGGGGGCTGGCCTCGCGGAAGGGGTCGAGCGGGCCATTTGAGCGGCTCAACCGCGCCCCGATCCTCGAGCGCTGTGACGTGAACCCTTACATCAATACTGCGCCCTGGGTGGTGCGCGATGGTGATGACTGGCGCATGTATTATGTGGCGGGGACCGAATGGGTGCATGCCGATTTGCCCCGCTATAACATCCAGATTGCCACGTCGCGCGATGGCCGGACCTGGCAGCGCGATGGCCGTGTCGCCATTGATTTTACGCCGGGTGAAAACGCGCTGGCGCGCCCTTATGTCTATTATGACGGCGAGCGATGGATCATGTGGTTCGCATCCAAAGGAGATGCGTATCGCGCCCAATGGGCTTACAGTGATGATGGGCTGAGCTGGACTCGCGCAGACATGGGTCCCGGTCTGGACCCCAGCCCAGACGGCCCGGATTGCGACATGCTGGAATATTTCATCGTGCTGCCCCACAAGGGCAAGCGCGTGGTCTTTTACAACGGCAATGACTATGGGCGCGACGGGGTGTGCGTGGCGGTGGAACGATGACCGCAGACCCCCAGGCCATCGCAGGTGCAGAGCCGCGTCGCGTGGCGATTATGCAGCCGACATTTTTGCCTTGGGTCGGGTATTTCGCCCTGATGGACCAGGTGGACCGCTTTGTCTTTCTCGATGACGTGCAGTTCGACAAACGCAGCTGGCAACAGCGCAATCGGATCAAGACCGCCCACGGCCCGCTATGGCTGACCGTGCCGGTGCTCACCAAAGGCCGGCGCGATCAAACCATCGCCGAGGCCGAGATTCAGCCCGATGCCGGCTTTCCTGGGTCCGCTCTGAAGACCTTGGAGCATGCCTACGCCAAGGCGGCGCACTATGGTGCCGTCATGGAGCGGTTGGAGCCGGCCTTTCAAGCCGGCGGCGGCGGGCTGTGCGCGCTCAACATCGCATTGATCGATGCGCTGTGCGATCTGATGGGCTTGCAGGTCGACACCGTGCGCAGCTCGGCCACGCCTGTGACCTCAGCGAAGGCTCAACGTCTGGCCGATCTGTGCCAGCTTCAGGGCGCAACGCACTATGTGTCGCCGCCGGGGTCGAAAGACTATCTCCAAGACGATGACGCGCTTTCAGCGGCCGGGATCGACTTAAAATACTTCGCGTATGAACATCCGCAGTGGCCGCAGCTTCATGGAATGTTTGAGCCCTATATGAGCGCCTTGGATCTGGTGATGAATGATTTGCCAAACGCCCTGTCGGTGCTGCGCTCGGGCCTCCGTCCGGAGACGGGCGAATGAGCGCCTTGTGTGTAATTCCGGCGCGCGGGGGCTCCAAACGCATCGGCCGCAAGAATGTGCGAGACTTCGCAGGCCAGCCGATGCTCACCCATGCGCTTCGCGCGGCCCTGGATAGCGGGGTCTTCGATCACGTGCACGTGTCCACCGACGACGACGAGATCGCCGCCGTGGCCGCCGCCCAGGGTGCCGAACCGGTATTCCGCCGCGACCCGTCGCTGGCGGACGATGTGACGCCCGTGCGCGACGTGGTCCGCTCCGATCTCATCACCTTTGCCGATCGTGGCCGCCCATTTTCCACCGTAGGGCTGGTCTACGCTACCGCAGCGCAGCTTGAACCCACCGATTTACAGGCCGCCATCACCGGCTTTTTGGGGGATAGATCGACGCCGCTGCTGGCCGTTGTCCCC
>JANQMI010000203.1 GCA_028280165.1 Oceanicaulis sp. | reverse complement strand
TCTGGCTCTGGCTCTGGCTCTGGCTCTGGCTCTGGCTCTGGCTCTGGCTCTGGCTCTGGCTCTGGCTCTGGCTCTGCGATGATGTTTGCAATGGGTTCCAGTGCAACCGGTTCCGCAGGCGTTTCAGCCGATGATGCGTCGTCTGTCTCGACGGGCTCGGCGACCTCTTCGGTGCCACTGTCTTCAACCGGAACCTCGTCAGCCGGGTCTTTTTTCTTTTTGCCGAAGCCAAATTTGAACCAGCTCACGACAGCGCCTCCAGGGCTTGTCCGGTCAGGCGGTCGCCATCAATCCCGGTGATTTTGACCTTGATGAAAGCACCAGGGCGCGCTGGAGCCTCCAGCGCAATCGGCGAGAAATCATCGCCGCGGGCAAAGCCGGGCTTTTCCACGATGGCTGCCATCTCGACGCCCACGCGAGACTTCAGATGGCGTGCCAGAGCGTCCTTTGATTTTGTCCGCAAACGCGCGGCCCGATCCTTGATGACGCCACGATCGAGCTGCGGCATGCGCGCGGCCGGCGTGCCCGGGCGGGGCGAATACGGGAAGACGTGCACATAGGACAGCTCGCACTCATCCACCAGCTTCAGCGAATTTTCAAACATGGCTTCGGTTTCGGTCGGAAAGCCCGCGATCAAGTCTGCGCCAAAGGCGATATCAGGACGCACCGCTTTCAGCTTGCGCGCCAGCGCGATGGCGTCGTCGCGCAAATGGCGGCGCTTCATGCGCTTTAAGATCATGTCATCGCCAGCCTGAAGCGACAGATGCATATAGGGGCAGAGCCGCTCTTCCTCAGCGATCGCGCGGAATAAATCGTCATCGATCTCGATGGCGTCGATGGAGGACAGGCGCAGGCGCTGAAGCTCGGGCACGTGTTTCAGGATCGCGCGCACCAGACGGCCCAGCTGCGGCGTCCCTGGCAGGTCCTGGCCCCAGCTGGTCATGTCCACACCCGTCAAAACGACTTCGGAGTGGCCTGTTTCCACCAGGCGGCGCACCTGGTCCACGACTTCCCCGGCAGGCGCAGAGCGGGCATTTCCACGGCCATAGGGAATGATGCAGAAGGTGCAGCGGTGATCACAGCCGGTTTGAACCTGCACATAGGCGCGCGCCCGGCCATCCAGGCCGTCGACCAGATGAGAGGCCACCTCGCGCACAGCCATGATATCGCCAACCTCGACCCGGTCGCCACCAGACACGGCCTTGGCGTTAAAAGTCTCAGGCTTCAGCTTTTCAGCATTGCCAATAATGCGGCCAACCTCCGGCATCCGGGCAAACTCGTCCGGGTCGATCTGAGCCGCGCAACCGGTGACGATCACCTCGGTATCCGGGCGGTCGCGCTTGATCCGGCGGATGGTCTGACGCGCTTGGCGCACGGCTTCATTGGTCACCGCGCATGTGTTGACGATCACCGTATCGGTCATGCCGCCCGCCTTGGCGTGGTCGCGCATCACCTCGGACTCCCAGGCATTCAGCCGGCAGCCAAAGGTGACGATCTCCACGTCATCGCGCTCGGCGGTGTCCGCCGACGCCTCAGGGTTTTCCACAGATGCGGTCATGGGCGCGCAAATTGGGGATGAAGGGCGGTTGGGTCAAGGCGCGACCGGGGCTGATTCAGCGCAGGAATTCAAGGATGGTCACGGCGCGCGCCTCCGCTGGGATGTCCCGCGAAAGATCCACCCGGTCACCGGTCAGCGCATGGGTGGCGATTTCAGTCCGGTTTAGCAGCTCGCGATAATCGGTCCGATTAAGATAAACTGGAGCGTCGGTCTTGTTCACGATGACCATGATCGCCTCGTCATCCAGAATCCGGCCGAAGACGTAGACGCCATGGCCATGGGCCTCTTCGGGGACGTAGTGGATCGTATCGCCATAGGCTGCGACGTCACTCGTGCTGCGCCAGCGCGCCAGCGTCTGCACGAAGCTCAACATATCGGCCTGCTCAGCACTCAAACCCTCACCGGTGAAGGCATTGAGCGTGTCACCCTCAAACCCGCCCGGGAAATCCGACCGGATCTGTCCGTGATCGCCCGGGGTCTCATTGGTGGCCAGGATTTCCGTGCCATAGAGGATTTGCGGCGTCCCGCGCAGCGTCATGATCAAGGACAGTGCCATCTTGGTCAGCGCAGTCTCTTCATTGAGTTGCGTATGGATCCGGTCGAAATCGTGATTATCGGCAAAGGTCATCAGTTCCAGGGGGTCGACATATAACCGATCGGATCCCAGCAGGTTATAGAGCCTGGCCAGGCCGGTATCCCAGCTATCTTCCTCCTTCAGAGCATCAATAAGGGTGTAGAGCAGCGGGAAATCCATCACGCTGTTTGGACCGGCGTCCGGGACCGGATTAATCGGACTGCCCCGCTGGAATCCGGCGGTCAGGACCGGGTCTAAACTCCACACCTCGCCCACCATGGACAGGTTGGGGTATTCGGCCTGAATGGCGCGGGTGTAGTCGATCATAAAGTCTGGGTCGGAAAAGGCGTAGGTGTCGATGCGAAGCCCGGTAATGCCGACCGTCTCGATCCACCAGATCGCGTTTTGGATCAGATAGCGGGCCGCAACCTCATTTTGCTGATTGATATCCGGCATGGTGGGGGCGAACCAACCATCCTCGAAGCTGTCGCGATCACGCGTGCTGGCGTAAGGATCATGGATCGTCGACTGGCGGTGATTGGTGGAGCGATAGCTGCCGTTAAAAAAGTCCCGCGCCGGACGGGTCTGATTGAGATAGTGGTTTGAGCCGAAATGGTTCGGCACCACATCCATAATCAAACCCATGCGCGAGTCCGCGAGCGCTTCTGCCAGCGCGATATACTCCTCCAGCGTCCCGTAACGGGGATCGACCGCATAGGAATCGGTGATTGCATAGCCATGATAGCTGTTGCGGTCCTCGGCGTTCTCCTGGAGCGGATTGAGCCAGAGCTGGGTGAAGCCCATGTCGGCGATGTAGGGCAGGTTTTCGATCAGGCCGGCAATGTCGCCACCATGGCGGCCGCCAGGGTCCTCGCGGTTGAGGCCATCGACATAGCCGTCGAGCGTGTCGTTGGATGGATCGCCATTGGCAAAGCGATCAGGTTGAACCAGATAGACCACGTCCTGAGGCGTGAAGCCTTGGCGGTCGGCGGCCCCGGCCTCCCGCGCCAGCAATGAGTATGTGAATTCGAGTTCGCTTTCTTCGCGCGTGAGGGTGATCGTGACATCGCCGGCTTGCGCGTCAGCACCGATCACCAGCTCAACCGCCAGATAGCTGGAGCTCGCGAACCGGGTGATCTGGCCTTGCTCAACACCGGGATAGTCAACGCTGATCTGGGCCCGGTCCAGATTGTCGCCCACGATCAGCAGCTGCACCCGCTCCGCCTGCATGCCGACCCACCAGTTCGGCGGGTCAATGCGCTCAATGCTTTGAGCGGACGCGGGCGCGCTGGCCAGAAAGGCGAAGAGAACAAGCAGACGCATGGCGGAGAACTCGCTCGGGCTTTGAGAGACAACAGCGCGAGCTTGCCCTCCCCCATACGCGGGCTCAACCCGTCTCAGACCTCCAGCGCGGCTGTGTCGCGGACCTCGGTGTCTGCCGCGCCGTCGGCGGTGGCATCCTCGTCCTCATGGCGATCCAGAACCGCAAAGGTCAGCCCGGCGGTCATATCGATCACCCAATGGGCCAGGATGGCCGGCCATAGCGCCCCGCCCAGAAGCACGATCGCTGTCAGGAAGGCCCCGGTCGGGAGGACCTTCGCCATGCCTGCGAGACCTTGATAAGCGTGGGGCAAGGTGAATGCGACAACACTGATGATCACAGCCAACCACAAGGGCATGACCAGAGCCAGGGCGGCGATCAATACGCCGCGGAAGATCACTTCTTCGGTCACGCCTGCGGTGAAGGAGATGGCTTGGAAATGCCAGGCCTCGGTTTTGGTGGTGGGACGGATGAGATCCACTTTGACCTCACCGATTTGCTGTCGCACCGAGGCCCGAGCCCGCTTGGAGGTGAGAACCTGGATCAATTGCCAGGCGCAATAGGCCAAGGCCAAGACCAATAATCCGAGCGCGGCGAGACCCTGCCACCCCTCACGAAGGGAGACAAATCCGATCTCAGCCAGCGATCGCCCTGAGAGGATCCAGCCCAGCGTAACGACGATCGCCATGGCCCACAGCATCACCATGCTCTCGCGATACATCGCCACCTTGGCCCCCGGCCGGTGCTTTCGCTTTTCATGACGCCGATCCAGGATCGGGCCCATTGCGAGCACAAGCGTCATGAAGCCCAACGCCCCGATCAGAAAAACATCGGGTCCAGTCATCCAGTCAGGCATGCTAGCCTCCTTTGTGAGTCGCCCTTGCCCCGAACACCGGGTCGTGGGAGGGTGAGGTAACTTGTGAATGTGAATTCGCATTCACAATATGAATTCTGGAGCGCGAGTCAAGCGTCGGGCTTGGCGCACTCTCAATTGGCAGGTCAGCAGTGGAAAAATCCGACGACATTTCAAAGCCTAGGCGCGGTGAGATTGAGGCTTCCCAAGACCGCTCCCGGCGGACGCGGGAGAAGCTGGTCACAGCGTTTGGCGCACTGCTCCGGGAGAAGGCCTTTGAAGCGATTACCATGGCTGAGCTGGCCGAGCGCTCTGGTGTCGCCGTGGGCACGGTGTATCGCCGCTTCGCCAATAAGGAGGCGCTGATCCCGGTGATCTTTGAGGTGTATCTTCAGATGCTCCAAACCCAGAGCACCGACAATAGCCGGCACATGACGCTGGAGGATGACGACACGCTTTGGGATGCCACGCTGAAGCTCTGCAAGGCGGCGTGGGACGTCCTGGAACGCGACCCCCAGCTGATCCGGTCTGCCCATCTATATGCCCGGCTTCGCCCAGATCTGGTGGGCGAGGACTGGGACGATATTATTGAAGGCTCCGTCGGCCAGTTCCGCCAACTCATCGATCATTTCTCAGACGAGGTTCAGCGCCCAGACGCGGACGGTGCCGCCCGCATGGTCTTCTATTTGCTCAATACGGTGATGGTCGAACAAGGCCTGTATGGCGATGCCGGTCCAGGGGCCGCCCTCAAAGTCGACACCCCCGCCTTCATCGAAGACTGCGCAACCACAGTGTATGGCTATCTGACCGTCGGAGAGGCTTAGAGCCCCATCTGTTTGACCGCCAGGTCGCGCATGATTTCTTCGGAGCCACCGCCAATGGCCATGACCTTCACTTCACGATAGATGCGCTCGACCGCGCAGCCGCGCAGATAGCCGGCCCCACCCAGGATTTGCATCGCCTCATTGGCGCAGAACTCCGCCGTCTTCGAGCCCAGCACCTTGACCTTGGCCAATTCAGCGGCCGGCATGGGAGCGCCCGCCTCGCGCGCTTGATTGATGCGCCAGGCGATCATCTGAAGATAGCTGTCCAGCGCATCAATCTTCATACTCATATCGGCGATCTTGTGGCGGATCGCCTGATGCTTGATCAGAGGTTTGCCAAAAGTTTCGCGCTGCTGGGCATAGTCAATCGCATCATCCAGACAGCGCCGCGCCATACCCAGGCACCCGGCCGCAAGGCTCAGGCGCTCATAGTTGAAATTGTCCATGATCGCGAGCAGGCAGGCCCCCTCCTGGCCCAGCTGCGCGCTGGCGGGCACGCGGCAGTCATCGAAGTGCAGCGTAGCCGTATCAGACGCCCACCATCCCATCTTGTTGGTGATGGCGGTTCGGCTGAAACCGGGCGCATCAGACGGCACCAGGAAGAGCGATACGCCGCCAAAGCCGTCGCCCCCGGTGCGGGCCCCCACAACAAACCAGCTGGCCTTCATGCCCCCGGTGATGAAGGTCTTCTCGCCAGAGATCAGCCAGTCTTCGCCGTCGCGGTGCGCACGGGTTTTCATCCGCGCGAGGTCTGAGCCCCCGGACGGCTCGGTCATGGCCAGCGCACCGCCCACCTGACCGGACACGATGGCGGTCAGGGCTTCGGCCTTTTGGTCCTCGCTGGCCAGATGCTGGATCGGACCGGTCATGATGCCGCGCGAGAACAGCGAGGCATTCACCCCGCCAATGCCGGCATAGCCCATCGCCACCGCGCTATCGAAGCGCATCAGCGCATCGTCAAAGCCAAGCCCGCCATAGGCCTCATCAATGCCGAAGCCGAACAGACCCAGCGCGCCCGCCTTCTCATGCAACGCCCAGGGAAAGTCACCGGCCTCATCCCAGGCGTCGGCATGGGGCGCGATCTCAACATCGATGAAGCGCTGAACGGTGTCGCGAAAACTCGCGCGTTCAGGCGTATCGAACGGGCGGGCGGGGGTCGTGGTCGGCATCGGTCAGACACTCCAGAAGTTTGGTGCGTCAGCCTAACCGGTTCGCGGCAAAGAAAAAGCGCCCGCCGGGTCTCCGGCGAGCGCTGTTGTGCAGTCTAGATGTCGCGCGACTTTAAGCGTCGGCGTTTTTCTTGCCCTTGGCCGGACGCGCTTCGATACCGCGGCCGGTGGTGCGCTCTGCGATCCGCGCGGATTTCCCGCGGCGCTCACGCAGATAGTAAAGCTTGGCGCGGCGAACGCGGCCCTTGCGCTTGACTTCGATCTTATCGATCAGCGGCGAGTAAACCGGGAAGACGCGCTCCACGCCTTCACCAAAGCTGATCTTGCGGACCGTGAAATTCTCGTTCAGGCCAGCGCCGGACCGGGCAATGCAGACGCCTTCAAAGCGCTGAACGCGCTGGCGGTTGCCTTCACGGATCCACACGTGAACGGTCAGCGTGTCACCAGCGGAGAAGTCCGGAATGGTCTTCTCGCCGAGAACGCGGGTGGCTTCTTCCTGCTCGAGCTGCTGAATCAGGTTCATGGCTCTTCTCCTTGGCGTCGCTGATATCTCGTCCAGAGATCGGGACGACGCTGACGTGTTATCTCTTCGGCCTGTTCTTCTCGCCATCGTGCGATCCGGCCATGATCACCCGACAGCAAAACCTCTGGGATATCTCGATCCTCCCAAACCCGCGGACGGGTGTAGTGAGGATATTCGAGGAGATCTCCCTCAAAACTCTCGTCTTCGGTCGAGGCGATCTTGCCAAGCACTCCGGGGATTAAGCGCACACAGGCCTCAATGAGGACCAGAGCGGCTGCTTCTCCACCGGCGAGCACAGCGTCTCCGACGCTCACCTCCACCATGTCGCGCGCTTCGATGACCCGTTGGTCAAGCCCTTCGAAGCGGCCACAAAACACAATAACGCCCGGACCGTCCGCCCACTCCCGGACCAGGGTCTGGGAGAGCGGCCGACCGCGCGGCGTGAGATGGATCAACGGGCGTGAACGCCTGTCCACACTGTCGATCGCGTCCGCAGCGACATCGGGGCGCAGCACCATTCCAGGGCCGCCGCCAGCCGGCGTGTCGTCAACGGAGGCGTGCTTATGACGGGAAAACGACCGGATGTCCACCGTTTCTAGCGCCCAGAGTCCGTTCTCCTGCGCCGTCTTCAGCAGTGACACGCCCAGCGGTCCGGGAAATGCCTCCGGAAACAGGGTCAAAACCGTGGCAGTAAAGGGCAAAGGACTCGTCATAGCGCGCGGGTTATGGGCGCGCGGGCAGCGAAGGGCAAGACCCAAGGCGCAAGCCCGCGATAGTCGGCTTATGGCTCAGAACACAGCCGTGCCCGATCCGACACTTACGCAGGGGCTTCAAACCCTTCCAGCTCGAAGACGACCGGCAGCGTTTGACACCGGGCACTCTCATTGGAAAGCACGCGCATCCCAGACGCAAACCGCTCTGCTTCTCGCACGAAGTCACGATGAATGCCGTGGTCTTCGTCATAACCGGTCATGCAGGCTATGCGAAGCTCAGCGAGCCGGCCATCGACCTGCGGAAAACCCCCAAGCGCGCACCGCGCCATGACACCCGCGCTCCTCCGGGCAGCTGACCGCAGGATTTTGAGAGCTGTTCGCCGTCCAGCCGAGATCACATACCTGCGGCTCCAGGCCAGGAGCCGGTACGTTCATCACTGGCGCTGCAAGTTGGCTCACCAGAACGGAAGCAAAGATGAGGCTCTCAATCATCGAGCGAGCGTTGATGACAAAGGTGGCGCATGCACCCTGCATGAGCCCGATGCGACACGCGAATCTACGGGATGTAGGTGAAGAGGCCGGCGACTTGGTCCCATCCCTCGCCTGCATGTCGATAGATCATTGTCGTGCCGCGGTGATCAATCTTGATGGCGTGGAGTCCGTCTGCAGACACAGCGACGCGTCCCGCTTCAATCAGCCTCAATCTGACAGGAGGCCAGTCGCCATTGGGCGGAAAGTCACCCGAATAGGTCGTATGGCCTGGATGAGTCGGGGGCAGAGATGTGCTGATGCGGAGCTCGTTGACAGTGTGCCGGTAGAGCGCTGGGAAATCCTGAGGATTGATCCAATTTGGCCAATCAATGTCAGCGCAGTTCAGTTGGAGCGGTTCGGTTCGATAACGCAGGGCGCGCTCAATCGTTGCTACCGAGAAATGCCGAAAGGCATCTTCAAATTCATCACGGTGCCAAGGCTCCAGATCATCGAGATACCAATCAACCATGTGCAGATATTCTGGAAGGGTGATTGGTTCATGTGTGCTGAACCACTCGGTTGAGACATAGGTTGCGCTGCTGTCGAACGCGAGCTCACGTTCAAACTCAAGCTGATTGGCCAGCACCTGACAGGACACCGACAGATCAACGCGCTCGGAGATAACGGTTTCCCGAGGCCGGTAGATCTCGGGCGTCGATAACAGCGCAGCGATCACGATGATGACCATCAGGTTCTCCCCTGACTGCGCAGCCTCTGAGACGAATGGGGCCAGACTGTGTCGTTACAGAGAGGAGCCCGACGCACCCCCATCCTCATCCGCCTGCGTCTCGCCGCCGTCTACGGGCGGGATGGCGACCAGCTTGCCGGCGTCCAGGTCGATATGCGGCACGGTGGCTTTGGTGAAGGGAATGAAGAGGGTGCCGTCAGGGGTCGTGATCTCTAACAGGTCGCCGGCCCCGAAATCCTGGACCGCCTTGACCGCGCCCAAAGGCTCACCCTCAAGGCTCTCGACAGCCAACCCGATCAGATCGGCGTGGTAGAATTCATCCTCGTCAGGGGCCGGCAGCGCGGCGCGGGGCGCGTGCAGGAGCGTACCCTTTAGCGTCTGCATCTCTTCGCGCGATCGGCGCTCTTTGAACCACACGATCGACAGCCCGTTGGGGCCGGGCTTGGCCCCCGCAGGGGTCAGCAACACCTCGCCCGCCTCATCCAGAAACGGGCCATAGGCGGTCAATTGGGTTGGGTCGCCAAAGGGTTTGACCTTGGCGTCGCCGCGCACGCCGTGCGCGCCGGCCAGGGCTCCAATGACAATCAGGTCGGGCTTGGACATGGGACGGCTCTCCAGCTTCGGCGCTTGCTTAGGCGGTGTCCGGGCGAAGGTCCAGTCAGCATGTTTTGGGTGGTCAGCCTGGCCGGAGCCCTTTAAGGGCTGACACCCAGCAGCCTGGAGCGCGCCATGACCCATCTTGTGACCGGAAGTTCGGGCCATTTAGGCGAAGCGCTGATGCGGACTTTCCGAAGCGCGGACATTGATGCGGTCGGGATCGATATCAAACCGGGACATTTTACGGACGCGGTGGGCTCCATCGCGGACCCTGACTTTGTGAACGCCCACGCGCTGAACGCAGAGGTGATCCTCAACACAGCCACGCTGCACAAGCCCCATGTGGCCACCCATAGCCGCCAAGCCTTTGTCGACACCAATATCACCGGCACGCTGAACCTGCTGGAGGCCGCCCATGCGGGCAAAGCCAAAGCCTTTGTGTTCACCAGCACGACCAGCGTCTTTGGACACGCCATGCGGCCCGGCCCGGACGACCCGGCGGTGTGGGTGGATGAAAGCGTGACGCCGATCCCAAAGAATATCTACGGCGTGACCAAGCTGGCCGCAGAAGGGCTCTGCGAGCTCTTTCATCGCATGTATGGCCTTCCGGCCCTGGTGCTGCGCACATCGCGCTTCTTTCCTGAAGACGATGATAACCGGTCCGTGCGGGATGCCTTTGACCAGGGCAATCTGAAAACGGTGGAGCTGACCCACCGCCGCGTTGATATTGAAGATGTGGTCAGCGCCCATCTGTGCGCCATCGAAAAGGCCGAAGAGATCGGCTTTGAGCGTTTCATCATCAGCGCCACATCGCCGTTCAACCGCGATGACCTTGCTGATCTTAATCGCGATGCCCCGCGCGTGGTGGCGCGCCATGTCGCGTATCAGAACGCGTTTGACGCTGCGGGGTGGAGAATACCTGACAGAATTGGTCGGATTTACGATAACACGCGTGCGCGCCAGCGTTTAGGCTGGCAGCCCAAGCTTGATTTCACCGAAGCCGTGGCGCGCCTGTCCCGGGGCGAGCCGGTCTTCAGCGCGTTGGCCGAAGCGGTTGGCTCCAAGGGATATCACGACGAAGCCTTCGCGGACGGCCCCTTTCCCGTCGATCATGTGGGATAGCTGGATTGCCCCCGTGCGGTCCCGGGCAGGGGGCGCGGTTATCACTTTGCGGCGCTAGCCTTCATCCTCATCATCCACGATCGGGCCGTCATCATCGATTAGGATGCGTTCGGCGGCCCCCTCCAGGTCGTCATACTGGCCCTCTTTGGTGGACCAGAAAAAGGCGATCAGGCCCAGCGCACCAAGGCCGAGCGCAGCGGGGATGAGCCACAGCAGAGCGGTCATGCGCGAGTCAGCCTTAAGGCATTCAGCATCACCACGATGGAGCTGGCGGACATGCAGATGGCGGCCACCAGCGGGGTGACCAGACCAAAGACGGCCAGCGGCACGGCAATGAGATTATAGATATTGGCCAGGGCGAAATTCTCCATCACCCGCCCCTTGGCTTTGCGCGCCACATCAATGGCGCGGGCCAGCGCGGTGAGCTTGTCGCCCTGGATCACCAGGTCGGCGGCTGACCGGGAAATCTCCGCGGCGCTGCCCATGGACACCGAGACGTGGGCGGCGGCCAGCGCCGGCGCGTCATTGACGCCATCGCCGACCATGAGCGGGGAGGCACCCTCATCCTTGAGGGCATCAATACGCGCGATCTTGTCCTGAGGTTTCAGCTCTGATTGCCAATGCGGGATGCCAAGCGCATGCGCGGCGGCAGCCACAGGCGCTTCGCGGTCGCCGGACAGAAGCTCGGCTTCCAGGCCCAGATCCGCAAGCTCGGTCACAGCGGTTGTAGCATCGCTACGAAGCGTGTCCGCGAAGACAAAGCGGATCGGGTCTGCGTCATCGATGACCAGCCAGGCCTCCTGGGCGGCATCATCTTCGGTGTCGGGCAAGTTCAGCCAGCGGGCGGAGCCGAATTTCACGCGGCGTCCGTCTACGCGACCCATCAGGCCCCCGCCGGCGACATCCTGGAAGTCTGCGGCAACCGGCCCGTCCCCTGCGGTGTCCGCCACAGCCCGCGACAAAGGATGGCGAGACAGGCGGGAGAGCTGGGCGGCCGCTTCCAGAGCGTCGGGCGAGAGGGTATCGGCATTGATCAGGCGCGCCCGGCCTTCGGTCAAAGTACCGGTCTTGTCAAAGATGACCGTGTCGGCGGTCGCCAAACGCTCCAGCGCGTCGCCAGATTTGACCAGCACCCCATCTTTGAACAAGCGGCCGGTGGCGACGACCTGCACCGCAGGCACGACCAACGCCATGGCGCACGGGCAGGTGATGATCAATACCGCGATGGCATTCATCAGGCTGTCGTGGATTGTGCCGCCAAAGGCCAGCCAGCCCACCAGCGTGACACCGGCCATAGCAAACACCGCCGGCACATAGGCCCGCGCCGCGCGATCGGCATAGCGCACATAGCGCGAGCGCGATTGCTCTCCGGCTTCCACCAGGCGGGCAATCTCGGCCAGCAGGGAATCCTGGCTGGCGGCGGTGGCGGTCAAGGTCAGTGGCCCGCCCAGATTGACCATGCCGGACCAGGCCTGGGCACCGGGCTCCACGCGCAGTGGCTGAGTTTCGCCGGTGACCAGCGAGGCATCGACTTCGCCCTCACCAGCCACGATACGCCCATCGACAGGGATGCGCTCGCCCGTGGGCACGACCAGCTTGTCGCCGGGTTCGATGTCGGTGGCGGGGACGGCTTTCACCGAGCCGTCGCCTTCAAACCGATGCGCAATGGTCGCTTGAAGCGCCGCAAGATCGCGTGCGGCCTGACCGGCGCGGGCGCGCAGGCGCACATCCAGGAAGCGCCCGATCAACAGGAAGAAGAGCAGCATCACCGCAGCATCGAAATACGCCGCGCCATGGCCCATGGCGGTCTCATAGATCGACAGCACGCAGGCCAGGATGACGGCCAGAGAAATCGGCACGTCCATATTGACCGCGCGGGCCTTTAAGCTCTTCCAGCCGCTCTCAAAAAACGGCCAGCCGGAATAGGCCACCGCCGGCAATGCGATCAGGCCCGATAGCCAATGCATCATCGTCTTGGTGGCGATGTCCATCTCGCCCTCTCCGGCCCAGACCGAAATCGACAGCAGCATCACATTGGCGCTGGCAAAACCCGCCACAGCGAGTGCGCGGACGAGACGCTTCTCTTCTTTGGACCGCGGGTCTTCGCCGGTGTCCGGCGTATAGGGCGCGGCCGGATAACCCAGCCTGTCGAGGGTCTGGATGATTGAAACCGCCAGCGCGTCATCGCCGGTAAAGCTCACGGCCAATCGGCCAGTGGACAGATTGAGGCGCACCGACTTGATGGTGGGCAGCTTGCGCACGCCATCCTCAATCCGGGCGATGCAGGCCGCACAGCGGGCATTCTGAACCGCCAGATCCAGGCGCTTTTCAGCGCCCGTCGCGCGAACAAAGGCGGCGGGATCCAGGCTGGGTGAGGCGGCGTCTAGCGGTGCCATAGCTGGGTTTCCAGCTCAAAGGGCGTATCGCCTTCGGCCCGCGCCGCGAGCGTCCAGCGGCCGTCTGGAAGGCTGTCGGTGCCGGCGGCATAGACGCCATCGCGTATCTCGGCAAAGACCAGTTGGCGGTCCTGACTCATGTCGGCGGGATGCTGCAGCGTGCCCACAAGGCGCAGGCCTGTAACGGGGTTCCCTTCGCCATCCAGTACCTCGATCAACGCGCGCTCCGGCGTCAAATTGGCACTCGCCGTCCAGCCGAGCTCAGCTTGCGCCTCTCGGGCTTCGATAACCCGATTGTACTCCAGGCCCTGGACATAGGAGCGGCGGGTCTCCTCACCCGGGAAGGTGTTCAGCGCGGTGGTGATGAAGAAGGCGTTCACCGCAAAGATGATCCCGAAAAAGGCCACCATGACGACCAGCACATGCCAGCCTTTGATCGTAAAACCGCTGGAGCGGGTGTCGGCCATCATCTTGGGTCTCCGGTCTGGAATACGGACGGGGTTTCGGCCACCTCTCCAGTGACCGGATCGGTCACGACAAAGGCTATGGCTTCTGAGGGCGCGTCGACCGCCGCGCGCGGCAGGGACAGAAAGATCCGGAAATCCTTCGTCTCGTCCGGTCCCACAGTGAGTGCAGTCCTATCAGCGCCCAAGACCCGCATATTGAACGCGGGATCGCCTTGGAGCGCCAGGCTTAGCGCCCGCGACTCATTGGCCTTGTTGACCACGGTGAGCGTGTAGCCATTGCGCACACTGCCATCGGACAGCACAACATAATTCGGCGCGCGATCGCGATAGGCGTCGAGCGATAATTCGGTCCGATTGATCAGGCCAAACAGCATCAGCGCGGAGATGCCCAAAATCAGCACGGTGTAGAGCACGATGCGCGGACGGATGAAGTCAAAGCGGGCTTTCTCACCGGCCATCCGGCGCTCGATATTCAGGTCGGTGTCGTAGGCGATCAGGCCTTTCGGGCGGCCGATCTTGCCCATGATGTCATCACAGGCATCGATGCATAGCGCGCAGCCGATGCATTCCAGCTGAGCCCCTTCGCGGATGTCGATGCCCATGGGGCAAGCCGCCACACAGGCCTTGCAGTCGATGCAATCGCCGCGCCCTTCCCAGCTTTCACCCTTCTTATGGCGGCCGCGCGGCTCGCCGCGATCGGTGCGGTAGGTGACGTTCAGCGCATCCTTGTCTGTCAGCGCGCCCTGAATGCGCGGCCATGGGCACATATAGGTGCACACCTGTTCGCGCATGGTGCCGGCCAGCGAGTAGGTGGTGAAGGTCAAAAGCGCGAAGAAGACATAGCTGGTCAGCGCCGCCTGGCCGGTGACGAAGTTGTTCACCACCTCGAAGGCGTCGTGGAAATACAGAATCCAAGCCCCGCCGGTCGCCGCGGCGATGATCAGCCAGACGGTGTGCTTGCCGCCTTTGCGCCACGCCTTATTCACAGACCAGGGCTGCTTATCCAGCTTCATGCGCTTGTTGCGGTCGCCTTCAAACATCCGTTCCACAAAGATGAACAGATCGGTCCAGACGGTTT
>JANQMI010000198.1 GCA_028280165.1 Oceanicaulis sp. | reverse complement strand
CTTCGCCGGGAAAGAGAGGCGTAGGTGCAGAGATTTATGCGATCTGCGCCTACGCCTCTCTTTCCCGGCGGAGGCCGGGACCCAGAGATCATCCAATGTTGCGCTGGACAGCTCTGGGCCCCGACCTGCGTCGGGGAAGACGAAAGGGTGGGTTTAAGATCAAAGAGCTCTGGCAGTGTCCCACGAAGCGCCAATGTTCTTAATATCCATCTCTTTCTCAAACTTGATTTGGGATCCAGATCATGAACCGAAGCATTCCAGGATCTATGGGCCCAGCGCTCGCTGGGGAAGAGGCACGTCATTAAAGAGAAAGCTCATGCCGAAGCTTTGCGATCGCGTCCAGCCACACTTTTGGCGAGCTATCGGACGGCATGCGCCAGTCACCGCGCGGAGACAGGGCTCCGGCGCTGGTGAGTTTGGGGCCATTGGGCATGGCTGAGCGCTTAAACTGGCTTTGGCCGTAGAAGCGCTTGGCAAAGACTTCCAGCCAGCGAAGGATGTCCGCCATCGAGTACGCGCGGCGGTCCGCTTCAAAGACATGATCAGGCCATCCGTCGTCGTCTGCATGGCCCCAGGCGAGTTGCTGTAGATAGGCGATGCGCTCAGGGCTGAAGCCGTAGCGCACAACATAGTGCAGCGTGAAATCCTGGAGCGGGTAGGGGCCGATGACCTCTTGAGTGGACTGGATCGACCCGCTCTCCCCGGCGGGTACCAGCTCAGGTGAGATTTCGGTTCCGAGAATGGCCATCAATGTCTTGGAGACATCCGGACCATATTCCTCACGACGGGCGGCCCAGGCGATCAGGTGCTGGATCAAGGTTTTGGCAACGCCGGCATTGACGTTGTAGTGGCTCATCTGGTCGCCAACGCCATAGGTGCACCAGCCCAGCGCAAGCTCTGACAGGTCGCCGGTGCCCACCACCAATCCGCGTTCATGGTTGGCCATGCGGAAGAGATAGTCCGTGCGCAGGCCTGCTTGCACGTTTTCAAATGTGACATCATATGCCTTGCCGCCCTCGGCATAGGGGTGACCCAGATCGGCAAGCATACGCTCAGAGGCCGGGCGGATATCGATCTCGCGATGTGTGACGCCCAGGCCCTTGATCAGGGAGAGCGCGTTGTCGCGCGTTCCTTTGGAGGTTGCAAAGCCGGGCAGGGTGGTTGCCAGGATGTCGGTGCGATCCAGTCCCAGCGTATCGAAGGCCCGCGCTGCAATGATTAAGGCCTGGGTCGAATCTAGACCGCCGGAGACCCCGATGACGGCGCGTTTCAGCCCCGTGGCCCGCAGTCTCTGGAGCAGGCCTTGGACTTGTATGTTGTAGGCTTCATAGCAATCCTCATCGAGCCGGGCTTCGTCGTCCGGGACAAAGGGGAAGCGGTCGATCTTGCGGCTGTTCAGCACGTCGCGATCGAGCGGCGGATTCAGGTCGAAGCGAATCCGGCGAAAGCCTTTCAGGATTTCCGCATGGTCCGCCACACTGTCCCGCCAGGTGGAGAGGCGAAGCCGGTCGGCCTTGACCCGTTCCAGGTCGATATCGGTGAAAAGGCTGTTGCTGGCGGTGAAAAACCGCCCACTATCGGCAAGCTTGTCACCATTTTCATAGACCAGAAGCTGTCCATCCCAGGCTAAATCCGTTGTGGATTCGCCCGCCCCGGCGGCGGTGAAAACATAGGCCGACATCGTTCGGCGCGAGTGGGCATCAATCAGGGCATCGCGCTCGCGAGACTTACCGATTGTGGCATTGGAGGCTGATAGATTGGCCAGCACTGTGGCACCGGCCAGGGCCGCGAAGCTGCTGGGCGGAATTGGGGCCCAAAAGTCTTCACAAATCTCCGGATAGAGCACAAAGCCGGGCAAATCGCTGGCTTCAAAGACGAGCTGCGTCCCGAATGGAGCGCTCAGACCGCCAACTTCAATGGTGTCGGTCAACACACTGCGCGAATCCGCAAACCATCGCTTTTCGTAGAATTCGCGATAATTGGGCAGATAGGTCTTGGGGATCACACCCAAGAGCCGCCCATTTTGGGCGACCAGCGCACAGTTGAAAAGCTGATCACCAGACTTCAGCGCCGCACCAAATATGAAGACGGGACGCAAGCCCGCGCTGCTTTCAACCAGAGTCTGGCAAGCCTCGGCCACCGCTTCAAGAAGACCGCTTTGATGATGCAAATCATCAACCGAGTAGCCGGTCAGGGACAGTTCTGGGAACACCGCCAGCACCGCCTCAGCATCATGGGCCTGGCGTAACAGGCGTAGCAGTTCGATACCATTGCCTTCAGGGTCGGCCAGTTTCACAGCAGGCGCAAAGGCTGCGACCCGGGCGAAGCCGTGCCGATAGAGATTGTTGAAATGCGCCATGGCTTTGATCACCCTGCTCGTCGACCGCGCGACCCTTATGCTCAATTTGAGTATTTATAGCGTGGAGGGCTGGGTCGCAAGCGTGGCCGATGCGTCGGCGCTAAGCGGCGGGCAGGTCCACTGCGCCGTCGATCTCGTCAATATCGTCCTGAAACCCCATCGGCAGGCGTGCGCCGGTAAAGCAACCGCCGCCGAAACGCGCCTTGCGCACGTCCGCGCCATGCAGACGGGCGAAGGATAGATCGATCCCTGAAGCGTCCACATGG
>JANQMI010000153.1 GCA_028280165.1 Oceanicaulis sp. | reverse complement strand
TTACAGCCCGCCCTGGACGCCGACACCCCTGCGCCGCAATGAAATCTGGGTCGAGGTGGAGGCGCGCTAGTCGCGGTCCGCCTTCGTATAGCGTGTTGGCCGGTCTGAGGGCCTGATCTCGAAAGGAGGTTCTCATATGTTCGAACCTCATCCTTATCGCGAAGCCTTGCTGGACGAGCTTCACGCCCGTCCCCGCCCGCTTCTGGGCGCACCGTGTCTGGTGACGCGTCTGGATATTCAGGTTGCTCCAGAAGACATGAAAGCCCACGGCGAGCGCCTGAATGAGCATGTCGGCATAGAAGTTGGCGCGCGTCAGGCAGCCTTTCAGATGGGCGGGTTTGATGTGGTGTTTGAGCGCCGGACCGAATTCATTACCTACACCATCATCGACAAATCTCCCTCCAAAGAACCGTTCTCCGCTCCTGCGGTGGATCCCGGTTTGAACGCCATCTTGTCAGGGCTGCCTGGGCAGCTGGTGTCGGCCATCCGCCTGCATCTCCAGACCAGCAAAGGCGGGCAACCGGACCTGGACCAGTGCGCGGCCGTATTTGGCCATGAAACCTACGCCGCCAGCATGCTGCGCGGCGGCATGGCCTCGGTGGCAAGTGATTTCAAACCCGATGCTAACGGGTTTATCCGTTTTCTGGTCCATGATGGATCGGACAACCCCTCGACGCGAGGGCGCATGGTGCAGCGCATCCTTGAGATGGAAGCCTATCGGGCGGCTGCGATGCTGGCGCTGCCGTTAGCGCGCTCGGCGGGTAGCGAGCTCGATACGCTGGAGCGGGCGCTCGATGGCGTGTCTGAGCGCATTGCAGCCGGGCCCCATGCCTCCAAGGACCGCGATATTCTCGACCGCTTGACCACGCTAGCCGGGAAAGCCGAACGCCTGCGTGCCGAGGGCGATTATCGCTTTGCCGCAGCCCGCGCCTATGGCGACCTGGTGCATGACCGAAACCATCGCTTGCGTGAAGAGCGGGTGGAGGGCCATGAACGCGTTGGTGTTTTTATTGAGCGACGGCTTAATCCGGCTCTGCAAACCTGCAACGCGGTGTCAGAACGCCAAAATGCGCTTGCACAACGGGTGGATCGTGCTGTCCGGCTCTTGACCACGCGTGTCCAAGTCGATCTGGAAGACAAGAATGCCGGCGTGCTTGACGCCATGAATCGCCGGGCGGCCGCTCAGTTGCGCTTACAGGAGGCCGTGGAAGCGCTCTCCACCGTGGCGATGACCTATTACGGGGTCGGCCTCATCCACTATCTCGCCAAAGGTGCAGAGGAAGGCGGCTTGCCGGTCAATCCAACACTGATCGCCGGAATCGCCACACCCGTGATGTTCTTTGGAATCTGGTTCGGGCTTCGCTTCATCCGAAAGCTGATCACCGGCGGCGGTTCGAAATAAGTCCAGCAGATGGTATCATCCACGCAGCCGTAAAAGGGGCGCAAGGATGAAGATTTGCCTGATCAATGGCCACCCTGATCCATCACCAGAGCGCTTCTGTTCTGCGATTGCCGATGCCTATGCGACTGCCGCACGCGCGGCGGGCCATAGCGTTGAGCAGATTGCTTTGGGTGAGCTGGATGTTGAGTTTCTCAATACCGCCGCAGACTTTGGCCTACCGCCTTCAGAGGCGATCCAGTCTGTTCAAAGGGCAATCAGCGACGGCCAACATCTGGTGATCGTCTATCCGCTTTGGATGGGCACGCTGCCGGCCAAGCTAAAAGCCCTCATTGAGCAGCTGGCTCGGGCGGGGTTTTTTCTGGATACCGGGGGTGACAGCCAATCCTGGCCGATCAAGAAGCTGAAGGGTCGATCAGTCCGCTTAATGGTCACCATGGGTATGCCAGGCTTTGCATACAGGCTTTTCTTCGGGGCGCACTCCCTGAAAGGCCTCGAAGCCGGTGTCTTTGCGATGGCGGGCTTTAAGCCGGTTCGCCATTCGATCTTTGGCGGCGTGGAGATGAGCGCAGGTCGGCGTGAGGCCATCTTGGCGGAGGCACGCAAGCTGGGGCAAGCCGGGCGCTAATCCTCTTGCTCAGCGCTGTTGGAGTGGTCCATGCTCCGCTCGGTTTACAACACGAGGGGGGAACAGGGTGGACATTCTTCAGAGTGCGTTGGGTTTCGCGCGTGAAGGCTTCGATCAGGTCAATGCGGTGCAAGGGCTGATCATCGCGCTTGTCGCCGCCGCGCTACTGCCGAGCTGGCGGCGGCTCCCAATGATCGTGGTCGGGGCCACAGCGGTCCATGTGGCCGTTGATCTAATGCTGCCGGTGATTGCCCACGGCGCGGCGCTACGCCTGCCGGATCTTCTGGAATTGCCCTTTTGGCGTTATATCGCCACACTTTTGGTGGGCCATTTGGTGGTGATCTTCGTTTTGGCCTTGATTAAGCGTCTGGTTTTGAAGCGCTAATCAATTCCATTAAGTCTGTAGGATCCTCGAAACGGGCCGCCCCTTCGCCGCGCGAGGGTCCTGTTTGGACTTGCATTTTGTTAAGGTTTCGGCAGGAATTGAGACATTCGGGGGCTCGTGCGGCCCTGCAGGAGGGGAACATTATGGAATTTCTTGATCCAATCATGCCGTATATTGATCCGGTATGGTCTTGGTTGATGAATGGCGTTGACGCCTTCGCACCACTGACCGAGTCCGGTGACGTGGCTTGGATCCCGCTGGGGATCCAGATGGGCGTGATTGCCCTTGTCATGGCGCTTCTAATGCCGAGCTATGGTGCAATTCTGGTCTTCACGATTGCCAGTGCCATCGTTCATGTCGTCGTTGATGAAGTAATGCCGATCATTCGTGACGGGGCGAGTTTTGCGATGCCCCCCGTGACCGACGTCACCTATTGGCAATATATCGCTTTTGCCGCTGGGGCTTATTTCATTGGCCTGACGGTGCTTTACATCATCAAGGCCATTATTCTGCCGCGCTAGGCCTGACAGATCACTGCGCTTGAAACGCCTGCCGCTTTAGGGGAAGCGGCAGGCGCTTTAATATCTGGCACCATTGGCATCTTGGCGATTGGCGACGACGGGTCTAATCAAGGTTAAAACCCTATAGCGGAGGCCAGTATGTCGGACCAACAAGACGTTCTTCTGGACGTGACCCCGGGCGGCGCAGCAATTATCACTCTGAACCGTCCTGAAAAGCACAATGCTTTCAACGCCGATGTCATCGCGCGTCTGTCTGACATCTTCGAGACTTTGAGAGCGAATACCGATGAGGTGCGCGTGGTCTTCCTGCGCGGGGCAGGTAAGAGCTTTTCCGCCGGCGCTGATCTGGAATGGATGAAGGCCGCGGCCGACTGGACCCATGAAGACAATGTGGAGGACGCGCTGGGGTTGGCGCGCATGCTCCATCGCCTCTACGACCTACCGCAAACGACGATTGCTCTGGTCCAAGGGGCCGCCATGGGCGGTGGTGCCGGTCTGATGGCCGCCTGTGATGTCGCGGTGACCACCAAGGATGCGAAAATCCGCTTCTCGGAAGTCCGTTTAGGCCTCACCCCGGCAACAATCTCACCCTTCGTGGTCAAAGCCATTGGCCCGCGATATGCGCGGGCCTTGTTTGCCACCGGAGAAGGGTTTGATGGCAATTTCGCCCACCAGATTGGATTGGCGCAATATGTTGTCGACACACCCGATGAGCTTGACGACATGATGGAGCATCTCGGCAGTCTTGCCTTCCACGCCGCTCCAGAGGCGGTGCGCGATGCCAAACGTCTGGTCGACATGGTCGCCGACCACGCAATCAACGACGCACTACTGCGTAAAACAGCCCACCAGATTGCCGATCGTCGCGCCAGCGCAGAAGGCAAAGAAGGGCTTACCTCTTTCCTTGAGAAGCGTAAGCCCTATTGGACGGAGTAGGTCTTGCCTCAATTATCTCTGGAAAAAAGTGGCGTTGGATGATCGGACGCGCCGAGCTTGAAACCTGGCTCCATGACCGTCGTGAAGCCCTGAGGGCGTTCACGGTCCGCGGGCCGGTGAGCGGCGCGCTCTTTGAATTCGTCGCCTTTGGCATCAAACAGGCCTGGGCCTGCCTGTTTGGCGGATTGATGCTTGCCCTGCTGCTGGCGACTTTCCTGGTCTATCCAGACGATGCACCGCTGGCGCGCTATGACGCGATCACCCTTGGCGCGGTCCTGATCCAGCTTGGCATGATTGTGTTCCGGTTGGAGAGCTGGAACGAAGTACGGGTGATTTGCGTCTTCCACGTGGTTGGAACCGTGATGGAAATCTTCAAGGTGCACGCCGGCAGCTGGATCTATCCAGAAAGCGGTGATGCGGCCTTAGTGATCGCGGGTGTGCCGTTGTTTTCCGGCTTTATGTATGCGGCTGTGGGCAGCTATCTAACGCGGGTCTGGCGCATTTTCGAGTTTCGCTTTGATCGCTTCCCACCGCTCTGGCTGCAAGCCCTTCTCGCGATAGCGGCCTATATCAATTTCTTCGCCCATCACTATGTCATCGACATCCGCAACCTGCTTTTCATCGCCAGCGCGCTGATTTACGGCCCTTGCGTGGTTTGGTTCAGGCCGGACCGCGCCCATCGTCCCATGCCGCTTTTCATCGGCTTAATCCTGGTGGCGTTGTTCATCTGGTTTGCGGAAAACCTGGGGACCTTTGCGCAAGCCTGGACCTATCCAAACCAGGATGGTGGCTGGGAACCAGTGTCCATCGCCAAGCTGGGCAGTTGGTATTTGCTGATGCTCATCAGCTTCGTTCTGGCCGCCGCGGTAAGGGGGCGAGACGCGCCGAACGCTTGAACTGAATCCCGGCTTGGCCCAAAACCGCGCCAACTCGATTTTTGCGAAGAGCCGGCCATGATCAAGAAGCTTCTCATTGCCAACCGGGGCGAAATCGCCCGCCGCGTCATGCGGACGGCCCACCGCATGGGGATTGCGACCGTCGCAGTCTACTCTGACGCGGACGCGGATGCGCCCCATGTGCGCGAGGCGGGCGAAGCGGTGCATCTGGGTCCAGCCCCCGCCAAGGATAGCTATCTGCGCGCCGATTTGATCCTGAAAGCCGCCAAGGATACCGGTGCCGACGCCATCCATCCTGGCTATGGCTTCTTGTCGGAAAATGCGGCCTTTGCTCGAGCTTGCGCTGAGGCAGGCGTCATTTTCGTCGGCCCCAGCCCTGAAAGCATTGAGGCCATGGGCTTGAAGGACCAGGCGAAGAAGCTCATGGAAGCTGCTGGCGTGCCTGTCACACCTGGCTATCACGGCGAAGATCAGGATCCGCATCTGCTCGCCAACGAAGCCGGGCGCATTGGATATCCTGTGCTGATCAAGGCCGTGGCCGGTGGCGGCGGTAAAGGCATGCGCAAGGTGGACGCTGCCGAGGACTTTCTAGCCGCACTCGACAGCTGTAAGCGCGAAGCGTCCTCCAGTTTCGGCGATGATCGGGTACTGATCGAGAAATTCATCACCAGCCCGCGCCACATAGAGGTTCAAGTCTTCGGTGATAGCCGGGGCCGGGTGGTGCATTTCTTTGAGCGGGACTGTTCTTTGCAGCGCCGCCACCAGAAAGTCCTTGAAGAAGCGCCCGCACCGGGCATGACCCCCAATGTACGTGCGGCGATGTGTTCGGCGGCGGTTCAGGCGGCTAAAGCGGTCGACTATGTCGGTGCGGGCACCATTGAATTCATTGTCGATGGCTCCGGCCCGCTACGCGAAGACGGGTTTTATTTCATGGAGATGAATACCCGGCTTCAGGTCGAGCACCCCGTCACCGAAGAGGTGACGGGCTTTGATCTTGTTGAGTTACAGCTGCGCGTGGCGGCGGGGGGATCAGTCCCGGAGCAAAGCGAAATCTCGCTATGTGGCTGGGCCATGGAAGCGCGCCTGTATGCCGAAGATCCGGCGACAGGCTTCCTGCCCTCCATCGGCAAGTTGGAGCGTTTGTCGCTGCCAGGCACGCCGGTGCGTGTTGATACGGGCGTGGAAGAGGGCGGCGAGGTCAGCCTTCATTACGACCCGATGATTGCCAAGCTCATCACTCGGGGGGCGACTCGTGAGGAGGCCATTGAGGCCTTGATTGCGGGCTTGGATGCGCCCTTGGTCGTCCATCCGGTAAAAACCAATGCGGGCTTCCTGCGCCGCTGTCTCGATCACGCTGACTTTAGAGCTGGCAGTGTCGACACACGCTTCATTGACGATCGTGTTGAGGCGCTGGCACCGAGCGGTCCGTCGGTTTTGTCCCAAGCGGTTGCGGCGCTCGCCTTCACCGGTGGCTCAAACCTGAACGCACGACCGGCGTCTGACCCTTGGGCCGCCAATGATGGGTTCCGGATAAACACAGAGGCTGTGATTGAGGTTGGCCTTGAGCAGGATGATGCGCGGGTGTCTGCCTTGCTCAGCGTCGACGATCACGGCGTCGAGGCGCGGGTCGGACAGACCAGTCTGACACTCACAGCTGGGAAGTTTGACCCGTCCGGCCGATTCACTGCCCGCCTGAACGGACAGGCTGTGAACGCGATCTTCGAATTGCGAAACCGGGCCGCGCTGGTGTCGGTCCATGGCGAAACCCAATTAATTGAGCGTTTTAACCCGGCTGCTTCTGCCGAAGCGCTGGAGGGCGGTGGTGCGGTGAAAGCCCCCATGCCAGGCAAGGTGCTGGCGCTACCGGTGTCTGAAGGCGAAAGCGTTACGAAGGGCCAGACCCTGGCCGTTCTTGAGGCCATGAAAATGGAACATGCCCTCACGGCACCGCGTGACGGTGTGGTTGAGGCCGTGTTCGTGTCTCAAGGCGCTCAAGTGGGCGATGGCGATGTGCTGGTTACCTTAGCCGACGCAGAGTAACCTTTGTTTTTCAAGGGATTTCGCCTGGTGCGTGCAAACAAAAATTAACCGTCTTCATTGAGGGTCTCCGCCAATGTGTATGTGGAGTGCTCTCAATGACGATTCGTCGGTTTGGCGTATTGTTCAGCGGTGTCATCGCCGCGTTGGTTATTCTCGCGTCGGCGTTCGCGATTGTGTCAGAGTGGCGGCGCTTGTCCTTCAGCACCAATGCGAGCCACGCCATTACGGCACTCTCGCACCTGAACAAGGCCACGATTGAGCTGTCGTTTGAACGCTCTCTGTCGCAGGTTGGATTGGCGCTTCCCGGCCCGTTCCCTGAAGAGTTTCAGGCGCTTCTGGATGAGCAACGTGAGACGTCGAACCAGCATTTCCAGGCGCTCCAGGACCACCTCGCGGCCGTTGAGATTGAGAATGAGGCGGCGTTCAGCGCCGAAGTGGCGCGGCTTCAGGCCCAGATTGACGAAATCCGCCTCGCGGTCAGCCCTGATCTGGCCGTGGCGCAAGATCAACGCGTCACCCAAGGTCAGGAAATTATTGACTTAAAGGCTGCTATCTCGGCGTTGAACCGGGCGGGGAACCTCATCCGACCGTCGGCGAATCGGCTGCCGGGACTTGTGAATGCCCATGACTTAATCATGCAGCGCGCCTGGATCACCCGTGAGTTTGGCGGACGCGAGCGGACTTATTTTGCGATCGCAACGGCGCTGGGTGAACCGGTGGAATCGGCCAACCGCATGGTGATGTTGCAATCCCATGGCCGGGCCCTTCAGTCCTGGGAGCTGACCCAGGCTTTGATGGATAATGCTGAGATTGATCCGACGGTTGAGGCCCATGTGCGGACCATGGGAGAGGCGTATTTCGGGCGCTATGCCGAGCTTCGTGAGACGCTGTATTCTGCAGCGGATGACGGTGATTACCCCATCGATTTCACCACTTACTTCGAGCGCTCCAGCGATGCGCTGGACACCGCAGTTCAGGTGGTGATTTCCGCAGGGCTGGCCAATATCGAAGCTGCGGCCGCCATGCGTCGTGACGCCATGATCAATCTGGCGGGGATTATTCTGCTTTGCGTTTTAGCGCTGATGGCGACGACATTTTCGGTGCGCTACCTTCTGGTTTCGGTAGCGCAGAGGGTGCGCACGGCGACGGGTGTAATGCAGGCCCTGGCCGAGGGCGATACCGATGTGGATCTCAGCGACCTCGCAGGCCGAGATGAGGTCGGAGACATGGCCGGAGCCCTGGAGGTGTCCCGCCGCAATGCCGACGCCCGTGCACATTTGGAGGCGCGCGCCGCCGTCGATCGCAAGCGAGAATGGGAGCGCCAGGATCAGATTCAGAAACTGGTCACAGAGTTCAGCGATGGCGCGCAAGCCATCCAATCGCGCCTGGACAATGAAAGCCAGGCGATGACCGTGAGCTCGACCCGCTTAAAGGAAAGCTCCTCCGATGCGGCCGAGACCGCCATCACGGCTTCGGAGGCCTCACGGTCCGCCGATGACGCGGTCCAGGCCATTGAGACCCAGGCCAGCGACCTGGCGGGCTCCATTGATGAGATTGCCGCTCAGGCGGCTGAGACTCAGACGCGTGCGGATCGCGTGGCCGGCATTGCGGACAAGGTGGGTCTTAAGGTGAACTCTCTGGTGACCGATGCCAGCCGGATTGAATCGGTGGTCGCACTGATCCGTGAGATCGCAGAGCAGACCAATCTGCTGGCCCTGAATGCGACGATTGAGGCCGCCCGGGCCGGTGATGCCGGCAAAGGCTTTGCGGTGGTGGCCAGCGAAGTCAAAGGCCTGGCGGAGCAGACCGCGAAGGCGACGGAGGACATCGTGGCCAGTATTGGCGCGGTCCAATCCTCGACCCGCGCCACCGCTGAGGCCATGGAAGAAATCCGCCTTGCGGTGGATGAAGTAGCCGGCCTGACGCGGTCGCTGTCCGACAGTGTTTCAGGCCAGGAAAGGTCCACACGGGCCATCGCGTCATCCATTGGCCAAGCCTCGGGCGGGGCGAGTGAAGCCGCCAATGCGCTGGAGAGCCTGACCAATTCGGTTGCGACGGCTGATGACGAAGCCGGGCGGGTGCAGGCGGTGGCCGATCGCCTGACTGCGGTGACGGCGGATCTCAATGAAACCGTCCAAGGCTTCCTGACCAGCGTTGCTGAGGATGCCAGCGACCGGCGGACCGCAACGCGGCTGGACGCGGACGCCCCTGTACAGATCCAGGCTGGGACCACGCGCTATGAAGGCCAGCTTCAGGACATTTGCGACAGCGGGGTCCGGATCCGTCTGAAGACGGCGTCAGATCATGATGCGTTGGACGGGGCCGATCGCGATATGGCCGTCATTCTGCCCGATGGCAGTGCGGTGTCCGCCACCCGCGTCTGGCTGAGCGGTAATGAGATCGGGCTAACCTCCCACGCAGACAGCTTCGCGCCCCATTTGCACTTGGGTAAGCGCAAAGACCAGGCGGCCTGACTCAACCGGCATAATTCCTGCTCCCTAGCGGTCAAAGACGCATGGTGCGTCCCAAATCGCGACGGAGACCCCTCATGACCGAACCGGTATTGGTAGATTGGAATTCTGAGAAGTCGGCGGAGTTTCGCCGCGGCGTCATTCAGGCGCGTCACCGTTTGAACAGGGCTCCGGAGTTTTCCGACCTGTCCCTGGCATCCCTGCTAAACCGCCACCCGCGTGAGCTGTGCGATTTCTGCACAATGGGCGAGGATCCGGCTGACCGTGAGAGCTGGCGCGCCGGGGATCCGGGCAAGCTGGATGGCCAGCAGCTCTTAGAAGCGGTCCGCGAAGGCAAGCTTTGGATCAATTTGCGCGATGCGATGAATGTTGATCCGGTGTTCAAGCCGCTTTTTGCCAGCCTGATGGCGCAGTTGAAGCATCTCAATCCGGGGTTCAATCCAATGCGCGCCTATGGCGGCATTCTGATTTCCTCTCCGCGCGCGCAGGTCTTCTACCACGCTGATGTGTCGGAGACCTTCCTGCTGCATGTGCGCGGCAAGAAGCGCTTCCGCATCTATCCGCCCCGTGCGCCATGGCTGGAAGATGTCGCGTTGGAAGACATTCTGCACAAGGACCAGACTGAGGACGTACCGTATGAGTCCTCCTGGGATGTTGATGCGGCTCAGATCGATCTGGAGCCCGGCGATTTCGTGTCCTGGCCGCTGCATGCTCCGCACCGCGTGGAGAATCTCGACGGTCTGAATGTTTCCATCACCTGTGAAATGGTGACCAAGGAATCGCTGATGAAGAATGCGGTGCACCATGCCAACGGTGCGATGCGGCGCATGGGCTTTACGCCCAAAAGCACTAAGACCACGGGTTTTGAAGCCTATACCAAGCTGGCTATGTCCAAGGTTTGGAAAGGCTGGACGACGATTTCGGGTGTTGGAGCCAAGCCGATGCCGAAAAGTGAAACGACGTTCGACGTGGATGTGGCCAGTCAGGATGGATATCGCGACCGCGCTGCGGTCTAGCGTCGCTTGCTACACATTGGGGTTGGGCAGGCCGGGGCAGGTCTCTTAGGGTCATTATCGACCCTTAGGAGATCTGCCCCGTGTTGTTTCGAGCTCTTGCAACTGCCTCCACCTTCATTCTGACCGCCCCGGCGCTGGCCCAGCTACCCGCGCCGCTGGAGCGCGCCCTGGCCGTTGAGCCAGAGCCAGTGGCTCCTGAAGCGCTGGTTATGCGCATGGGGCTGGGCGCTGAGAGCATTCGCGTCGCGGTCAGCTTTGAAGACGAAGCGGTGTCCTACCGCCTGATCGAGCCGGCCTCAGAAGAGATGTTAAGCGAAGCTCAGGCGGAGATGTGGGCAGGCTTTAATCGCGATGATGACGAGGCCGGATCGCGCGATGACGGGGCCCCGGAAGAGCAAAGCCAAGACGAAGACGAGGGCAGATCTGCAAGTTTGGCCTTTGGCAGTTACGACCCTGCGGCGCTCCGCGAAGCGATTGGCGATACCGCTGACCTCATCGGAGAAGATGAGGGTCGGCTGATCTATGAATTCTCGCCTCAGACCGTGCCCGGTCAAGAAGGGGCACCGGATGAGATGATTGAAAACCTGCGTGGCGAAGCTGTGGTGGATGCCAGCCGCAATGAGCTCGTCGCAGTGCGTTTCGTTTTGGACGGCAGTTTTAAGCCGCATATGGCTGCGCGCATCAATGCCTTTGAGCTGGAACAGCGCTTTGTCCATGAGGCGGTCCTGGGCGGGCCGCGCACGGCCGGATTTAGCATGAGGATGGCCGGTTCATCGCTGTTTCAGCCCTTCTCTCAAAGCATGCAGTTCGACTTTGAAGATGTGCGCTATCCACAGGCCGACAGCTCAGATGGTTGAGACTGGTCTGGAGTCGGCCTACTTCCGATCCCATGCCGCTCCACCTTGTAAAGCTCTGCGTTGGCGCTGATGCGCTTGAGGATCTGGAACGTTGGCGCGATACCAGCGCGCCAAATGGCCAGCTTATGTGTCACACCACGCGTATGACGCCGAAGCGGGGCAAGGAAATCCTTGATGGGGGATCGCTTTACTGGGTGATCAAACGTGTGATCCAGGCGCGCCAGCGCATTGTGGAGTTGGAAGACTTCGTGGACTCAGAGGGCATCAAACGCTGCAATATCTGGCTCGACCCGGACATCATCCCGACCGCGCCATCGCCGAAGCGGCCCTTCCAGGGCTGGCGCTATCTCAAAGCGGAGCACGCGCCTGCCGATCTGACTCAACAGACGGGGGGCGAGGACCTGCCTGCGGAGCTGCGGCGTAAGCTGATTGATCTGGGCGCGTGGTAGTCGCGCGTTAAACCGCCATATTGTCGATCAATCGGGTCGTGCCAGCCTTTACCGCAGCGAGAACGCGGGCAGGGTGGCTGACCGGTCCATCGGGTAAAGGCTCCAGCGTCTCGGCATGGCGGACGGTGACATAGTCAACGCTGTCAAAGGCATGGCGGGCTTTGCTGACGGCGGCCGCTTCGGCCTCATACGCCCGCATTCCAGCGCGCAGCTGCTCGGCAAATTCAGACAGGATGACGTTGAGGTGTCCGGCGCGGCGGCGGTCGTCCGGGCTCAAATAGGCATTGCGGGAGGATAGCGCGAGGCCGTCGGCTTCGCGCACGGTTTCGCCGGCTAAAATCTCAACATTCAAATCCAGATCCATCGTCATACGCCGGATCACCATCAGCTGCTGGTAGTCCTTTTCACCAAACACGGCGATGTCTGGACGGATCTGGTTGAACAGCTTGGAGACCACCAGTGCCACGCCGTGGAAGAAGTGCGGGCGCGCTTCGCTTTCCAGGCCTTTTGCGGGCCCGCCCATATGCACTTCAGTGGCGAATCCATTTGGATACATGACGCGGCCGGTGGGCGTATAGATCAGCTGCGCGCCGGTCCGGACCAGCTTTGCCGCATCGTCTTCCAGAGTGCGCGGATAGCTGTCAAAGTCTTCGCCTTCGGCAAACTGGGCCGGGTTGACGAAGATGCTGACAACCACCCGGTCAGAGGCCCGCAGCGCCTGGCGGACCAGGGCGAGATGGCCTTCATGGAGCGCGCCCATGGTGGGTACAAAGCCGACACGCAGCCCTTCGGCCTTCCACTCCGACACTTGTGCACGCAGATCGGAAAGGGTGGAGACAGCTTTCATTGGCAGCGTCGGGGGGGTCATGGTCGCAAGCTCCGCAGGATCGACGCGCGGACGCTAGCGCCAAGACCGGTTCGCTCGCAAGCGACTCGGTGTATCTCAGAGCCCATGATCCGGATTGCCACAGCCCTTCTTGCGTTTGGAGCCCTGTCGGCCTGCGCCACCTCCGAGACATCGCAGATGAGCTCGATTGAGGCCCTTCAAGCCGCGCGCATGGCCGACTTGCTGACCCAAACGGCCCAGACGTCGCCGGAGCGAATTCGCGGGGCTCAAGACGAGTTGGCCGCGTTGCAGAGGGCGTTGACCACCGAAGCCGTCGGTGTTGCGGGCTCTGCCGCGCCAGAGCGGACCGCGCTTCAAGCCTCTAGGCTCGCTGAAGCTCCAGACCTGTCTGGGGCCACCAGCCTGATGAGCGCCGTGCATCTGGCGTCCTACCGCGAATACGCCAACTTGCTTTCGGGGTGGGCGGAGCTTCAAGGTCATGCGCCTGCGGCGCTCGGTACGCTTGAAGCGCGTGTGAGCGAAGTGGATCTTGCAGAGCGCGGGGTTTTTCTGCGCCTGAAGGCGGGACCGCTGGACAGCGCTGATCAGGCCCGCAGCCTGTGCGCTGAACTTGAGGCCGCGGGCCATTGGTGTTCGCCGACCGACTTCTCTGGTACACAGCTTCAACCCTGATCAGATTGAAGTCCTTTAACTTCTCTCACGGCTGAAATATGCCTACATAGCACGCTGCACAGCCGTCTAAAGGACGCTCGATGTCTCAGACTCTTAGCGCTGGATCCAACGCGCCTGCCGGACATGCCGGTGAAGGTGGGGCGGCGCATGTGATTGTCATCGGCAATGAAAAGGGCGGGGCGGGAAAATCCACGGTCGCGATCCATCTGGCTGTCGCCTTGATGCGGATAGGCAAACAGGTGGGTGTGGTTGATCTTGATCTGCGCCAGGCGAGTCTAACGCGCTATCTCTCCAATCGTCACACATGGTCGAGCGCGCGCGGCGTTTCACTGCCCATGCCGGGCCAGCGATCCCTACCGGTGTCGCAGGCGCGTACCTTGGATGAGGTTGAGGCGGAAGAAAAAGCGGCGTGGGACACGGCCTTGAATGAGCTGAAATCCCAGTGCGATTTCATCGTGGTGGATGCACCGGGCAGCAATACGCATTATGCGCGTTTGGCCCATGCCAGCGCGGACACCCTGGTCACCCCGATCAATGACAGCTTTGTCGACTTCGCGCTGCTGGCCGAGGTTGATCCAGAGACATTTCAGGTTGGAAAGCCGAGCGTTTATGCGGAGATGGTTTGGGAGTGCCGCAAGCAAAAAGCGGCCGCCGACAAACGCACCATCGACTGGGTGGTGATGCGCAATCGCGTGTCGATGCTCGACGCCCGCAACAAGCGCCGGGTGGGGCAGGGCCTTAAGGCGCTGTCAGAACGGATCGGATTTCGCCTGGCCCCCGGCTTTTCCGAACGTGTGATTTATCGCGAGCTATTTCCAGCGGGTCTGACTTTGATCGACCTGACCGAGGCGGGCTCGAAAATGCCATTCACCATGAGCCATGTTGCGGCGCGCCAGGAATTGCGTGAATTGCTGATCGTTTTGAAGCTGCCCGGCCTCGCCGGAGCGCCGATCCCGTTCTAACCTTGGTGCCATGACCCTTTTATTTGGCGTATTCGTGACCCTCGCGGGACTGATTGGCATCGCTTATCTGTTTGCCCAGATGAAAACGGAGCAGGCGGCCCAAAGTCTGCGCGTTGTGCTGGGCCTTTTGGGCGTGATCGTTGGGATTATTCTAACGCTGCGGGGCTTGGCGGTTGCCGGTGTCCCGCTGATCACGGCTGCGGCGGGGCTTCTGGTTGTCGCGCTGGGCGGCGGGCGTCGCGCCCGTGTGGGCCAGGATCGAGAGGACACCCCCGTGGCGCGCAGGGGCACTATGACACGCAAAGAAGCCGCCGCGACACTGGGTATCAAAGAGTCCGCGTCCGAAGAAGAGATCCGGGCCGCCTATCGTGAGCTGATGAAAAAGGTTCATCCGGACGCGGGCGGCAATGACGCGCTGGCGGCCAAAGTTCAGGAAGCTCGAGACGTTTTGCTCGGGGACTAGCGGCTCAGGACTAACCCTGGGTCGGGGCCACCGTGAAGCAGGGCTCAGAGCGGGCCTCCAGCCGCTGACAGGCTTCGCGCGCATCATCGGCGGCGAGCCCTGCGAAGCGGGCACGCCATAGATTGCGCTCGCCAGCCTGAACCGGCTGGGCGACATGGTCAGCATTGGACAGGCGGGCATCTACATTCAGCATGGCCACGGTCTCCAGGCGCGCCAGAGCGGCCGCCTCGCTGGTATAGGCCCCAACCTGGATCGCCCAGTCACCCGGCAAGGGCAGGGGCGCTTGGGGGGTGTCATCAAAGACCACCTGCACCGGTGGGGCTTCGGCGGCCGAGCCCACGGCAATGGGGCGCAGCGCGTCGGCGAGGTCCGGGGTGAGTTCTGCGGTGAGCAATGCCTGTTCCCGGATCGGATTGAGCCGAGGCGAGTTGAGACTGGCCAGCAACCGGCCCTGGTCGCGGGCGTTGAGCATGGCATAGGCCGCTTCGATCAGTTCGCGCGCATGAGCATCGCGTACGGCGGGGCGAGCTCCTCCCATCACGATGGCAACCAGCTCGCGCCCGTCTCGGTTGACGGTCACCGCCACATTGAAGCCGGACGCGCGGATATATCCCGTCTTCAAACCATTCACGCCGTCCATCGCGCCAACCAAGGTGTGGTGCGTGCGATGGGTCGTGCCGCGCCAGGTGAACCGTGTCTCAGCGAAATAGCTGGAGAATTGCGGGAAGTCGCGCTGCAGCGCAAAAGCCAGACGCGCCATGTCGCGCGCCGTGGTCCGCTGATCGCGGTGAAATAAACCAGAGGCGTTGCGGAAGGTCGTGCCCGTAAGCCCCAATTCTGCCGCCCGCTCGGTGATCTCAGCGGCAAAGCGGGCTTCGGTCTCCGCGAAATGCTCCGCCACCACGACGGCGACATCATTGGCGCTTTGAATAATCAGCGCGCGGATGGCGTCTTCGACGCGGATTTTTTCGCCTTCTTGCAGACCGAGATGGGAGGCGGGCCGGGAGGCGGCCTCGGCCGAGACGCGCAACTCTGTGTCGAGCTGAACCTCACCGGCCTCGAGCGCTTCAAACAGCCGATACAGAGTCATCATCTTGGTCAGGGAGGCCGGATGGCGCGGCGCATCGGCCGAGCGTGCATGCAGGACTTCGCCAGTGCCCATATCGGCTACGAAGACGGCGTAGCGGTCATTGGCGCTGGCGGCGGCCGTGGACAGCCCCAGCACCGCAAGAAGAAAAAGCCACCTGATCATGGCGCAGGAGCTTGAGATATCGAAGTTTCAGCCGCGTTAACCGAAGGTCGAACCTAGATTTTTGTGCGCTGCACAAAAAACCACTTGAAATCCACACGGTGAATCGGCATATTTGCTGCGACTGCGAAGAGTGGTCGAACAAGGAAAGGTCTTGTCATGGCAAAAGATAGCACTCCCGCGAAGAAATCTGCCGCGGCAAAACCTGCGCCCAAAGCTGCACCTGCGAAGGCTAAGCCTGCGTCGGTGAAGGCGAAAGCGCCTGCTGCCAAGCCCGCCGCGAAGGCTCCCGCTGCCAAACCTGCGAAGACCGCAGCAAAGGCACCGGCCCCGAAAGTGGTTGAGGTCAAGCCAGCAGAAGCGCCGAAGGCGACGAAACCCTCACCGCTGGCCGCCGTGCCAGCTCCGGCAAAGGCGTCGCCCAAGCCGGCCACGCGCAAACCCTCTGCACCGCGCAAAATCACAGGAGATTCTCCCATGGCTGCTGCCAAGAAAGATGCTGCTCAAGAAACCTTTGAGACCATGACCACCGCGTCCAACGAAGCCCTCAAAGAAGGTTTCGAAAAGTCTCTGTCCGCCATCAACGACTTCAGCGCCTTCCAGAAGGACACGGTCGACGCCGTGATCTCTTCGGCCACGACGGCTTCGAAGTCCTTTGAAGAACTGAATGCGTCCACCGTGGCCTTCGCGAAGAAGTCCATGGAAGACAGCGTCGCGGCCGCCAAGACCATGGCCGGTGCGAAATCGGTCCAGGAACTGATCGAAATTCAGGCCGACTATACCAAATCGTCTCTCGACGCCTATTTGTCGGAAGTGAACAAGCATTCCGACCTCGTCTCGACGATGATGAAGGACAGCTTCAAGCCGATTAATGACCGCATGGTTGCTGCCGTTGAGGCCATGCAGTCCCAGCGCTAAGCGCTGAACACCGAATTGCAGCGCGCACCCGTCCCAGGACGCATTGCGCGCTGCTCCGGATCCTCCCTGACTGGCCCGGCACGTTTACGCGCCGGGCTTTTTTTTGCGCGCCGCACCGCGATCCGCGGCGAATCTGTCACTGTGCTGTGAGCAACTGGCGATCAGGGGTTTCCACCGGCGCTTTGATGCATATCTAATCTAAGTGGTGCCCGTTTCGGTACTGGCTGACATGAGCCTTAAAAGGACGATGAGCGAACCGCGCAAACCCGGCGATGACAGCGAACGCGAAAGCGGGGTCGTTGTTAAGCCACGCGCCAAGACCAAGCGCCCGTCCATGTATAAGGTTCTGCTTTTGAACGACGATTACACTCCCATGGAGTTTGTCGTCTCAGTTTTGATGCAGATTTTTCATAAGAGCCAGGACGATGCGACTCGCATCATGCTTCATGTGCACCAACATGGAGTGGGGGTATGCGGCGTTTTTACCTACGAGGTGGCTGAGACCAAGGTCACCCAGGTGATGGACGCCGCACGCAGATCACAGCACCCTTTGCAGTGCACCATGGAAAAGGATTAGGCCCTTGCCATCTTTCTCACCCGCCCTCGAACAAAGCCTCGGCCGTGCGCTGACCACAGCGAACGATCGCAAGCATGAATACGCCACGCTGGAACATCTGCTCCTCGCGCTTTGCGATGATGAGGATGCTGCAGCGGTGATGCGCGCTTGCGATGTGGATGTCGACGAGCTTCGAGACACGCTGGCGGAATATGTCGATGAAGAGCTGGAAAGCCTCGTGGTTGATTCCGGCGAAGAAGCCAAGCCCACCGCCGGCTTCCAGCGCGTCATCCAGCGCGCTGTCATCCACGTTCAAAACTCCGGGCGGGATGAAGTGTCCGGGGCCAATGTGCTGGTTGCGCTGTTTGCTGAGCGCGAAAGCCATGCGGCCTACTTCCTGGCTGAGCGCGACATGACCCGTTACGACGCAGTCAACTTCATCTCCCATGGCATCGCCAAACAACCGGGGGCCAGCGAAGCGCGTCCGGCACGCGGGGCCGATGACGAGGATGAAGAGACCGAAACGACATCCGAAGAGACGTCCGACAAGGACGATGCGCTCGCCGCCTACTGTGTCGACCTCAACGCGAAAGCGACTGAAGGCGACGTTGATCCGCTGATCGGCCGCGCCCACGAGGTGGAGCGCTGCGTACAGATTCTCTGCCGCCGTCGGAAAAACAACCCGCTGCTGGTGGGCGACCCCGGCGTGGGCAAAACCGCCATCGCTGAAGGCCTGGCCCGCAAGATTGTTGAAGGCGATGTGCCGGACGTGCTCTCCGACGCGGTGATCTATTCGCTCGACATGGGGGCCCTGCTCGCCGGGACCCGCTATCGCGGTGACTTTGAAGAGCGGGTCAAGCAGGTGGTCAAGGCGCTCGAAGCGCGTCCCTATGGCATCCTCTTCATCGATGAGATCCACACCGTCATTGGTGCGGGTGCGACATCGGGCGGCGCGATGGATGCGTCCAACCTCTTGAAGCCGGCGCTTCAGGGCGGGGGGCTGCGCTGCATGGGATCGACCACCTATAAGGAATACCGCCAGCACTTTGAAAAGGATCGCGCGCTGGCTCGCCGCTTCCAGAAGATCGACGTGGTTGAGCCCTCGGTGCCGGATTCCATCAAAATCCTGCAGGGCCTGAAGCCGTATTTCGAGGATTTCCACGATATCCGCTTCACCAGCGAAGCGCTGAAGAGTGCTGTGGAGCTGTCTGATCGCTATATGGGCGACCGCAAGCTGCCCGATAAGGCCATCGACGTGATTGATGAGGCCGGGGCGTCCATGCGCATCGTGCCGCAATCCAAGCGCAAGAAGACCATTGGCGTGAAGGAAATCGAGGCGGTCGTCGCCAAGATTGCTCGCATTCCGCCGAAGTCGGTCTCAAAGTCCGACGAAGCGGTGCTGAAGGACCTGGAAGCGTCTCTGAAGCGTGTGGTCTTCGGTCAGGACGAAGCGATCACCAAGCTGTCTAGCGCCATCAAATTGGCGCGGGCGGGCCTGCGTGAACCCACCAAGCCGATCGGCTCCTACCTGTTCTCTGGCCCGACCGGGGTGGGTAAGACCGAAGTGGCGCGCGCGCTCGCGTCGACATTGGGTGTGGAACTGCACCGCTTCGACATGAGCGAATATATGGAGCGCCACTCGGTGAGCCGGCTTCTGGGCGCGCCTCCCGGCTATGTCGGGTTCGACCAGGGCGGGCTTTTGACCGATGCCATCGATCAGCATCCGCACGCGGTCCTGCTGCTTGATGAGATCGAAAAGGCCCACCCGGATATCTTCAACATCCTCTTGCAGATCATGGACAACGGTCAGATCACCGACTCCAACGGCAAGAAAATCGATTGCCGCAATGTCATCCTGATCATGACGTCCAATGCTGGGGCTGCGGACGCGGCGAAGGAAGCCATCGGCTTTGGTCGTGGAAAGCGTGAAGGTGAGGACAAGGCTGCCATCGAGCGTCTATTCACGCCTGAATTCCGTAACCGCCTGGATGCGATCATTCCGTTCTCGGCTCTTCCGCAAGAGGTGATCGGCCTGGTGGTTCAGAAATTCGTGCTGCAGCTGGAAGCCCAGCTGTCCGATCGCGGCGTAACTTTCGAACTGACCGAAGACGCGACGGCCTGGGTGGCCGAACGCGGCTATGATGAGAAATTCGGTGCTCGCCCGCTGGCCCGCGTCATCCAGGAACACATCAAGAAGCCATTGGCCGATGAAATCCTGTTTGGCCTGCTGAAGAAGGGCGGCGTGGTGAAGGTTGATGTTGATGCGGCCGACAAAGACCGCCTCGACTTCGAAATCATCCCGGCCGATCGGCTGAACACGCCGAAAAAGGGCGGTGGAAAAAAGAAGCAGACAGAAACAGTGGAGTAGGGCGCATCCATGAGCGCATTTGATCCCGGTTCAATCGTCAAGCGCGGCCTGTTGGCTGCGCTTTTCGTTTTCGCGCCAGCAACGTCACTGGCTCAGGAAGCGCTGACCGAAGAGCAGATCGCAGGACTGCGCAGTGATGCTGAATGGTTGCTCGACCTGATCGATAGCCGCTACGCCTATCTGGACCGGTTTGAGGGGCAAAACCCGGCCCGAAATGCACGGGGGGTGGATGTCCAGGCCATAAGCTCGGCGCAGGATCTGCTCACCTTTGGGGAATGCGCGCTCATGGCGCTGAAGGATCACCACGCCTTTATGGGGCTGTCCAATTCGACCTCTCCAGGCCTGGCCCCGAGTTTTTCTGACCTCTGGATTGATCAAGTTGAGGGTCACTATGTTGTCGCCGAAGTCCGGGCGGACACGCCCGCTCAGCGCGCGGGTGTGCGTCCGGGCTGGCGTTTAACCACGATCAATGGCGACAGCGTGGACACGCAGATTGACCGGCTTTGCGGCGGTCCCTTTGTGGGCCCTGAAGAGCGCAGCTTTGCGGCCCGCATGGTCAGTGTGGGGCCCCAGCGCGATAAGGACCGCCTTTTGGGCTTTGAAACGCCGAACGGCGAGCGCGTCGAGCTGACGCTGGGCTCGATGTATGCGGAAAACCAGCCTTGGCCCGGGCCGATCACGCACGCCATTCTGGATGATGGTGTCCTCGTGCTCACCGTTCACGATGGGCTGGGAGAGGGAGGCTGGATGTCAGCCGTCAACGCGTTGATGGCCGAGATTTCTCCTGAAGATGTCACCGGTGTGGTTCTTGACTTGCGCGATACGCCTGGCGGCGGTGGAACCGATAATGCGCGCACCCTGATGGGACGGTTTGTCGACGAGGTGACCTTCTATCAACGCCACACGCGCCCAGACGTGGAGCGCATGATCGGCGTGCCGCGAAGCTGGGTGGAAGAGGTGAGCCCGCTGGAGCCCGATCTGTCTGATGTGCCCGTCGTTGTGATTGTGGGGCGCTGGACGGGGTCCATGGGGGAGGGCACCGCCATTGGCTTTAATGCTGCGGCTGACGCGACCCTTGTTGGCACTCAAATGGCTCAGCTTCGCGGTGCTGTCGACGACTTCCCTCTGCCCTTTACGGGCTGGACGGTGAAACTGCCCTTTGAAGCGCTATACCATGTGGATGGCACGCCGCGCGAAGAGGCTGTCCCGCAGATCCTTGTTCCAGACGTGGAAGCCAACCCGACCACCGGTGAAGACCGTGGTATGGACGCCGCTCTTGAGGCGCTGCGCCGGCAGATCGCCGAGCGCTAGGTTTTACGCTTACGCGCGTCCGACAGCTCGGCAATCAGGCGGGTCGTCACCGTTGTGTCGCGCAGAATCCCTCGGTGACCTAAATCGTCAAACACCTCCAGCCTAGCTCCAGGCCAGGCCGCCGCAAGGCGCTCACCCGCATCCACAGGCACAATACTGTCCTGGGCTCCGTGAAGAATGAGCGCACCAGGCGGCAGGCTTTGTGCGTCCAGCGCGACATTGAACCGGTCGATGGGACGACCGAGCCGATGGGCCACGCCCGCCAGTAACAATTCGATCGTGTGCGGCGCAAAACCCATGGCCTCGCCCTGGGCCGTGGCATTGGCGGGCAGAGAATCTGGAGCCCCCAGGCTGATCACCTGCTTGGTGTCCAGTCCATGCTCGACAATGGCGAAGACCGTGGATGGCAACCCCATGGAGTGGGCAATGACGGCTTTCGGCTGGCCAAAGGCCCGGGCGGCGGCACCCAGGCCGGCCGCGAAGTCGAGCATGGTCGCTGTCTGCCCCTCGCTCGCGCCGTGCGCGGGGCCGTCGATCAAGGCGACCTCGAAGCCGGCGTCGCGCACCGCTTTGGCATGGGTGGACAAGTCCGCGCTGTCAGCCTCCCAGCCATGCTGGAAAAAGACCTCTGGGTTTCGGCCCGATAGATAGGCCCGCTGGGCTCCAAGCGGGCCGTCAAACCGCTCAATCTGCAGACCATTCAGCCAGTCGCGCCCCTTATCGCTCTGCTGACGGGCGCGCGGTGTCACAAATTGCTTGCCCGCGGCTCGTTTGAACCGCTCCGGGGCGATGCGAGCGCTCAGATTGATAAGCCAGGGGTTCATCGGCGCGATCTTTCAAACAGGCCCTGATAAGCCGCCGCCGCGTGCTGGCGAACCGTATCGTCATCTTGGGTCAGGGCGGCAAACCCGGTGGAGAGCCCAATGCCGTCAAACTCAAAGGCGAAACGTTCAGGCACAATTGCGTCCGCGAACTCGCCCGATTCAGTCGCCTGCGTTGCCAGGCGCGCAATATAGGCCGGAAACTGCGCGCGGGTCGCAAGGGCGTGGGCCTGGGCTTCGGCGGTCAAGGCTGGGCCTTCCATGGTGGCCTGAAAGACCGGGCAGGGCTGCCCGAGCGCCGGCGTGGTCAGCCAGGCTGTCCAGGACTTGGCGACCTGCTCCAGGCGTGTCACGGCCTGCTCATACCCGCGCGCGGGATCAATCACGTGGCTCTTGAACTTGGCCGCCGCCGCATCAATGACCGCACATTGAAAGGCAGCCTGGCCGCCAAAGCGGGCAAAGACCCCGCTCTTGGACATCTGCGCGGCTTCGGCGACAAAGCCCACGGTCAGGCCGCCATAGCCATGGTTCGCCAGTGAGCGCAGCGCGACCTCTGTAATATGGGTTCGGGTGTTTTCAGCTCGAGCCATAGCTCAAAATAAAACGAACGTTCGTTCGATTTCAAGGGCATTTGTGTGGGAAGGACAAAGGCGACGGGTGGGCTGAGGCCTAAATCGCGAAATCTGGTGGGTGTGTTGGTGCGCAGGGCTGCCTAGAGCGCCGCCCGAATTTGCTCCGCAAGGCCTTCCAGCTCAGCGATATCCGCCATCTTCGTCGAGCCGTGACCGGGCAAGGCCTGGCCTTCCCATTGTGGGATGACGTGGAAGTGGATGTGGAAGACCGACTGGCCGGCGGGTGCGCCGTTAAACTGGACCACCGTGATGCCATCCGGGTTGAGGGCCTTTTCGGTGGCCTCGGCCAGGCGCTTGACCTGGACGATGGCGGCTTGGGCCGCTTCGGCAGGCAAGTCCAAAAGATTGCGGGCCGGGGTCTTCGGCACAATCAGGCAGTGGCCCTTGGACTGCGGGAAGACATCCATGAAGGCGATGACGGTCTCGGTTTCCAGCAGTTTCACTGCCGGGGCGTCTCCGCGAATGATTTTTGCGAAGATGTTCTGGTCGTCATAGGTCCCGTGAAGGCTCATGCTTTGCTCCGCTAGAATGCCGTGTGCGTCCTGGATAGCCGAGGCAGCCCGCCCACCCAAGCGCCTAATCGCCGCGCTTATAGGGAGTCTCGCCTTCAAGGCTCAATCGTTCTCGCTCCACGGCTGGGCGCTCACGCTCCAGATAGGCATTGATCGCTTCGCGCAGGCCGCTATGGGCGATATCGTGAGCGGAATGCACCAGCTGCGGCCGGTAACCCCGCGCGAGCTTGTGGGCTCCCTGTGCGCCGGCTTCGACACGCGTGAGGCCATGGGCCAGCGCATACTCTATGGCCTGATGATAGCAGAGTTCGAAATGCAGGCTGTCATGGTGTTCCAGTGCGCCCCAATACCGGCCAAACAGGGTGTCGCTTCCGATCATATTGAGCGCCGCAGCCACGTAGCGGCCGTCGCGCGAAGCCATAATCATGAGGATTTTATCCGCCATGCGCTCGTGCAAGAGCGTGAAGAATTCTCTCGTCAGATAGGGCGTGCCCCATTTGCGTGCGCCGGTGTCCTGATAACAGGCCCAGAACACGTCCCAGTGTTCTTCAGTGATGTCCGCGCCTGTCAGAGGCTCGATCTTCACCGTGCTTTGGGCCGAGGCGCGCTCTTTGCGAAGCGCTTTGCGTTTGCGAGAACTCAGCGCGTCCAGGAAGTCGGCATAGTCGCGATAACCCTTGCTTTCAAAGATGTATTGAATATCCGAACGCTTCAGAAGCCGGGCGTCGGCGAGTGCCTGCAGCTCGTCCGCGTCCGGAAAGAGAATATGCCAGCTTGAGGCTTGGAATCCGTCGCGGGCCTGGCGCGCGGCATTGATCAGCCCCGCTTTGACGCTCGGGTCCTGGGCCAGCAAACGACGCCCGGTCGCCGGGGTGAACGGCACAGCGGTGACGAGTTTGGGATAGTATCGGCCACCGGCTCGCTCCAGCGCCTCAGCCCAGGCATGGTCAAAGACATATTCGCCATAGGAATGGCTTTTGACATAGAGCGGCAGGGCACCGATGGGCGTGCCATCGCCAGCCTCTGCAATGAGGTGGCGCGGAGCCCAGCCGGTCTCTTCCACGGCGCTGCCAGAGCTTTCCAGAGCCTCTAGAAAGTCCCAGGACAGGAAGGGGTCATAGGCCTGGCCCGCCGGGTTCGCCAGCGCATCCCAGTCGGCTTTGCCCACGGCGCTTAGCCGCTCAATCATGCGCACGCGCAGCTCAGCCATTTCCTGTCCTGTCAGGCCTGGTCTCTTATCTCTTATATGGGCTTAGCGCGCGAGGTTGCGAGGTCTATTGAAGTTCGACCACAGCATCGACTTCGACCGCAGCGCCGAGCGGCAGAACCGCCACACCCACCGCGGATCGGGCATGGCGACCGGCTTCGCCGAAGACCTCGCCGATAAGGTCCGATGTTCCATTGATCACCTTTGGAATATCGGTGAAGGAAGGATCGGCATTCACAAAGCCGCCGAGCTTGACCACCTGGCGGACTTTCGACAAATCACCGGCACACGCGGCCTTCATCTGGGCAATGAGATTGATCGCGCACAGCCGCGCGGCCGCTTGGGCCTCCTCCAGCGTCATGTCCTTGCCGACAACGCCAGTGACCAAGCCGTCCGGGCCCACAGATATCTGCCCTGAGATATGCAGCAGATCTCCCGATCGTACGAAGGGCACATAATTCGCGACCGGCGCGGCCGGTTCAGGCAGGCGAATGCCCAGAGCGTCAAGGCGGGCGGCGATATCGGACATGGCGGAAGCTCCATAAGGGGCGGCAAACGGGTCGGGGAGGGTGTCGCCTCTTTTTCCAGCTTTGACAATCGTCTCTGCGATTCACCGCTTCTTTTTGAACGCCCGGCCCTTCATCACCGCCGCGTCGCCAAATCTGGCCCGGGCCGCATCCATGGCGCGTTCGGCCGCGGCGCGTTTCAAGGCGTCTGGATCAAGCAGATCGCCTACATCGGGGCCGGCGGCTTCCAGCCCGCTATAGCCCGCACCGATCAGGCGGTAGCGCACGCCGTCCGGCTCTTTGTCCAGAAGCTCGGCGCTGATGCGAAATAGCGTATCGGCCAGCTGGGTCGCGGTATCGAGCGTGCGGCGGCGGGTCACCGTCTTAAACCGATCAGTTTTCAGTTTCAGGGTCACGACGCGGCCTGCCACACCGGTCTTTTTCATCCGATCCGCCACCCGCAGGCATTGGCCCCATAGCCGGTCCTTTAAGACCGCCTTATCTGAAATATCCTCATTGAAGGTGGTTTCAGAGGACACCGATTTGCGATCCCGGTCGGGCGTGACGGCGCGGGCATCATCGCCGCGGGCAATGCGGATCAGGCGCAGCCCCCCTTCGCCATGGGCTTTCATCACCTGATGCTCATCGCGGCGCAGCACATCCGCAAGCGTGTACAGCCCGTCCGCATTGAGCTTCTTGGCAAAAACAGGTCCCACGCCAAACACATCAGAGACCTTCAAGGATTTGAGAAAGGCGGGCGCTTCGCTCCGGCCGATCACCGAAAATCCGTCAGGCTTGTCGAGTTCGGACGCGGTTTTGGCCAGGAATTTATTGAAGCTCAGGCCGACCGATACCGTGACCCCGACATCGCTGAGGATGCGGCGTTGAAGCCTGAGCAGGCTGAGGGCGGGCGAGGCCTGGTGGAGGCGCTCCGTGCCGGACAAATCGAGAAAGGCCTCATCAATGGACAAGGGCTCTACAAGCGGCGTGACATCCTGCATCAAGGCGCGAATACGCTTGCCTTCTGCGGCATAGACATCCATGCGCGGTTTGATGACGACCGCATCAGGGCAGGCTTTCAAGGCCTTAAACATCGGCATCGCTGAGCGCACGCCATAGAGCCGGGCCACATAGCAGGCTGTCGCGACGACGCCGCGATGGCCCCCACCAATGATGACCGGCTGGTCCTCTAGCTCAGGATTGTCGCGCTTTTCGATCGAGGCATAGAAAGCATCACAATCGATATGAGCGATGGATAGCGCGTTCAGCTCCGCATGGGACAGGGGCCTGCGCACGCCGCATTGGGGGCAGGGCCTGGCGGGGTCCTCAATCGGCGACAGACAGGCGCGGCAATAGGCTTCGGTCATGGCGTGCGGCCTTCAGGCCAAAGCCAGGCGGCCCCGCGGACCCCTGAGCTGTCGCCATGATGGTTCACCACAACGCGCGTCGTCACCTCGTCGGAAAACACCCATTCGGGCAGCTTATTGAGAAGGGTCGCCGGCAATCCAGTCAGGTTGGACAGCCCGCCGCCGAGCACGATGACGTCCGGGTC
>JANQMI010000130.1 GCA_028280165.1 Oceanicaulis sp. | reverse complement strand
GAACTCGATTCAGGGCGAGGATGACGAAGGTGTGGGTATTTGGGATCGCTCAGACATCTTTCACGCAACGCTGCAAGAGCTTAGCGATGGTCTCGAGCGTTTGATGACAGCTGAGGGGGCCAACATCGCGCCCGAAAGCCCGGACGGGCTTGAGGATCAGGAAAAGATGATGCGCGGAACATGGCCCGCCTTTATCTCAGCCTCGCTCCATATCCCGCGGTGCCACATAGGTTCCAGCCCGTAAGGCGTCTAAAATGGCACGCGCCGCTTCGACATTGGAGCAAGGGATATCAACGAAATCGACTCCCCCCAGATCCTGGCTGTGAGACTGGCTGCCGTCCGGCTCAATAGAAAACCCAATCGCATGAACGGCCCCATACCGGTAGCTGGGCCCAAACCCGTGGGTTGACGTTGGCAAGTCTGACCATTCAACCGGCGCGGCATAATTCAGGATGTTGGCTGCATTGCCCTCAAACATCTCAGCGATCGTCAGGTTCAGGAGCTGAGTTGGCGTACCTTCCAGGCTCTCCCCGGACATCTCATGTTCGACATTTCCATATGCCCCATCGGGCTGGAACCGCGCATCGATCAGGATGGGTCGACCGACGGGAAGCTCTTGATAAAGCTCGGTTGGCGTGCAGGCGTCGAGGAAATCAACCAGCGTATCGCCGACCTCCCAAATGCTTGTGACCGCAAAGCTGCGGACTTTGCCACGGCCGGGGTCAGTATCCGATCCATTAGCTTCGAAGATCGCGTTCAAGGCTTGCGCCGCTCCGGCAGCATCCGCGCACGTCAAACGATGGTAGCGCTTGGCTTCTAACGGTCCGGAAAAGCCATATTCACCGTCTGGCTCCACCACATGAACGCGTGTTGAAAACCGTTCGCCATCGGTTTGTAGAACAAGCTCACCAAATTCCTCATAGGCGTAGAGCGAGCCGGCTGGAGCACTGCGGCGCTCATAGCTCAACACCTCTCCCCCTGAGGCCTCAAAAACACTCAAGCTTCGGGTTTGGCCGTCAGTCCCCATGTGCAGATAGGATTGTTCAGCCATCAACGCATTCGGAAAGCCGCAAAGCGCATTAATCGGGGCAACCAGATTCTCCGGCGACACATATCGGTCCATATGCACGGAGAAGGCCGTGGCCTCCACCGGGGCGGATTCAACGGCCGGCCCCGGCTGGGCCTCCATGACCCTTTCAGGCAGAAGCCCGGCTTCGCGCGCATGGGGCGCGCCAAAAACAACTCCTGCGCCCAAGCCAAGCACAGCCCCAACAGCGCCCACAGCGCGGCCCAGTCCCATCATGTGGAATCCCCTCACATTCATTCGCCACCAGAGCGGCGTCCCTCACTTCAGATTTAAGGCACCGACACATCTAAAGGGCAAGGCAAAATGGAACGCTTTGCGCGAGAAAACGCGCCTGTCTCGTGTCGTTTCGATTGCCCCCCTTGTCATTCCCGCCCTGAATCGAGTTCAGGATAAACTCCGGCGGGGACCCAGTGATTGCAGAGCTCAGCGTTTCATGGCTCTGGGTTCCCGCCTGCGCGGGAATGACGAATGGAGGAGCAACGCTCCAAGAGCTTAGCGACGGTCTCGAGCGGTCGCCGATTGTTGAGGGGGACAACGTCGCGCCCCACCGAACGGAGGTGAGGGAGGACAGAAAAGAATGGTGCGGGTTGGTAGACCAACCTTGAACCGCTCAAAGCCCCCTCCGCTCCCTTCGGGAGCACCTCCCCCGCAAGCAGGGGAGGAAAACCAGCACCCAGCGATCCATGAGCTTAGCGATGGTCTCGAGCAGCCGATGAAGGCTGAGGGGGCTATCATCGCGCCCGACCGACCGGATGAGAGGGAGGACAGAAAAATGGTGCGGGTGAGAAGACTCGAACTTCCACGTCATAAGACACTGGAACCTAAATCCAGCGCGTCTACCAATTCCGCCACACCCGCAGCGGGCGCTCTGTGTACACAATGGATCACCGATCGTGAAGATGGTGATACTGCTTAAGGAAGACCCTATGCAGTCGCGGGGAGGCCTATAGAGCCATCCATGTCAGAACCTGTTTCAGAAGACCGGTCCGGATTCGACTGGGAGGCGCGCTTTCAGGACAACGCCACGCCTTGGGAACGCGAAGCTGTTCACCCCGCACTGGCCCATTGGCGGGAATTGGGCGTCCTGGTGGCCGATGCCAGCGTCTATGTGCCCGGATGTGGGCGGGGGTTGGAGCCTTCCGCCCTGGCCCAGCAGGGCCTGATTGTCACAGCCAGTGATAGGGCTCCCAGCGCGGCGCAGTTTCAGCGGAAGATATTGGCCGAGACCTCCAGCGCGACAGTGATCGAAGGCGACAGCCTCGCCTGGCGGCCCGATACGTCGTTCGATCTACTCCATGAGCAAACCTTTTTGTGTGCGATCCATCCGCATCGTCGCAAAGCCTATGAAGCCATGGCTTATGAGGTTCTCAAGCCCGGTGGCAGGCTGCTGGCGCTGTTCATGCAGAAAGATGAGCGCGGCGGACCGCCCTATGGCTGTTCTTTGCCGGCGATGCGCAAGCTGTTTACCGACGACCGATGGCAGTGGCCGCAAAGCGATGGCTTTGTGCCCTTCCCTCACCCCAATCTGAACGGAAAGCCGGAACTGGCCGGCATTCTTATTCGTCGCTAGCCGGGTCTGAGGGAGGCTTGGCCAGGGCTGGCGACGCCCCGCCTTCAATCGGCTTGGGCTTGTCGCTGGGCGGGCGCTTTGTGCTTTCGACCGCGGTGATGGGCGCGAATTTCAGCACAAAAATCACCGCCGCGACCCCGATGATCAAATTGGCCGCGAAAATACCCCAGATCACGCCCGTCACGCCGCCCAGCAGTCCGCCAATCCAGGCCAGAGGCGCAATCAACACCAAACCGCGCGCCGCGTTAATGCCAACCCCGTAGAGCGGCCGCCCCAGGCCATTAAAGCCCGCGCTGGCTGCCATGGCGATGCCGTAGCCAGCCACCGCAAAGGGCGCGATGTCCCAGTATTGCGCGGCGACAGCCTGACCTTCGACGCTTGGAAGAAAGATGGGAGCCAGATAATCGCCCGCAACGAAGAGAATAGCGGCAATAGCCAAGCCCCAGCCGGCACAGAATAAAAAGGATTTGGCAAAGGCCTCCCGCACCCGCTCGACATTCCCAGCCCCGCCATTCTGGCCGGTGATCGGGCCAATGGATCCAGACAGGGCAAACAGCGGGATCAGGGCAAAGGCTTCCACACGCATGGCAACCCCAAAGCCGGCAACAGCGGCTTCGCCAAAGCCGGCGACAGCGGCGAACACGATGGTGTTGGACAACGGCCCAATCATGTTGGATCCGGCCGCGGGCGCGCCGATGCTGGCAATCTCGCGCCAATTCCAGAACACTTCTTCAAACCCGGGCCACTGCCAGTCGATCAGCTTTTCCCGGAAGGTCAGAACTGCCATCGCGATCAGGAAAACCACGAAATTGGAGATCAAGGTGGCGTAGGCGGCCCCTTCCACTTCCATGCGCGGAATGGGTCCCCAGCCGAAGATCAGGATCGGGTCGAGCACCATATTAATGACCGCGCCGACAATCATGATCATGCTGGGCAGAATCGCATCGCCCAGCGCGCGCAGGATATTGCTGGCGACCATCGGGCCGACCACGAAGACGATCCCCGCGAACCAGATCACCATATACTCGCGCACAAACGGCATCATCGCGTCGGTTGCGCCCATCAGGCGGAATATCGGATCGATGGAGAGCACACCCAACACGCTCACCGCGCCCACAATCAGGAAGGACAGGCTGACGGCGTCTGTTGCAGTCCGCCGCGTTCGGCTGCCATCGCCGCGCCCTGCCGCCCGGGCCACCACGCTGACCGCCCCCGCCCCAAGGCCAATGGCGACACTCATCACCAGCATGGAGATGGGGAAGACAAATTGAACGGCGGCTTGTTGTTCGGTGCCGAGCTTGCCAACCCAATAGGCGTCCACAACGCCCACCAGCATCATGGCAACGATGCCCGCGCTCATCGGAATGACAAGGCGAAGCAGGTGTCCAAAGACAGGACCTTGCGTGAGATCGCGAGCGTTACGACCGGCGGCCATGGCGGCCCTTTCGTTTAATCAATGCGACACAAGGTAGGGTGTTCGCGCCAGCGCTTCCATGGGCAAATCTGTATGACTGATATTCCAGCCGGTCACTATTGCGCGAGGGGATCGCGCTCGCACACGCTCTCCAAGGGCTCTAGAGGCTGGATCTCTAACCCGGTGAGGACCGGTCCACCCGGATCAAAATGCAGTTCGACCTCACCGGTCTGGCGATCAAAGAGCAGTCGATACCCGCCCAGATAGGTGGATGACCCGGCTTCGATGCGCGCCAAGCCCATCGCCGGCCCGGTCGCACTATAGCGATGCTCAACTCGATCAGCGGAGGTCAGCGCGATGCGCTCATACCCGGCGAATGAAACGCCCATGAAAGTCAGCGCACGCGGCGCGGTTTGCGCACTCGGGAAGACACGGTCCACCGCGATAGACCAACCGGCAATCGGCGCGGCATAGGGTGACCGGTTCAGATCCGCACCTGCACCAATCCTTGGACGCGAAAAGCCCCGCGGCCCGCAAGCGCTCTGAAACTGGAAGCGGATCGCCTCGTATTGCACCGGTGCCCCGGGTTGGTCACTCAGCCACGACCAGTAGGCGTCTAAATCGTCCGCGCGAATGGCGATGTAGACCAGCGTATCGGTGTCATCGAAGGGTTCGACAGGCGGCGTCGCACACGCGGCGGGCAGCAGGGTAAGCCAGATCGTGAAGAGGAAACGCCGCATCATGCGATGAAGGCTACGCGTTGCACCCCGTCAAATCAAAGCTGGCCAGCCCCGCCAGGTTGACCAGGTCAGAAACGCTCGACCCGACCCGGGCGATCTGTACGGAGTGCTCAAACCCGATCAGCAGCCCTTCGGTCAGCGTTCCCCCGCCGACAGCCTTCAGCAGACGCGTCGAGATTGATGCCGAATGCACCGCCGGCATGACCAGCACATTGGCCGCATCGGTCAAACGCGAGAAGGGATAGCGGTCGTGATGGTTTGGATTCAGCGCGATATCGGCCGCCATTTCGCCTTCATACTCAAACTCGACCGACCGGCCATCGAGGATTCGCACAGCCTCTTGCATCTTCTCCGTACGTTCACCGGGCGGGTTGCCAAAGCTGGAGTAAGACAGAAAGGCAACGCGAGGCGTTAGGCCGAGGCGGCGCGATGCGCCTGCGGCCCCCTCGGCAATGTCAGCCAATTCCTCAGGTGTCGGAAACTCTGTGACATTGGTATCGGCGATCAGGAAGGTCCGGCCCTGGGCCATCGCCAGCGCCAAGCCAATCACCCGGCGTCCGGGGGCCGGGTCGAGCACTTTGCGGATATCCGACAGTGTATTGGTGAAGTGGCGGGTGACCCCGGTGACCATCCCGTCGGCATGACCGAATTTCAGCATGCAGGCGGAAAAGACATTGCGGTCCTGATTGACCAGACGCTGCACATCACGACGCAAATAACCTTGTCTTTGCAGGCGCTTATAGAGCCAGTCGCCATAATCGGCATTTTCATCGGACAAGCGCGCATTGACGATGCGCAGCGTGTCCTCCGGAAGCCCTAACTCGCGCATATTGGCCTTGGCCCGGTCTTCACGCGCCACCAGAATGGCTTCACCTAGACCTTGGCTCTGAAAGGCGTGGGCGGCGCGGATGACGCTCGGCTCTTCGCCTTCAGCAAACACGATGCGCTTGCCCTGCCCCTTGATGGTGCCGGTGACTTTCTGCTGCAGCGCTGCGGTTGGATCGAGACGACGCGCCAGGCCCTGCCCATAGCGGGTCATATCCTCGATCGGTTTACGCGCCACGCCGCTGTCCACCGCGGCACGGGCCACATAAGGCGGCACGAAGCTGATCAGGCGCGGATCAAAAGGCGACGGGATGATGTAGTCGCGGCCAAAGCGCAGCCCTTCGGCCTTATTCGCAGCGCCCACTTCATCAGGCACGTCCTGACGCGCCAGGTCCGCCAGCGCACGGGCGGCCGCAAGCTTCATCTCCTCATTGATGGTGCGCGCGCGCACATCCAATGCCCCACGGAAGATGTAAGGAAAACCCAGCACATTATTGACTTGATTTGGGAAATCAGATCGACCCGTGGCTATGATGGCATCCGAACGTACGGCCTGAATTTCGTCCGGCATGATTTCAGGGGTCGGATTGGCCATGGCAAAGATGATCGGATCGGCGGCCATGGCCTTGACCATGGAGGGTTTAACGATCCCGCCGGCCGACAGGCCGAGCATGACATCGGCATCGACCATCGCCTCGTCGAGCGTGCGCAGATCGGTCTGCCGGGCATGCTTGCGCAAGCGGTCGTGTAAATCGTCGCGGGCGTCATGCACCACGCCGTGGATGTCGACGATCGTGACATTGTCATGCTGCACACCCAGCGACTTGATCAGTTCCAGGACCGAAAGCCCTGCAGCCCCGGCTCCGACCAGCACAACTTTCAAGCTTTCGAAGGATCGGCCGGTCAGCTCACAAGCGTTGATAAGGCCCGCTGCGGCGATGATCGCGGTGCCGTGCTGATCATCATGGAAGACAGGGATGTCCAGGCGTTCGCGCAAACGCGCCTCAATATCGAAGCATTCCGGGCTCTTGATATCTTCCAGATTAATCCCGCCAAAGCTGTCGCCGAAGCCCGCAACACAATCGATGAATTTGTCTGGGTCTGTGTAGTCGACCTCCACATCAAACCCATCAATATCGGCAAAGCGTTTGAACAGAACCGCCTTGCCTTCCATGACCGGTTTAGACGCTGCCGGCCCCAGATTGCCTAGACCCAGGATAGCCGTTCCATTGGACACAACCGCCACTGTATTACCCTTGGAGGTATAGTCATAAACCGCGTCAGGATTGTCGGCGATGGCCCGGACCGGCGCTGCGACCCCAGGCGAATATGCCAGCGCCAGATCACGCTGGGTGGCCATGGGTTTGGTGGGCTGCAGGGCAATTTTTCCAGCCGGATCAGCCTTGTGTAGCGCCAACGCATCTTCATCGGTTTTGGAGAGCTTTTCAGCGTCGGACATCGATCAATCTCGCATGCGAACCAGGAGGGGTGACGGGGCTATACGGCGCGCCGGTCATCAGGGCTAGCCACCCGCGACGTAAACACGCTGCTGAGCTGCAGCACGGTGGTGAAGGGTATGGGTGTGGGCCAAAGCGGCAGGCAGCCTGTCCAGGACCGTCAAAACGGTGGACCCCAGCCCGCAGCGCCGTCCTGCCTCGCCGTGAATCCAAGCTGCGGCGCTTGCCGCGTCGAAGGGTGTGAGCCCTTGCGATAACAACGCGCCAATCAGACCTGCCAGCACGTCACCCGTCCCCGCGGTTGCCAGAATGGGGCTGGCGTGAACATTGACGCGCACGGCCCCACCGGGCTCAGCAATCACGGTGTCTGCGCCCTTGAACAACACGGTACAGCCCGCGCGCTTGGCCGCCTGACGGGTTTGCTCCATCTTGTTCAGGGCCGGGTCAGCACTGAGGTCGGAAAACAGCCGTGCGAATTCACCCCCATGAGGCGTCAGGACGACACCCGGATGCAGTGCGGTGAACAAGGCCTCGGGTGCGGGTTCAAACACGCTGAGCGCATCTGCATCGAGCACCAATGCCACCCCCTGCCCCAAAGCCGACAGGACTTGGTTTTCAAGCCGCTGCGTCACACCTGCCCCCGGCCCTAAGACAGCCGCACCCGCGCGCGTTTCGTTCAAGGCGTCCACAAAGGGAGCAGCCGGATCATAGCGCCGGGTGACGATCGAAGGCTCCGCCAGCGACACATCGTGGAGCTGTCCCGGCGTTGTCAAAAGCGTGACGAAGCCTGCGCCCGCCATCAGCCCAGCCTTGGCAGACAGGCGCGCAGCCCCAGTGGCTCCAGCTGGCCCAGACAATACGGCCAGTCGACCTCGGCTGTGTTTGTGGGCTCCCGCATCTGGCATCGTTTGGGCCAATGGCCAAAGCCCGGGATGATTCACCTGGCCACAGGCCAAGGCCGCGTCCTGCCACCCGTCCGGAATACCGATGTCGACGAGCACGATCTCACCGCACTGCGCTCGGGCGGGCTGGAGCAAGTGAGCGGGCTTGAGCCGGTGAAAAGTCACGGTGAGGTCCGCCTTGAAGGCGGGGCCCTCCGCCTGCGCGCGATCGCCATCGATGCCGCTGGGCACGTCCGCTGAAACAATGACCGAGTTGCCTTTGCTGTGTTCGGCAAGGCGGGCCGCCTCCCCCTCCAATGGCCGGGTCAATCCGGCACCAAAAAGGGCATCCACAATGAGCCCGAATTCTGACGGCGCACACGCCTCAAGCGGTTCAACTATGCCGGTCCATTTGGCCGCCGCTTGCGCAGCATCGCCCTTCAGCGCCTGCCGTTCGACCAGCGAAAAAACCCGAATTGGCCAGCACAGAGCCTGTAGCCGAGCGGCCGTTTCCCAGCCATCGCCGCCATTATTGCCCGGACCACATAAAACCGCTGTCGGACGTGGCGCATAGCGCCGCGTGATGGCGTCCACCAGGCCCTGACCGGCGGCGTCCATGAGCCGCGAGCCAGGCCGTCCCTGCGCAATCGCATAGCGATCCGCTTGACCCATTTGCACTGTCGTCAGGATGGCATCGTGAGACTCGGTCATAGCCCCCAATTTCCACCCTGCTTCAAGACCGTGCAAGGGTGCCTCAAAAGCGGGCAGGCTGGATGACTCATCACCGCCCGCCGACAGCACTGCTTGAAGGCCCGCCGCGCGTCACTAGCGTGCCGTTGACGTACGGAGGCCGACGATGAAGAAAATCGAAGCGATCATAAAGCCGTTCAAGCTCGACGATGTGAAGGAAGCCCTTCAGGAAATCGGTCTGCAGGGCCTGACCGTGACTGAGGCTAAGGGCTTTGGTCGCCAGAAGGGCCATACCGAGCTCTATCGTGGCGCAGAATATGTCGTCGACTTCCTTCCGAAGATCAAAATCGAGATGGTCATCCCGGACGCGCGCGTCGACGCGGCCGTGGAAGCCATCAAGTCAGCCGCGCATACCGGGCGGATCGGCGACGGAAAGATCTTCATTTCGCCGGTCGAGACCGCCATCCGCATTCGTACCGGCGAGACCGGTGACGAAGCCCTTTAATCCTAACGCCTGATCTCTCCTGCCAAACCTAAAAGGGGGCACCCATGTCCGAGAAAATCCTCAAGCTGATCGAAGACGAAGATGTTGAGTTCGTCGATCTGCGCTTCACCGATCCACGCGGCAAGCTGCAGCACGTCACATTCGACAAGTCCATGGTGGATGAAGACTTCTTCGAAGATGGCTCGATGTTCGACGGCTCTTCGATTGCAGGCTGGAAGGCCATCAATGAATCTGACATGACCCTGATGCCCGATCCGGACACGGCGGTGATCGACCCCTTCTACCAGCAGACCACGCTGGCCCTCATGTGTGACATCCTCGAGCCGTCCACGGGTGAAGCCTATAACCGTGACCCGCGCACAACCGCCAAAAAGGCTGAGAAATTCCTTGCCGCCTCCGGCATTGGCGACAAAGCCTTCTTTGGTCCCGAAGCCGAGTTCTTCGTCTTCGACGATGTGCGCTGGAAGACCGAGCAAAATGAGACCGGCTATTTCCTGGACTCAGAAGAAGGCCCGTATAACTCCGGCACCCAGATGGAAGGCGGCAATCTGGGCCACCGTCCGGGACCAAAGGGCGGCTATTTCCCGGTCAACCCGATCGATTCGGGGCAGGACATGCGCTCTGAAATGCTCTCAGTGATGTCTGAGCTGGGCCTGGAGCCGGAAAAGCACCACCACGAAGTCGCCCCCTCGCAACACGAGCTGGGGATGAAATTCTCCACCCTCACCCCAATGGCGGACCGCCTGCAGATGTATAAATACATCGTGCACAATGTGGCGCATGCCTACGGCAAATCGGCCACCTTCATGCCCAAGCCGGTCTATGCGGACAATGGCTCTGGCATGCATGTGCACCAGTCGATTTGGAAGGGCGACACCCCGCTCTTTGCGGGTGACAAATATGCCGACCTGTCAGAGACCTGCCTGTATTACATCGGCGGCATCATCAAGCATGCGCGTGCGATCAACGCGTTCGCCAATGCATCGACCAACTCCTACAAGCGTCTGGTGCCTGGGTTTGAAGCGCCGGTCCTGCTCGCCTATTCGGCCCGCAACCGCTCGGCCTCGATCCGTATTCCGCACGTGCCTTCGGCGAAGGGCAAGCGCATCGAGACGCGCTTCCCCGATGCGGCCGGCAATCCGTATCTCACCTTCTCCGCGCTATTGATGGCGGGCCTCGACGGGATTGAAAATCAGATCCATCCGGGCGACGCCATGGATAAGGATCTCTACGATCTGCCCGCTGAAGAGCTCAGCGACATTCCGACCGTGTGTCACTCTTTGCGTGAGGCCTGCGATGCGCTCGACGCCGACCGCGACTTCCTGAAAAAGGGCGGCGTGATGGATGACGATCAGATCGACGCCTACATCGAGCTGAAGATGGAAGAAATCACGCGCATTGAACATCACCCGCACCCGGTGGAGTTCGACCTTTACTACAAGGTCTAGGGCGTAGCTCTGCTAACGCTGAAACGAAGGCCGGTCCTGTCGATCAGGATCGGCCTTCTGGCGTTCTAAAGTGGTGAAATGCGCGCCCGCCTGCGCTCGAAGCCCCTAGAGGTGTCGACGGGGGTCAAAGCTTCCTTTAGAACGCTGACTTGAGGGATTATGTCCGAAGCGCGCTTTGGACATCCACCATGCCTGACCGGAGACTGCCCATGCGCCGCCGCCTGTTCGCCGCTGTATCGATGACCGCGCTGTTAAGTGCACCGGCCCTGGCCCAAGAGGTCACTGTCGACGATGAGCGCACCGAACCGGTGGATACCGCTACCGCAGACGAGGGATCACCGGCCAATCTGGTCATTGGGGCGAATGGGCGTGTGCGCCTGACCAATGTCACAGGCCCGGCTGTGCGCGTGAATTCCGATAATAATCTGACCACCGCATCTGGCAGCACCATCGAAATCATCGATCAAAATGCCGATGGCGATAATGTCCTTCTGAACGGCGCGGTGGGTGTTCAGGTTGATCCCGGTGTGACCGGCGACATCTCCCAGGGCGGATCTATTTCGCTGCTGGATTCGTATGAACCCACTGCGTCTGACACCGACACCGATCAGATTGATACCGACAATGACGATGTCCCTGACGCGCCTGACGAAGAGCCTGATGGCCCCTTCGCCGAAGACACCAATAAGACCGGCCTGCTGATCGGCTCCGTGGATGGAGATTTTGATCCTGTGACTGGCCAAGCTGGGATCACCGGCAATGTCACGGTGGAAGGCACGTCGACGATCAGTGTGGAAGGCCAGAACAGCTTTGGTGTCAGGGTCGTCACCGACATTGATGGCGATTTCACCAATGATGGCCGCGTGGTTGTCACCGGTGAAGATTCGCGCGGCATCTCGATCGAAGCCGACGTGTCGGGGGATGTGGAAATTGGCCGGGTCGACACCCTGTCACCGCGTGGCGAAACGTCGGGCACCCCTCGGGGCGAAGCCGTTGTGATCGAAGGTGATATCGGGGGCGGCCTCCGCTTCGATGGCCAGGTCAATGTTTCGGGCTATCGGGCAACCACCCGCCTCGCTGAGGAGGTCATGGCCCTTCTTGACGTCGGCGACGACGATATCGATTCAGGCTCAGCGGTGATTGTCGCAGGCTCCATCGTTGATGGCATGTTCATCGCCAGCAGCGCCGATCTGCGCCAATTCAGCGGCAACGGCGCGGCCGTGGATATCGGCAGTGGTGGTGAAACCATTACGCTGGGCACCGTAACGGTGCCGGATGACTTTGACGCGACCGATGAAGACGAAGACCCCGACACCTACGATTACGCCATCGTCAATAGCGGTGCGGTCAGCGCCAACGGTATTTTTGACGGCAAGGCCGTCACGGGTTTCCTGATCGCGGGTCTGGATGACAATGGCGATGTCCGCGCCGTTATCCTCAGCGGCGAAGGCCTGCTCAATGAAGGCGTGATCAGCGGGTTCACCTTTGACGCCCAAGCCACCGCCATGCGCGTCGGAACGGGCGCGCAAGCCCAGTCCATCGCCAATACAGGCACGATTGAGGGCCGCTCTGCTATTGGATACACCGAAGACGGCTTCGGGCCTGCCGAAGGTGCGCCTTTGATTGCCTTCGGACTGGTCCTTGATGAAGGGTCCGCCATTCAGCAAATCCTCAATGAGGGCGGCAATATTTTTGCCACGGTCCAGGACGGTGCAGCTGGCTCTGAAGCCACCGCGATCCAGATTGAGACTGACTCGGTTTCGCTGATCCGCAATCAAGGTCAAATCGCCGCGCGAATCCTGGCGGCCCCCACCGACGTGGACTCCACAGACCCAAGACTGATCGCGATCGACGCGCGCAACCATGACGGCGGGCTGACCATCGTTCAGGAAGAGTTTCTCGACGAGGATAATGAACCGGTGGGAACCCCGGCCATTCGGGGCGATATCCTGCTGGGCGACGGCGATGATGTGCTCGACCTGCGCACTGGCGTGATGGTGGGCGATGTCAGCTTTGGAGCCGGCAATGACCAACTCATCATCAATGGCGCGGAATTGATTGGCTCGATCAACGCCTCCACAGAAGTCACCTCAGACGCCAACCTGACCATTGATGTCACCAATGGCCGGATCATTCTAAGCGGTGAAAACAGCGTCGGCATTACCGATGCCACCTTCAATGATGGCGGCGTGCTTGAGATTCGCATCGATACGGCGAACCGGTCTGGGGCTTTCCTGGATGCCTCAGGCTCCATCACCTTTGAAACCGGCGCGGACTTATCCGTCAGCCTGGGCGGCCTGATCGAAAACGTGCAGGATTTCACGCTGATTAGCGCTGGCACGCTGTCCGTTGCCGATGATGCGCTGCTTGACGCCACTGAAGCGCCCTTCTTGTACAACGCGACCATCCGGGCCGCTGATGGGGATCCGAACACGCTGGTGCTTAGCCTGTCGCGCAAAACCGCAGACGAGCTCGGCATGAATGCAAACGAAGCCGCGGCGTATGACGAGGCCTTCGCAGCGATGAACTCCATCGAAGCGCTTGGCAATGCCTTTGCCGGGGTTCGCACCGCTGATGATTTCTTTGGGGCATATAACCAGCTGCTTCCCGAATATGCCTCTAGCGCCATCCAATTCGCTCTGGCGTCTAACGATGCCGCCGCGGGTGCGCTGTCCAGCCGGTTGCGCAATGCCCGGCTCTCGCCAGATGAGCTGGCCGGGATCTGGATTCAAGAATTTGGCTATTTCGCGGACCGCAATGCCACTGCCTTTGGCCCAGGCTATCGCGGTCAAGGCGTCGGCGTTGCTATGGGCATCGACCGCCCTGTAGGCCCCTTCTATGCTGCGGGCTTCCACTTGGTTGGGGCCGCGAGCGAAGTGGAAGAGATTGATGGGTTCGACGAGCCCATGGTCGCCCTGTCAGGTCAATTTGGCACCTATGCCGCCTTGGATCTGGGAGGCATGGATATCTCAGCCTCGCTGGGTGTGGGCTACGACTATTTCGAATCCGAACGCAACATCATCATTGATAGCTTCTCCACCGTGAACACCGCAGAGTGGTCGGGCTGGCATCTGTCCGCCTCGGCGCAAGCCGGGCGCGACTTCCCGATCGGCGCTTGGGTCGTACGGCCTGAGGCGAGCCTGACCTGGCTGTCTTTGTTTGAGAGCGGCTATTCAGAGCAGAATGAAGACCCAGATCTCGCTGCGCTTGCGTTGATTGTGGACGACCGGGAGAGCTCGGTTTTGACCGCAGGTGCAACCCTTATGGTCGCGCGCCGGTTCGGGACTGATGTCAGCTGGTGGTCGCCCTCCATTCGGGTAGGGTATCGCGGAGAGCTGTTGGACGATTCCAGCGAAACGGTCGCGCGCTTTGGTGACACGGGCTCGCCCTTCACCTTGCAATCGCAATCGCTCACCAGCAGCGGGATCCTCGCAGGCCTGGGTCTGAGCGCCGGGTCGCAATACACCACCTTCACCTTTGCCTATGATGCCGACGTCCGGGAAGACTTCGTTCGGCACGTGGCTCGCCTTGTTGTGCGCCTGACCTTTTAATTGAGTCGAATTCCCTTTACAGGGGATACAACCAGGGATAGGATTTCATCGTCTTCCCTGTCCTGACCCCATGCACTGACGGCGAAGACTTAGAGGCTGGCGCGTTAGACGCAGGCGCGCCAGCCTCGCCTTCCCCTTGCCCCCCTCCGTGTCGCATTCACCAGCGCTTAACCACGTTGGGGCGATTATACGGGTATGGTTCGTCTACCTGTCATGCTGGCCGTTGGGGCTGCTCTGTTCGCAACCGGATGCGCGTCATCCCCGCCCGATCAGGTCCATAACGCGTGCTTGATCTTGGAAGACAACCGCTCTTGGTGGCGCGACCTGCAGCGCACCGAGCGACGCTGGGGCGTGTCCCCGGGCACGCAACTGGCCATCTTGAAACGCGAATCCAGCTTCAACGCCCATGCCCGCCCTGCGCGCACGCGCCTTCTCGGCTTCATTCCCGGACGGCGGCCATCGTCGGCCTATGGCTATGCCCAAGCGCTGGATGGCACGTGGGACTGGTATCGCCGTGATAGCGGCCGGCGTGGGGCCGACCGAGACGACTTCGGTGACGCTGTAGACTTCATCGGTTGGTATTCCAATCAGAGCCGTGAGCGGTCTGGCATTCCGCTGAACGATCCCTTCCGGCTTTATCTGGCCTATCATGAAGGCCATGGCGGCTTTAATCGGGGGACGTATCGCGGAAAATCCTGGCTGAATCGTGCCGCGCGCGAAGTTGAGACCGATGCACGCCGCTATGACAGTCAGATTGATCGGTGCGAGCGCCGCCTGAATCGCGGCTGGATTCCATTTCTGTAGACAACTGGGCCCGCGGCTGCGACCTGGGCTTTGCGATCGGGCAGGTCCAAGTGCACTCTTTGACCTGTTATGCCTAGCGATTCGCAAGACGATCTGTTCTCCGGTGGCCCGGCTCCCAAGCGTGAGCCCCGCCCCTCACCTGCTCCTGCTCCAAAGCCGGTGGCCAAAACTGCGGCACCTAAAGCTGCGCCAACCTCCAACACCGGGTATGACGCCAACGCCATCGAGGTTTTGGAGGGTCTGGAACCCGTCCGCAAACGCCCCGGCATGTATATCGGCGGCACGGACGAGCGTGCGCTGCACCACCTGTTCGCCGAAGTGCTCGACAACTCCATGGACGAGGCGGTGGCCGGCCACGCCGACCGGATCGAAGTGAGCCTGGACCTCGACGGCTATGTAACTGTGACCGATAACGGGCGCGGCATCCCCGTCGATCCTCATCCAAAGTTTCCGGACAAATCGGCATTGGAAGTGGTCCTGACCACGCTTCACGCTGGCGGCAAATTCTCCGACAAGGCCTATGAGACCTCTGGCGGCCTGCACGGCGTGGGTGTGTCTGTGGTCAATGCCCTGTCCGAGCATTTGGAAGTGGAAGTCGCCCGCGACCGCACTTTGTGGCGACAGATCTATGCGCGCGGCCTGCCCCAAGGCCCCATTGAAAAAGTCGGCAGCGCGCCAAATCGGCGCGGGACGTCGGTGCGATTTAAGCCCGATGCTGAAATCTTTGGCCCCCGGACCGCAATGAAAGCCGCTCGCCTGTTCAACATGGCCCGCTCGAAAGCCTTCCTGCGCCGCGGCGTCGAGATTCGCTGGAAGTGCCCGGCGGAGCTCGTGGACGGCACCGATATTCCATCCGAGACCACGCTGTGCTTCCCCGGGGGCCTGGCGGACCGACTGGCTGAGCTGTTGGGCAATGCCAATTTGGTCACCGAGGTTTTTTCCGGACGCGTGGAACGCAAAGGCCGCATGGGCGCGGTGGAATGGGCCGCCGCCTTCTCCGAGAACGGCTTTGGCGAGCATGACGGCTTCAGCCACAGCTATTGCAACACGGTGCCCACCCCGATGGGTGGCACCCATGAGCAAGGCTTCCGGGCTGCTCTGTCCAAAGGCCTGCGCGCCTATGGCGATATCGCGGGTGTTAAAAAGGCCGGGCAGATCACCGCCGATGATGTGCTGGGCGGTGCGGGCTCCCTCCTGTCGGTCTTCATCAAAGACCCTGAATTCCAGGGTCAGACCAAGGACAGGCTGTCCACGACCGAAGCCCAGCGCCTGGTGGAACAGGCCATTCGCGACCAGTTCGACCACTGGCTGGCCGCGCGCGCCAAAGACGCCGCGCGCCTGGTGGAATGGGCGGTGGAACGCGCGGAAGACCGCCTTAAGCGTAAGCGGGAAAAAGAAGTCAAACGCCAGTCGGCGACCCGCAAGCTCCGACTCCCGGGTAAGCTCGCCGACTGTTCGCAAAGCGCGGCCGACGGTACCGAAATCTTCCTTGTTGAGGGCGATTCGGCTGGCGGCTCGGCCAAGCAAGCCCGCAATCGCGCGACCCAGGCAATCCTGCCGCTTCGCGGCAAGATCCTGAACGTCGCCTCGGCCACCGCCGACAAGATCGCGGCAAACCAGGAAATCTCGGACTTGACGCTGGCGCTCGGCGTTCAGCCCGGCAAGCATTTCGATATTGAGGATTTGCGCTATGAGCGGGTCATCATCATGTGTGACGCCGATGTAGACGGGGCCCATATCGCAGCACTTCTGGCCACCTTCTTCTACAAATTCATGCCAGGGCTGATCGAATCTGGCCGTCTTTTCATGGCTCAACCCCCGCTCTACCGCCTGACCCAGGGCGGCAAGACGCTGTACGCCGCCGACGACGCGGAGAAAGACGCGTTGATCGAGACTGAATTTAAGTCCGGCAAGGTGGATGTGGGCCGCTTTAAGGGCCTGGGCGAGATGACGCCCAGCCAGCTGAAGTCCACCACCATGCTGCCCGAAACCCGCTCGCTGGCACGCGTTACAGTGAGCGAAGAAACCCGTGCGGACGCAGATGAGCTGGTGGACAAGCTGATGGGCAAAAAGCCGGAAAAGCGCTTCCAGTTCATTCAAGAGAATGCGGCCTTTGTTGAGGATGTGGACGTCTAAGGACCCACAGACTGGCCGCTGACGTTATATAATAACCCCTTCACTTTTAGGGCCTTAGGGATAACTCTGCGATGCGATGTGCGCGCCTCTCGCGTACGGGACTTCGGGGAGTATCCATGTTTTCAAAATTCAAGGCGTTCGGCGCTGGGTTATCGGCTATCGCCGTGCTCGGCCTGACCGGATGCTCGTCCGGCGGTGATGACGCAGACGGGCCAGACACTGAGGGCGGCGATGTCGATATCGTGCGCTACAACACCAATCCCTTCCCTTCCACCTACACACCGGCTGCGTCCGGCACCACGTTGATCCGGGGCGCGACCGTGTTTGACGGGATTGGCGGCGAGTTCGCCAATACCGACATCTTGGTGGAAAATGGTCGGATTTCGGCACTGGGCCAGGGTCTCTCGGCTCCGGAAGGGGCTGAGATTATCGATGCGGAAGGTCGCTTTGTGACCCCCGGCGTGATCGATATTCACTCCCATCTGGGGGTCTATCCCTCCCCGTCAGTGAACGCGCACTCCGACGGCAATGAAGTGACCGCGCCGGTGACCGCTGAAGTCTGGGCCGAGCACTCGGTCTGGCCCCAGGATCCTGGTTTTGACACCGCGCTGGCAGCCGGTGTGACCACGCTGCATGTCCTGCCGGGGTCTGCCAACCTGTTTGGGGGACGCGGTGTCACGCTGCGCAATGTGCCCTCGCGCACCATGCAGGGCATGAAATTTCCTGATGCGCCCTACACGCTGAAAATGGCCTGTGGAGAAAACCCCAAGCGCGTCTACGGCAATCGGGGTCGAGCCCCGGGCTCGCGCATGGGCAATGTCGCCGGCTATCGCGAAGCCTGGCAACGCGCCGTCGAGTACCGCCGCCGTTGGCAGGACTATTGGGAGTCCGCTGAAGCGGGTGAAGACGCCTCACCGCCAACCCGCGACTTTGAGCTGGATACGCTAATGGGCGTGCTCGACGGCGACATCCTGGTGCAAATGCATTGCTACCGCGCTGACGAAATGGCCATCATCCTCGATATGGCCAACGAGTTCGGCTACCAAGTCACAACCTTCCACCATGCCGTTGAAGCCTACAAAATCCCCGATCTTCTGGCCGAGCACGACACCTGCGCGGCGGTTTGGGCCGACTGGGGCGGGTTTAAGATGGAGGCTTACGATTCCATCCCGGAAAACCTGCCGATCACCCATGCCGGTGGGGCGTGTGCGATGATCCACTCGGATTCCGATCTGGGCATTCAGCGCCTTAATCAGGAGGTCGCCAAAGCGCTGTCCGATGGCCGGCGCATGGGTCTGGAGATCACCGACGGCGAAGCGATGGCCTGGATGACCAGCCGCCCGGCGCAAGCCTTGGGCATTGGCGAGGAGACCGGCTCGATCGAGACCGGCAAACGCGCCGATATCGTGATCTGGTCCGGTCATCCCTTTTCCAGCTACGCGCTCGCCGATGAAGTCTTCATCGATGGAGCCCTGATGTATGACCGCGCCAGCGCCGAGCGCCGCACCATTCGCGACTTCATGCTGGGTCAACCCGGTGAAGGAGACTATTAAGATGAAACAGCTTCTTCTTTCCTTGGGCCTCGCTGCGGCGCTCAGCGCCCCGGCCCTGGCTCAAACCGTCGCCATCACCAATGGCCGGGTCGTGACCAACACATCTTCGGGCGTGATCGAGACCGGCACTGTGATCATCCGCGATGGCGCCATCGTGGATGTGGGCCCCAACCTGGCCATCGACCCGGCCGCCACCGTCATCGACGCCGAAGGCGGTTGGATCACACCGGGCCTGTTCCATCCCCACACCCAGCTGGGCTTGATCGAAGTCAGCGCCGAAGGCTCAACGCGCGACAATGCGGCCGATGACAGCCATTTCACAGCCGCGCTGGATGTGGCCGACGGCTTTAATCCGGCTGGGACCCATATTGATGAGGCGCGTTCGGAAGGCATCACCCGCTTTGCGATTCACCCGTCGACCGGTTCGGCGATCATTGCCGGCCGCGGGGCCCTGGCCGACAGCTCCGGTGAGCCCGATAGCCTGTTCGCCTCGCGCCGTTTCATGCTGGTGGATCTGTCCACCTCTGGCGCGAACACGGCAGGCGGGGCTCGCACCGCAGCCTGGGCCTTCTTGCGCAGCGCCATCGAAGATGCCCGGTTCTGGCCAGGTCGCTACGCCTCGCACCATGAAGGCGATGCGATTGATCGCTACGACGCCGGGGCGATGGTCGCAGCCGTCCGCGGGGAAATCCCGCTC
>JANQMI010000104.1 GCA_028280165.1 Oceanicaulis sp. | reverse complement strand
GATACCACCATTCGATCCGGTATTCGGGGTGCGGGCCGTGGTCAAAGGGGAAGTCGAAGGGCGTGCCCTCTACGGGTGTGGCAAAACCCTCCGATGTTGCCCCCAGGCCAGCAAAGCCCTGCGCATTGGCGGGCGCGACAGCGCCAAGCGCGAGGAGTAAGGCAGTGAGCACATGTCGCATGGCGCTAGCGTTCCTGCGCAAAGGTTTGCAGGAAAGCCCGTGGCGACCGGGTCGCCAGGGCGCGCGCAGGCAGGGCCGCCGCAATCACGGCGGCCAGCGTGGCCAGCGCTGCCAGGCGCACCCAATCCGCCGGGAAAAGATACATCGGTAGTTGCCAGCCAAAGGCCTCGACATTGACCACGTTGAGTAGGGCCCAGGCGAGCATCAGCCCAGTGGGCAGAGCGACCAGCCAGGTCAGGAGCGCCAGGACGACCGCTCGGACCAATTCCAGCCGCGCGAGCTGGGTGCGGGTCAGTCCGAGCGCCCACACCGGAGCCAGCTGCGGTAGGCGCATCGCGGCGAGCGTGGTCAGACTTGCAAACATCGCGAAGGCTGCAACGGACAGCGTGAGGACATTCAACGCTGCGGTGACCGCGAAGGTGCGCTCAAACACCGATAGCGAAAAGCGTTTCACGCTAGCCTGATCGATCACACCATTGGCTGGAAGATCAAAGCGTCTCAGAAGGGCGCTAGCGAGGGCATCGGCCTGTGCTGGGTCAATTCGCACGCCGTAGCGCAGACGTGCGATCGCGTCGCCATAGCGGCTGGTCAGGACATCCAGCCCAATAATCGCCTGGGCATTGGGATTGCCATAGTCGGTATAGACGCCCACCAGCGGAAGGGCTGGACCTCCTCCAAAATCGATCAAGCTTCCCATCGGTAGATCCAGCCTGCGCCAGGTCTGCTCATTCAAGAGCAGGCCTTCGCCGCGCATAACGGCATCCCAGGCCCCTGTCTCAGACACAATGAGCGGCCAGTTATCGCGATAGGTGGCATGATCGACGACACCAAAAAGCTCGCCGGACCGACCAGCGATATCGGTTTCGACGCTCCAGATCGGAAGTACCGCGTCGGCACGCTCCTCCAGGAAGGCCCGAACCTCCGCCGATTGGGCCTCATCGCGTGTGGTGACATAGAGCTCTGAGGCCAAACGCTGATCGAGCCAGCCTTCAAAGGTTAGGCGGAAGCTGGAGACCATGGTCCCAACCCCGATATTGGTGGCAAGCGCCAGCATCAGCGCCATCAATGCCATGGCCAGGCCGGGCAATTGCTGGCGTGTATCGGCGAGAAACCATTCGGCGACGGGCCCCCGTGCGACTGCTTGGCCGGCGTTTAGGATCACAGTGACAACCGGAGGGAGCAACAGAGCTGCGCCGAATAACAGGCTCGCCATCAAGGCAAAACCGGCAACGACACCGGAGGCAATCTGCGGCAGGAGGAAAGCACTGAAGAAAAGCAATCCCGCCGCGGCAGCTTGCAAAACATAACGGCGGGAGGACGCAATGGCCCAAGCCCGCGGTTGGGCGGAGGCCAGGAGCGGCAAGCGCGCGGCTTTGAAAATGGACTGCGCCGTGGCCCCCAAGGCACCGAGCGTTGCGATGGCAAAGCCGGAAAGCCACCATTCGGGCCGGATCGCAAGCGAGCCAGACACGTTGGCCCCGTACAGACCTCGCAAGGTGGCCGCCACATCGGGCAAGAGGGCGCTGGCCACGCCATAGCCGAGCACCACACCAATGGCCCCGGCCACGAACGCCAAGACCAAAACCTCGACAAGCAATGCTGGGATCAGCGTCGATACCGGCGCGCCGAGCGCTCTTAAAGTCCGCAGCGTTCCGCGCCGCTGTTCAAACCCCAAACCCACGGCCGCATAGACAATGAAGAGTCCCACCGCAAACGACAGCAGCCCGAAGGCGGTCAGGTTGAGATGAAAGCTGCCAGCCAGGCGTGAAACCTCACCACTCACGGCCTGGGTGCTTCGTCTTAGCTCAGGGACCAGCGCGTCCAGGGGTGTCAATCCAGCGCGCGCCTCTGGGTCTAGCAAAAGGCGGTCGACCGTCTCACCGCGACCTAGGAGTTGGGCGGCGACACCGACATCGGTGACGATTTCACTGCGGGCGAGGTTTGCGCTCACCTGAACCGGCGGCAAGTCGAGTCCGGACCTCGCCAAAGCCGTGGCGGTTTCTGGCGACGCCAACAACACGCCGGGCCGCAAGAAAAATTCAAGGCCGGGACCCCCGCCATTGCCGGCTGGCCCGGCAATCCCCCCGGTCCGACTGGCCGCGCTGAGCGGCTCGACGCCTCTGAGCGTGAAAACACTGTTGTCCACCGTGAGAGGGCCCTCAATCACCGGGGAAACGGACCAGCCATCGCGGCGAAGGGCGGTGAATGTGGCCAGAGGAATGTCTCCGCCTTCAGCCGTCAACACGATGACCGCTCCACCGGCCAGTGTGACGCTGGCCGCGTCATAACTGGCACGCGCCTCGGCATTGATCGCCTGGACGCTGGTCCATAAGGCTGTGGCCAGGCTTAAGCCGATCAGCAGGGTTGCCAGCTGGCCAGGCTTTCGCCGCCAGTGCGACAACAGGGTCAGAAAGACGATCCGGCTCACGTCAGCTGGCCGCCCGTGAGGTGGACCCGCCGGGACAATCGTTCGGCGGCGGTCATGGAATGGGTGACCATGATCAAAGCGGTATGGGCATCGGCACACAGCTCCAACATCAGGTCCAGGACCTGAGCGCTGGTTTCCTCGTCCAGATTTCCCGTTGGCTCGTCAGCCAGTAGAAGCTCCGGCCTTGCGGCCAAGGCGCGGCCCACCGCGACGCGCTGCTGCTGACCACCGGACAGCTGCTCGGGGAAACGGTCGAGGCATGCGTTAAGGTCCAAGCGTTCAGTCAGCGCATCAATCCAGGCGTCGTCGATCCGGTTGGCCAACCGGGCCTGAAGCAGAATATTGGCTTTGACGCTCAGCGACGGCACCAAATTGAATTGCTGAAACACCAATCCGATCTGATGACGGCGACGCTCGGCCCGACCTTTATCGTCAAGGCCAGAGAGGTCTTCGTCCTTGATCCAGATCTCGCCCGCATCCGGGGCGTCCAACAGACCGATCAGGTGCAATAGCGTGCTCTTCCCAGATCCGGATTCGCCAGTGATCGCAAGGCTCTCTCCGGCAGACACCGCAAGGCTGACGCCCCGTAGAACGGCCTGACGTTCCGAGCCGCTTCCGTAGGACTTCTCCAGATTTTCAACCCGCACCAGCATGGCCGTCCCATCCTATTGTGAGCTTCTGAGACATAGACCAGAATTTAGATCGATACAGGGGTGTTGCGCGGAGTCGGCGCTTGAAGCCCCAGGCGCGCGGTCGTGTGAGTCTGCCTTCCGGGTCAGTCTGACCTGATCAGGATCAATTCGGTCTGGCGGCCATCGATATAGCGTACCGTCTCACCGTCGAAGATGGCGTTCTTCTCAGACCGGAAATCAACGATCTGACCGTCCCATTCGGGCACCGCTGAATAGCTGGTCAGCTCAATCGCCCAGGCGGTATTCGCGTTGATGGGCATGGCTCCGCGCGGATCGGCCTCCTGATTGTCCCAAAAGCCGATCGCGGGGCCAGCCCCATGGCCGTGGGTCCCGATGGGGTGGGTATAAACAGACGGGTTCAGGCCTTCGGCAATCGCTTGCTCCCGGGTCAGGGCGAGCGCCTCATTCCCGCTGCGGCCCACGGCATAGTTGGACACCAGAATGTCCTGCACCCGGTTGGTATTCGCCAGGCCCTCCACAAGGCCCGCCGGGGCCTCGGTTTCACCTTCGCGCAGGACATAGGCCAATTGCTGGGTGTCGGTGTTGAGCCGCAGATAGGTGATGCCGAAATCGGTCCAGAGCAGGTCGCCCGGCTGGATGATCTCTTCGCCGCGCAAAAAGCCGTCCACGCCATGCCGTTGGATCGCGACTGAGGGTTGGAACCAGGGTTTCAGACCGAGGCGGTCCACCTCATCGCGATACCACCAAACCACATCATCCGCTGTGGTCACGCCTGGGGTAATGGCCTCTGTCGAAAACGCGCGCGCTATTATGGAATGGGCGATCTGAACCACGCTTGGATAGAGCTCGATCTCTGATGGGGTGCGGGTCTCCAGCCATCGCACGGATAGCCGCTCGCCGGACACGATGCGGTCTTCATATCCGGCCGGCAGAGCCGCCATCATGGAGCGATATTGGCTCAGCGTCATGCCGTCGCCGAAGGCGGTGAGGTCTGAATAATTAATCGCCAGGCGCTGCGGATTACGCGCGGTTATGATGTCGGCGACCGCCTTCCATTGATCGGGTTCTGTTTCCGGGTCCCAGGCGGGTTCAAACAGGCCAGCCAGGCCATAGCGGCTCACCGTCATGCGTTCGACGGGCTGCCCGTCGCCGGGATCAAAGAAGATCAAAATGGTGCGTCGGCGCGCCGCCATGGAGCGCGCGTCGAGCATGGTCTCGATCACGGGCTCTTCGAAATACTCCCGCGCCATCAGCAACCACATATCGACGCCTTCCTCGCACATGATCTGGGGGATCAGCGTATCCAGGCGCTCTTCCAGAATGCCGTCGATGACGTCCACCCGGTCGCGCAGGGGCAGGATGTCGGGCGTTATGCCAGAGGCTTCGTCCTGGGCGGCGCTGGGAGCGGCGAGGGTCAGCGCGAGCGCGGCGGATAGCGTGGCGGCCAGGCCCAATGTGAGTTTGGTCATGAGATCAGCAGCCCTCCCCGCCGCATTGAAGTGTTATCGCGACGAAGGGTGGACCGGTGCGCGGGCGCAGGGCAAGCCTTAGCCAGTCGCCTCGGCATTCATGCGCCGGGCCTCGGCGGCGCGGCGTCGGTCGTTAAACTGTTTGGAGACTTTCCAGCGGTGATAGAAAATCAGTCCTAGACCGACCACCAGCGGTACGGCCCACAAGGCCGGCGCGAGCGCCAATTCCGGGATGAAACGCACCGCGCCGAAAGCGAAGAACGCCGTATAGACTGAAATCCCGGTGCCCACGATCGCCTTGATATGTTCAAGCAGCCAATCAATCGGGCTGGGAGTGGATTTGAAGAGAAACCACAAATTCGTCCCCACCGTGGCAAATCCGATGGTGGAGATGCCGATCATCATGGGCTGCCCAATGCGAAATCCTTCAATCGCGCATTGCACGGCCGCCACAGTCAGCAAGGCCTGAAGGGTCCAGTTAATCCAATCGCGATTGAGCGCGTGGTCCATTTTGTTGACCGCAGTGCGCCAGCCATACCAGGCCAGGTTGATCGTCAGGATCGCCAAATAGAGCATCATCCATCCGAAAATGCCGCGAACCAGGACCGGGTCGGAGAACTCCTCGTGATGGGTCAGATGCGGGTGTGTCTCCATCGGCCAGATCAACGACATGGTCGACATACACAGGGCTGTGGTCGCGGTGATCAGCATGGCGATCGCGAACCAGCGCCCTGACAGCTTGTGCAGATTGCCGCCCTTTTTCGATCCCACCGGAATCCAAAAACCAATTAGCCCTGGTGCGCCTGTGGTTATATGTATGGCTATGAACACAATGAAGAGATCATGGGGTGACATGAGATTTAGACCTGCTTGCGGGCCGAGACTGACGGTGAGAGCTGGGTATGGATGACATGAGTGCGTTCACGCCGCCGCGCGCCTCGCGGCTGCCTTCGGTGTTGTCGCTGGCGCGCACGGTGTGGCGGGGCGATGGGGATTTGCTCAGCCTGCTGCCGGGTGAAGCCTTCTCCATGGCGGCAGGCGAGCTCGGCTTTTCCCGACGCTCCATCAAGTTGTTTAATGAGCCGGATCTGGTGAAGCAGATCCTGCAAGACAGCGAAGGCATTTACCCCAAGAGCGATTTGATGGTCGGGGCGCTCGAGAAACTGATCGGCGATTCCATTTTTGTCTCCGACGGGCCGAAATGGCGTCGCCAACGGGCGATGATCGATCCGGCTTTCTCCAAAATGCGCCTGAATCTGGCCTTCAGGGCCATGCAGGATGCGGTGGCGGACTATACCGAGCGTCTGAATGCGTCCGCCGAAAAAGGTGAGACCCTGTCGCTGGATCAGATGACCAGCGAGCTGACCGCCGACATCATCTGCCGCACCGTGTTCTCCACTTCGCTCGATATGCAGATTTCTAAGGATGTGTTCGAAGACTTCGTGATCTTCGAGCGCGGTGTCGCACAAGTAAAAATCTGGCGTCTGATCGTCGATCCGGCTTGGACCGAGGTTGAACAGGACCCTGAAGTGCTGGCGGCCTGCGAACGCATCCGCAAGCATCTGGGTACGCTCACCGATACCCATCTTCAGGCTGCACCGGGCACCTATGACGACATCGCCAGCGCGGTGATCGCCGCGCGCGATAAGGACACCGGTGAAGCCTTCACCCGCGAGGAATTGATCGATCAGCTCGGCGTCTTTTTCCTGGCCGGTCATGAGACCTCGGCCAGCGCGCTGACATGGGCGTTCTACCTTCTGGCCATGCAGCCGCAGGTCGCCAAGCGCTTGCGCGCGGAAGTCGAGGCGGTCACGGGCGGCGGTGAGATCACCTTCGACAGCATCAAAAAGCTCATCTTCACCCGCAGTGTTTTCAAAGAAACGCTGAGGCTTTACCCGCCGATCACCTTTATGCCGCGAGTTTCGCTGAAAGCCGGGACAGTCGGGCCGTACAGAATCCGAAAGGGCGCTCTGCTGATGATCGCGCCGTGGACCATGCACCGTCATGTCAAATATTGGGACCGGCCCGACACGTTTGATCCTGATCGCTTCATGCCCCACGGGCCGGGGGAAACCACGCCGGGATCTTATATTCCCTTCGGGTCGGGACCGCATACCTGCGTCGGGGCCGGATTTGCCGCGGTGGAAGCGGCGCTCATCCTGGCGGCGCTCACCTGCAAGTTTGAGTTCCATATTGAAAACGCAGACCGTATCCGACCTGCGGCTCGCCTGACCACAAGGCCTGCCGAGCAGATCAGGATGACCGTCAGCCGTCACGAGGCCTGAGCCTTCAGCTGAATGATGTCGGCCCTTTGGTGAGGGACGACCGGCGGTTGCCACTCAATATCGAGTGTCGCGGCCTCACCGAAATTGCGTCCGCCAAACATCACCTGTTTGAGGACCGGCCAGGACATGGGGGTCATGAGTGGAAACACCCACGGATCTTTCGACGACCACAAGACATCGCGTGTGCTGGCGATTGTTTTCAGCATCTGCCAATAGCGCTTGGGTTTGGTAATCGTCGCGTAGGCCTTGGTGAGTGCGGTATGGCCCTCCTGGAAGCGGGTCTGCGGCTTGGTCCTGATCGGATGATCAAGTGTTCCGCCCATCACGATGGTGGCAAGGTCGCCATGGTCCATGAAATGAACCCCACTGGTGAGCCTCGGATTACACTCTAGGGGCCAGGGGATGCCCTCCTCATCGACGATGAAGTCAAAGGCGGTGAAGCCCGAGAAACCGGTCGAAGCCACATGTTGGCGCGCCCAGGTGTCGACGGCGGGCGCGTCGATCCGCTCAAAGGCCACCGATACGGTCCCGGAATATATCAGGCCGCGATAGACGACATGGCCCAGGATTTCACCGTCTCGGCAAACCGATTGAGTGCTCACCTCCCGGCCACGGACTCGCCGCTGGATGACCCAATCCTCAGTCCGAAGGGCCTTTGGCAATGGCGTTTCGGCTTTGAAGAAGTGCAGCTTCGCGCCTGAACACCCGAAGCGCGCCTTGGCGACATAGTCTTGGCTTTCAGCCAGCGCCAAGGCGGCCGGATCGCTTCCCAAATAGGTCTCCGGCGTGTTCAGCCCGGCCTGCTTCGCGTCCTGAATGAACGCAAATTTGTCGTGCAGGGCGAGCAAGCGGTCATGGGTTTCGCACAGCAGCTGTGTGGTCGCTGGCAGCTGCCCCTCCAGACGCGAGACATGCATCACTTCTTCTGAAACTGGAATGACTAGATCGACATGCTCACGTCGCACGATCTCGAGCACGGCCTCCAGGTAGGCGGGCTGATCGGCTGCAGGTGACGGAACCACATAACTCTTTGCCACAGCCCTCGAGGGCCGGGACAAATGCATAGAGAAGGGGTCGGCAATGAGCACACGGTGACCCGCGCCATGAAGGCAGCGCGCCAGTTCAAGACCTTTGGGCAGGCGCCCCAGGGTCAAAAGGACTGTCTTGCCCATCCCGGTGTCCCGTCATGACTCTGAAACGGGAACTCCGCCCAGAGCGTCAACTAAAGTTTACACAGGTGTGTAAAGGGCGTCGAGCGAGCATGGAGCGTAAGCGATAAAGAACCAGGCCTTATTGGCGCTAGCGCTCATCTCCACAGGTCTGGGCCGCATCCGTATCTGAGGCGAGAATAATATCGCCCAGACCAATTTCACCCTCAGGCTCGCCAGACCGCAGGATGAAGGCCGCCTGCAGATCTGACAGATCGACCCCGGCTTGGGTGAAGCAGCTCAAGCTCACGCGGTATTCCTGCCAGGGCCCTTGCGTGATCTGGAGAGGCACGAAATGGTCGCGACCATCGGTGCTGGACATGCCAATCTCCACCCAGGTGTCCCGGCTGTGAAAGCCGCGCGCGCGGAAGGAAATTTCCATCTCGCCGTTGGATTCTCGCGATAGGTCCACATTGTCCGATGTGACCAGGCGCAGGCCAGCCCCGGCCTGTCGCCAGATGAGGTGAATGGAGTCTTCCTGCGCCGTGCGATCGGTCTGACCCAAGCTCACCGTCTCGATCTCGATCCGCCCGTCCTCGGTTGCCATCCAGGTCTCACCCGACCCGGCTTCCAGCGACCAAGGCGAGGCGGCCTGACCGCGGATATAGAACGCACCCCCGGGGGTG
>JANQMI010000052.1 GCA_028280165.1 Oceanicaulis sp. | reverse complement strand
CGCGCAGGCGATAGGCCGCGGTCAAGCCTGACCGCGGTCATTTCACACATATGTGCGATAAAGTACGGCAAAAGACGCCTGGAGCGATAATCAGCCTTTGGTGGCTAGATTGCAGCGCACGTCTTCGGCTTCGGGTCCATATCGGTGCAGGCCCAGCGGAGCGCTTTGGCGCTCAGCTGAACCGAAGCCTTTACCTGAAGGGTGGCTCATCAAAGCTGCGCAGCTTGCGCGAATGCAAGGCCGCAGAGCCCTGACGCTTTAGAATTTCCACCGCCTCAATACCGGCCGCCAGGTGTTCAGAGACCGAACGCTGGTAGAAGAGATTCGCCGCACCGGGCAATTTCAGCTCGCCGTGTAGCGGCTTGTCGGACACGCAAAGCAGCGTTCCGTAAGGCACGCGCAGCCGGAATCCGTTGGCCGCAATCGTCGCGCTTTCCATATCCACGGCGATGGACCGCGATTGGTTGATCCGCCGGGCTTCCTGATTATAGCGCAGCTCCCAGTTGCGATCATCATAGGTCACGACCGTGCCGGTGCGCAGGCGCCGCTTCAGATCCTCACCTTCATCGCCAGAGACCGTGGCCACCGCTTCATGGAGCGCGAGCTGAATTTCCGCGATTGGCGGGATCGGGATTTCGGCGGGCAGATCTTTGTCCAGAACGCTGTCATAGCGCAGATAGGCGTGGGCCAGCACATAGTCGCCCAAGCGCTGAGAGTGGCGCAGACCGCCGCAATGGCCAACCATCATCCAGGCTTCCGGACGCAGGACCGCCAGGTGGTCGGTGATGGTCTTCGCGTTCGACGGACCCACGCCAATATTGACCAGGGTGATCCCGCGCCCATCCTTGGCGATCAAGTGATAGGCCGGCATCTGGAAGCGCCGCCAAGGCGCATTGGCGACCTCGGCGACCGGGTCCTCAGTGGTGGTATCCACACGCACCTGACCGGCTGCAGACAAAGCGATGTACTCGCTGTCGGGATCCTTGATTCTGTCCACCGCCCACTCAACGAAGGCATCGACATAGCGGTGATAGTTCGTGAACAGGATAAAATCCTGAACGTCCTCAAAAGGCGCGCCTGTATAGTGCCGGATGCGCTGCAGGGAGTAGTCGGTGCGTGCCGCGTCGAACAGTGACAGCGGCCGGGCATGGCCGCCCATATAGGGCCGGTCGCCGTTTGGCAGCGCATCGTCAACGGTCGACAAATCCACATAGGGGAAGTGGCGCACCAGCTCCGCCACGCTGGCGGCATTCATGTCCAGCCCTTCAGCCCCATCCAGGACATAGGAGAAGGGAATCTCCTTCGTCGACAGGCCGGTTTCAATCCGGATCGGATACTCGGCCGCCAATAATTCAATCTGCTCGACCAGATAGGTCCTGAACAATTCAGGGTGGGTGATCGTTTGGGCGTAGACCCCGGCTTCGGAGAATTTGCCAAAGGCCCGGCTCACCGGCGGGACGGCCCCTTCGGGCTGATAGGTGATCCGCAATTCAGGATAGGAGAAGGAACCGGCAAACCGGTCAGCCTCTGACGGCGGCTTGCCGCCCTCCAGATAGGTTTTCAGATCCTCGCGGAGTTGATCAACCGAAGCGTCATAAAGCTCGCACAGGCGATCGACGGCGTCGGTGGCAGAGCCCGCTTTTCGAAAGGTTTTGGCGACGGCCTCAGCCGAGACGGCATTCAGCGCGCTCATTGGGCTGCACTCGGGGCTGGCGCTGCAAATTCAGGTGTCATTGTGAGGGTCATCGTAGGTCCTCTCTTTCTGTCTTCTTTCAATCGCGCTCTAGCTAGCGCCAAAATCTGCTGCGGGAAAGCCCTTCGAAACGCCTTTTGCTTTGCGTGCTCTGCCTGCACGGGCTATGTGACGCGCCGACTATCCAATTCAGGGTCAGGTGAAATGACAAACAACGCGGCACAAAGCTGGTGCGTGATGAAGTTCGGCGGCGTTTCCGTCGCCGATCCGGCACGGTGGGCAACGATTTCCAGCCTGGTGAAAGACCGCTTGAAATCGGGTGATCGCGTGCTTGTCGTGCACTCTGCCCTGGCTGGTGTGTCCAACGCGCTGGAGGCTCTGCCCGCAGCGGCGCTGGACGGGTCAGGCAGCGCTGCGGCCGACGCGATTAAAGCCCGTCATCGCACCTTCGCCGCAGAGGCCGGGCTCGACGCCGACGCGCTATTGGCCGACCTGTTCGATACCCTGGACCGGTTGACGGCCGGGGTTGCGCTTGTTGACGAGGCGAGCCCGCGCGTGCGCGCCGAGCTGTTGTCGCTGGGCGAACAGATGGCCAGCCGTTTCGGCGCGGCATGTCTTGAAGCCGATGGGCTGTCGCCCACCTTGCTGGATGCCCGCGAAGCCCTGCTCGCAGACGATGCCGGCGACGACGCCCGCGCCTATCTGGACAACACCATCGATGATGGCCCGGACCCTGCGTTGCAACAGCGTCTATCCCAAACCCAGCTGGCGCTGACGCAAGGCTTTATGGCCCGCAACGCCCGCGGCGAAACGGTCTTGCTGGGACGCGGCGGGTCAGACACCTCTGCCGCCTATTTTGCGGCCAAGCTTGAAGCCAAAGCCTTGGAGATATGGACCGATGTCCCGGGCCTTTTCAGCGCTGATCCACGCCTTAATGATGGGGCGCGCCTGCTCAAGGCTTTGACCTATGAAGAGGCTCAGGAAATCGCAACCATGGGCGGCAAGGTTCTGCACCCGCGCGCGGTGGGCCCGGTGCGGCGGGCCGGCGTCCCGCTTTCGGTCAGGTCCACCCTGCAGCCCGAACTCGCTGGAACCCAGATTAGCGCCACCCCCGGCGATGATGCGCCGCGGCTGAAGGCGGTCTCGGTGAAGACGGGCGTGAAGCTGGTGGTCATGGAGGGCGCGGGCATGTGGCGCCAGGCTGGCTTTCTGGCGGATATGTTTGCGTGTTTCAAAGCTTGCGGTGTGTCGGTGGACCTGGTGTCCACCTCTCAGACCAATGTCACGGTGAGCCTTGATCCCGATCCCGGCCTTGATGACGCCCGCCTCGACGCGCTTCGCGACGCGCTTGCTCCGCTGGCACGGGTCACCGTCATCGATAATGCCGAAGCGGTAAGCCTGTTGGGCTCGGGTATCCGGCGCATCCTGCATCAGCTCGCCCCCGCATTAGAGGCGTTCCAGGACAAGCCCATTCGCCTGGTCAGTCAGGCGGCCAATGATCTGAATTTCACCGTTGTCGTGGATGAAGATCAGGGCAAGGCGCTGGCCGCGCGTCTGCATGAAGATCTGATCAGTCCAGCGCCGGATGGCCCGGTGTTTGGGGCCAGCTGGGCCGCCTTGACTGCGCCGCCCAAAGACGCCCCAGAGCGTCCGGCTCCATGGTGGATGGCCAAGCGCGAAGCTCTCTTAGACACCGCGCCAGCCACAGGCGGGCGTTATGTCTATGATTTGGAAACGGTCAGCGCCCGGGCCCGTGCCGTCGCCGGCCTGAAAAGCCTGTCGCGCGCCTTTTACGCGATGAAGGCGAATAACCATCGCGATGTGCTCAAAACCATCCGCGCATCAGGACTCGGCTTTGAATGCGTCAGCCCTGGAGAAATCCAGCGCCTGAGCGAAGTGTTCGACGATCTTCGCCCCGAAGAGGTGTTGTTTACACCAAACTTCGCCCATCGCGACGAATACGCCGACGCGGTCAAGTTTGGCTGCTGGCTCACCATTGACGGTTTGCACCCGCTGCAGCACTGGCCCGACATCTTTGAGGGGGCCAAGGTGATCCTTCGGGTCAATCCCGATCGTCCGCGGGGCCACCATGACCATGTGAAGACCGCGGGGCCGAAGGCTAAATTTGGTATTCCGCTGGGTGACCTGGCAGAGGCCAAGGCCGCCGCCGATGCCGCCGGTGCGATTGTTCATGGCCTGCACGCCCATGCCGGCTCCGGCGTGACCGAAAGCAATCACTGGCGTGAGATTGGTGCGATCCTGGCCAAAGCCGCTGAAATATTCCCGGATGTCACCCTTTTGAATGTCGGAGGGGGCCTAGGCGTGCCTGAAAGCCCGGACGCGCCCGTGCTGGACTTGAGCGCGGTCGATGATGATCTCGCGGCCTTAAAGAAAGCCCATCCCGGCTACGACATCTGGATGGAACCGGGCCGCTACCCGGTTGCCGAATCCGGTGTCCTTCTGGCGCGGGTCACCCAGGTGAAAACCGCCTTTGGCTCCCGTTTCATTGGTCTGGGGACCGGCATGAATTCGCTCATCCGCCCCGCGCTCTACGGAGCCCGCCATGAGATGGTGAATCTGACCCGTCTGAAGGACGAGGCCACAGGCCTGGCCTCCATCGTGGGGCCGATCTGTGAGAGTGCCGACCTTCTCGGCGCGGATCGCCTGATGCCGGAAACGCGGGAAGGTGATGTGATCCTGATCAGCGAAACCGGAGCTTACGGCGCGGTGATGGCCTCCCGCTATAATTTGCGCGACCCGGCGGATGAGGCGGTGGTTTAGGGCAGCCGGGTCTTAGGCCTCAAACATATTCGTCATCCTGAACTTGATTCAGGACCCAGTTTCAGCGCCGCGCAGTCTGGGTCCCAAATCAAGTTTGGGATGACGATTGATTGGGTTGGGACCGATCTCTACATCCCACCCATGCCAAGCCCCGAACCCATCACCCATGGCCAGATTTTCAAGCGCCACCGTGGACCCATCTCCGGCACATTCGCGCTTCTCGGTCTGGAGAACGCGCTCCAGGTCGCCGAACCCCTGGTGCTGGGCCTGGCGATTGACGCCTTGCTTCAGCAGAATTGGCAAGGTTTTCTGATCCTGTGCGCGGTGGAAGCCGGCATTCTGATCGTCGGCGTGTTGCGCCGGCTCTATGACACGCGCGTTTACACCAAAATCTATGCCGAGGTGGGGGGGCGGGTCGTGGAGGCCGAACAGGCCAAGGACGCGCCCATGACCAAGGTCTCGGCGCGGGCCAATCTGGTTAAGGAAGTCGTTGACTTCTTTGAGCATGACTTGCCCATGGCGCTGACCTCCATCATTGGCGTGGTGGGCTCGCTGGTGATGGTGCTGTTCCTCAATGGCCGAGTCTTTCTGGCCGCCATGGCGGCCGCGCTTGGCACGCTGATCGTGTTCTGGCTCGCCAGCGGGCGGATCACACGGCTCAATTCGTCCCTCAACGACGAGCTGGAAAAACAGATCGATGTCTTTGAAACGCGGCGGGCGTCCCTGCGCCGGGGCCATTTCCTGCGCCTCGCCCGCACGCGCATTCAGCTATCTGATTTTGAATCGCTGAATTTCGGCCTGACCTACGCCTTTTTGATCGCGGCGATCCTGTATGGCCTGTTTGACAGCGTCACCCGCCAGGGCGCGAGCCTGGGCACCGTGTTTGCCATCGTCACCTATCTCACCCAGTTCACACAGGGTGTGGTCATCCTGCCCTATACCTATCAGCAATTGCTGCGCACGCTGGAGATTACCAAGCGGATTGGGGCGGAGGATGGGGACCGCGCGTCGTCTTGAGGGTCCTTCGAGACGCTCGCTAGCGCGAGCTCCTCTTCGATGAGGGTTAGCTTGAACGCTTTCTTTCCTCATCCTGAGAAGGCCGAAGGCCGTCTCGAAGGACGCACCCATTCTCTCTTCCCCGGCGCAGGCCGGGGCCCAGAGCCGTCAAGCGCAGCGCCTGATGATCTCTGGGTCCCGACCTGCGGCGGGAAAGAGGGCGGTGGGGTGTTTTGACCCGGTGTCTGCGCTGTCTCTTTCTCGTCTCTATCCCACACCCTCGTTCCTCTCCCCTTGATGGGGAGGGTGTCCGTGAAACGGACGGGTGGGGTGGGGATCACAGAGCTCAGCATTTCTGTCATTTCCCTTCGTCATTCCCGCGCAGGCGGGAACCCAGAGATGGCTGCGCGCAGCGTTTCACGGCTCTGGGTCCCCGCCTGCGCGGGAATGACGAATGTGAAATGTCCATAAAACAACCTTCTCTTCCCCGGCGAAGGCCGGGGCCCATGGCCACCAAATACTGCGCTCGATCACCTTTGGATCCCAAATCAAGTTTGGGAAAGAGGAAGGTGTGGGCTTTCGATATCCTCCCCTGCTCTGCGGGGGAGGTGCCAGCGAAGCTGGCGGAGGGGGCTTTGCAACGTCGCAAAGCCCCCCTCGTCCTCTTCGAGGACACTCCCCCCGCCAGCAGGGGGAGATAACGTGTGCCTCTTCCTCTCTTTCCCGACCCTGAATCGAGTTCAGGACAGGCTCCGGTCGGGACTCAGAGATCATGAAATGCTGCGCTTGATGGCCATGGGCCCCAGCCTTCGCTGGGGAAGAGAGACCCAGATTTATCCCACACCTTCTTCACCCCTCCCCTAGAGGGGGAGGGGATTCGGCGGTCTGAGACAAAAAACCCCGGAGCATCCGCTCCGGGGTTTCTCGCTTCAGATCAGGTCTGGTGCCCTACTCCGCGTGGACGTTATCGGCCAGCGAACGATTGGAGATGACTTTGTCGAAATTCGACCAGACGCCCTCATCGCCGTGCCAGTCGCCTTTGGTGGCCCCTTTGGAGTACTCAGTGGCGCGCGCTTCGAAGAAGTTGGCGTGCTCGACCCCGTTCAGGATCTCCGTCAGCCAGGGCAGCGGGTGCTCTTTAGCCCCGTAAATCGTCGGCAGCTTCAGCTGCTTCATGCGCCAGTCGGCGATGTAGCGGATATAATTCTTGATGTCGTCGGGCGTCATGCCTTCGACTTCACCGGCCTCGAAGGCCAGATCGATGAATTTGTCTTCCAGCTTGATCACCGTCTTGCAGCAATCGGCGATGTCATCCTTCACACCCTGGGTCAAAGCCCCGGTTTCTTCGGCAAAGGTGTGGAACATCTTCATCATGCCTTCGCAGTGCAGCGATTCATCGCGCACCGACCAGGACACGATCTGGCCCATACCCTTCATTTTATTGAAGCGCGGGAAGTTCATCAGCATCGCAAAGGACGCAAACAACTGTAGGCCTTCGGTGAAGCCGCCGAACACCGCCATGGAGGTCAGGATGTCTTTTTCGGTCTCGCAACCGAACTGGCCCAGATAGTCATGCTTGGCGGCCATTTCCTCATACTCCATGAAGGCGGAGAATTCAGAATCAGGCATGCCAATCGTTTCAAGCAGCAGCGCGTAAGCCGCAATATGGACGGTCTCCATATTCGAAAACGCCGACAGCATCATGCGCACTTCAACCGGCTTGAAGAGCGGCATGTAGTTTTCCATGTAGTTCGCGCCAACCTCCACGTCCGACTGGGTGAAGAAGCGGAAAATCTGGGTCAGCAGATTGCGCTCTTTATCGGTCAGCTTGGTCGCCCAGTCTTTGCAGTCCTCGCCCAGCGGCACCTCTTCAGGAAGCCAGTGCACCTGCTGCTGGGTTTTCCAGAAGTCATACGCCCACTGATAGCGGAACGGCTTATAAGAATGGCTCGGCGTCAGTAGGCCTGGGCGGTCGCTGGCAATGGTCTGCATGGCGGTGTCGCGTCCTTGAAATCTCAGCAGTGAGTCGCGCAGGATGGCGCGGCAATCAGAACAATATATTGTGGTAAACGACCTCTTAAGGTCCACCCCTAGTATGTATGAAAGTCGTCGCTTTCCACAGGCGGGTGCGGCCCGCCGTCTGAATTGACAGCTAGAGTGCCAGCCAGGGCTAGCAAGCGTCCAGACATAAAAGAGGGTGCGGCGTGTTGACGCCTAGCGCCGCCAGGTCAGCGAAAAGGCGGCAAAGCCTTCGCTGGTTTCCCAGGCCTCCTGGGGCAATTCATAGCGGGTTTCACGATGAATATAGGCCAGCGACACATCCGCGCCGCGCAAACGCATGGCCACGCCGGCTTGCGCATCACCCACCACGGCATAGGGCTCCATCGCCAGCGCATCGCGCATGTCAAAGCCCTGGCCGGGATCATACATGACCGCCTGACGGTCCGCGCCGGCGAAGAACCACCACGCCGGGCGGTCGGTTTCAAACGCGTCCAGATATTGCCCCAGACGCACGGTGGCACCGGCAGCCGCAGCGGGCCCTTGCTCGCCAAAGGACACGCCCGCGCGCGGGCTCAGACCAATGTCGAGGCCATCTGTGCCCCCGGGAGCATCAAACGCGCCTTCATAATTCAGCGCCATCCGCCGGGATTCGAAGTTCGAGCCTGGTATCAGAGCCGATCCCGCAGTTTCGGCATAGTCTGGATCGAAGGTCAGGCGCGCAATATCGGGACGGTCGGCCTCAAACATCGACACCGAAAGCCGTGAACCCGACGCCGAAGTCGCCAACACCGCCTCTTGAGCGGAGAAGGCGGACAGGCCGTCGCGGGCGATATCTTCGGCATAGGCCGCGAGTACCGCTTCAGCGAAGCGCGAAGCGGCCGGACGAGCCAGTCCAACATTGCGGGTCTCGGACACCGGCAGGCGTGCATTAAAGCGGAGCGCATACGGGTTGGTGTCCACCCGCAAATCACTCAGGCTTGAAGCGGGCGCAGGCGCGCGCAGCTGGGCCTCGAGCGGCCCCATAATCATGGCCTGTGTTTCCGCGCTCGCGTCGTCTCTGGCCTCAGCCAGAGACGTGACACACAGCGTGACAGCGGCCGCGCCGAGCATGAGGCCCAGGCGGCGCTTAACGCCAAAATATGTCCGCGTTCCAGCCATGATCGTTTCCAGCGACCTCCCCGCCGCGCTGTGTGCAGTTGCACAATCAGAAACACTCTATTTCCACTATATCACAGACGCGTGATAGGCCGAGTGGGGCAAGTCGACTTTTTAGTTAACAAAGCTCTTCTGCCTCGCCTCACAAGGGCGAAACGACTGTAATCTTCTCAGTCTGAACGTGTGGTGAACCCACTTCCCGTCGCGGGTGCGTCATCTTGACAGTCCCGCGGGTGATTCGCTGCAGCGCAGCAGCTTTGGCTTGTAAGGCGGATACGACAAGAAAAAGCCCCGAACCATCGGTCCGGGGCTTTTGTCCTTGAGCCGTCGCTCACACCTACTGACAGGCGAGACACTCGTCGTAATCGGTGGGCGCGGCGTCCTCCATGGATTTCTCCATGTCCGTCTTCTCGGCCGCGTTTGCGAACGAAGCCCGCTGCACCGATTTGGAGCGGCAATAATAGAGCGACTTCACGCCCTTCTCCCAGGCCGACCAGTGCAACATGTGCAAATCCCACTTATCGACATCGCCGGGCAGGAAGATGTTTAGCGACTGCGACTGGCAGACATAGGGCGTGCGGTCCGCCGCGTGTTCGATGACCCAGCGCTGATCCAGTTCAAAAGCGGTCTTGAAGACAGCCTTTTCATGCTCATCCAGCTCTTCGATGTGCTGGACAGAGCCTTCATGCTCCAGAATCGAGGCCCATACGGTCGGGGTGTTCAGGCCCTTCTCGTCGAGCAGCTTTTCCAGATACGGGTTCTTCACGGTGAAAGAGCCCGACAGGGTCTTGTGGGTATAGACATTGGCCGGGATTGGCTCGATGCCGGCGCTGGTGCCGCCGCAAATGATCGAGATCGAGGCGGTCGGCGCGATCGCCAGCTTGTGCGAGAAGCGCGCCTTGATCCCTTGTTCCGCCGCGTCGGGGCAGGCCCCGCGCTCATCAGCCAGCTTGACCGAGGCTTTGTCGGCTTCCTGGCGGATGTGCTGGAACATGCGCTTATTCCAGGACTGCGCCATGGCGCTTTCGAACGGCACATTCATCTGCTGCAAGAAGGAATGGAAGCCCATCAGGCCCAGGCCGACCGAGCGCTCACGGAAGGCGGAGTATTTCGCGCGCTCCATCTCATCCGGGGCGCGGTCGATGAAGTCCTGCAGCACATTGTCCAGGAAGCGGAAGAGATCTTCGATGAATTGCTCATCATCCTTCCATTCCAGATATTTTTCGGCGTTGAGCGAGGACAGGCAGCAGACCGCTGTGCGGTCCTTGCCCATGTGATCAATGCCGGTGGCCAGCATGATTTCCGAGCACAGATTGGACTGGCGCACCTTCAGGCCCAGCTTGCGCTGGTGGACCGGCAGATTGTTATTCACCGTGTCGGAGAAGATGATATAGGGCTCGCCGGTCTGCAGGCGCAGCTCCAGAATCTTCTGCCACAGCTTGCGGGCGTTGACCGTTTTGACCACTTCACCGGACTTCGGCGAGATCAGCTCGAACTCTTCATCCTGGGCGACCGCTTCCATGAAGGCGTCGGAGATGTTCAGGCCGTGGTGCAGGTTCAGGCTCTTGCGATTGAAATCGCCGGAAGGCTTACGGATCTCGAGGAATTCTTCGATCTCCGGGTGGTTGATATCCAGATAGGCCGCAGCCGAGCCGCGGCGGAGCGAGCCTTGCGAAATCGCCAGCGTCAAAGAGTCCATGACGCGGATAAACGGAATGATACCAGAGGTCTGGCCGTTATTGCCGACCTTCTCACCGATCGAGCGCACACCGCCCCAATAGGTTCCGATGCCGCCGCCATTGGACGCCAGCCAGACATTTTCCGTCCAGGTGCCAACAATGTCGTCGAGCGAATCGTGGACCGAATTCAAGAAGCAGGAGATCGGCAATCCGCGCTCTGCCCCGCCGTTGGACAGAACCGGGGTGGCCGGCATGAACCACAGATTCGACATATAGTCATACAGGCGCTGGGCATGATCGGAATCGTCGGCATAGGCCGTTGAGACCCGCGCGAACATGTCTTGATACGACTCGCCTGGCAGAAGGTAGCGGTCCACCAGCGTCTTCTTACCGAAATCGGTCAGCAAGGCGTCGCGAGACGGATCGGTTTTCACCGACTCGACAAGGCGTAGATTGACCGCCTTGGGGCGCCCCCGGCGCTCCTCTGAAGCCTTGGTGGCTGCGGCGATGGCGCTCTGGGCTTGGTCTAACGGCGTCATTTCAAGCGCTCCTGATCAGCTGCGCGCAAAAGGTCATTGCGTGACAGGCAAGGCCTGCGCGCGGCTTTAAGAAATCCTATACGTAGTGCGAGCTCCCCCGGGAACCGCTACATATAGTGTTCACGGCCCATAGCGGGCGTCAACGGTCCAAAGCGTCCGAAACCGAACTTTTTGGTAAACGAAGTCTTACCAGAAAACCGTCCGGGCTCGGACTCGTTAAGAGTTCTGCCTCAGGGCAAAGCTGTGGAAAGTCTGCAATCGCCGCTGCGCGCCCTACTCGGCAGCCACACCGCACGCTTCACTGAAGCTCAAGCCTGCGATCGGTCCTGCCATGGCAAAGCGGGCTGGCAACACGGTGGGCTCAACCCTGAGCTGATCGAAGCCTTGGGCAATTTTCTCTGCCTCAACAAGGATATGGGGTCGCAAGGCCGCGCCGCCAAGCCCTCGCGCAATCGCGCTTTGCCCCTCACCGACCGTAATATCCCAACGTCCTGTGTGGGCATCGAATCGATAGGCGGGCAGGAATCGCTCCGCATGGGCGGCCAGGAATCGCACCGCGTCGATCAGGTATTCACGCTCGGCCTCGCTCATCGACCAGTGCAGGCTCACCCGGACCCACCCGGGCCGCAATCCTGCGAATCCGTCCTCCACCGCGCCGCGATAGAAATCGGTCGACACAGGATCAAGCTCGAGGAGAAGGTGACCATAAGGTCCGGCACACGAACAGCCGGCGCGGGCCTGAATCCCAAACACATCATTCAAGAGCCGCGCGACAAATTTGGGATGGACCAGCGCGCCATCCGCCGTCGTCAGATTAAAGCTGACCAGGCCAATTCGCTGGCTTGCCTCGACCGGCCCATAGATGGTCAATCCCGGCTCTCGCGACCACGCCTCAAGCGCGGCGTGCAGATGCGCATGCTCGCGCGCCTCGACCTGATCCCAGCCGATCTCGGTCAACAGGTCCAGAGCTTCGGCCGCGCGCATCAGCTGGAGCAGGCCGGGCGTCCCAGCGCGCTCGCGCGCCTCAACATCATCAATGAAGTCATGCTGGTCCGGCGTCACATAGCGTACCGTGCCCCCGCCTGAGCAGCTGGGCGCCAGATCGGCGCGATACAGCGCCTTGTCGATCACCAAAACCCCGCACGATCCCGGCCCCCCAATCATCTTATGGGGGGAGAAATACACCGCATCCACGCAGGCCTGTTCATCCTCGCTGGCCATGGCGATGGGCAGATAGGGGGCGCTGGCCGCACAATCGAGCGTCAGGATGGCATCATGCTTGTGAAGCAGGCGCGCCAAACGTGCCACATCGGTGCGTACGCCGGTGACATTCGACGCCGCCGAGAAGGCTCCAATCTTGCGTCGGCCCGCAAACCGCGCATCCGTCAGCTGGGCTTCCAGATCCGCAAAGTCGATATGGCCGTCCTCGCCAAGACCGATGGAGACGACCTCAGCCAGGCTTTCGCGCCAGCTCAGCTCGTTGGAGTGGTGCTCATAAGGGCCGATGAAGACCACAGGGCGGTCCATCTCCAGCGTCTGAACAAGGGCGTCGCGCTGCGCCTCATCCAGCGCATCGTCGAGCACGCGGTCAAAGAAGGCTTTAGTCGCCGGCGGGATCGCAACGCCCAGGATTTCCTGCAAGCGATGCACGCCTGCGGTTGCGCCAGACCCGCACGCAATCAGGGCATGGCGATCATCCGCGCCGACAGCGCGCTTGATCCGAGCCACAGCCTCATGCAGGGCCGCCGTTGCGGCATGACCCGTGGCGCTGTCCTCATTATGGGGGTTCGCATAAAGCGCAGCGCTCTCGGCGAGGCGGGCCTCGACGATGGAACTCGCCCGGCCGGAGGCTCCATAATCGGCATAAACCAGCGGCTTGTCGCCAAAGGGTGTTTTGAGCACCGCATCCGCTCCAACCACGCTTGCCTGCACTGCGTCGACGCTCGCCATCATGTTTTGCCCTGTGTGACTATGGATCAGCAGAAAAACACGCTTCTTGAGGGCAAAGCCGCCAAAATCATTGCAAAAACCCATGACCTGTGGTGATTTTCACTAACAAGTTGGAGTTTGGCAGTATGGATCAGTACGATCGCAAGCTTTTAAAGGCAATTCAGGTCGATGCCGACCGGACGGTACAGGAGCTGGCCGATGAAATCGGCCTGTCCAGCACCCCCACCGCCCGCCGTTTAAAACAATTGGCGGAGCGGGGCCTGATCGAGAAAACGGTCACCTTGCTCGATCCGGTCGCGCTGGGTCTGAAGACCACCCTTTTCGTCTTCGTGCGCACCAGTCGGCATGACGAAGCCTGGTTGAAGCAGTTTTCGGACGGCGTCAGCCGCATGCCCGAAGTGGTCGAGTTTTACCGGATGGGCGGGGATATCGACTATTTATTGAAGATCGTGCTGGCTGAAATCAGCGATTATGACGATGTCTATAAGCGCCTCATCGCGGTTGCCCCCCTGGCCGATGTGTCAGCCGCCTTCGCCATGGAAGCGATCAAGAACACGACGGAGCTTCCGCTGCCGTGATGGGGCTGGCCTCTCAGCGCTCATCGCCCTTGCAAAGCCCTTGCAGCGTCGCTCGACCGCTTGTCCCGGCTCTCTTTCGTCATCCCCGCGAGGGTGGGGTTGAATCAAAACTCCCTCTTCCCCGACGAAGGTCGGGGCCCAGAGCCGTCAAGCGCAGCATTTTGTGATCCCTGGGTCCCGGCCTTCGCCGGGAAAGAGACAGAT
>JANQMI010000023.1 GCA_028280165.1 Oceanicaulis sp. | reverse complement strand
CAGGACATCATCGCGATCCTGGGCATGGACGAATTGTCTGAAGAAGACAAGCTGGTCGTCGCCCGCGCGCGTAAGATTGAGCGCTTCCTGTCCCAGCCGTTCGACGTGGCTGAAATCTTCACCGGCTTCCCGGGCATTCAGGTCCCGGTCGAAGACACTGTGCGCGGCTTTAAGGCCATCTGTGACGGTGAGTACGACCACCTGCCTGAACCGGCCTTCTACATGGTCGGCACCATCGAAGACGCTGTGAAGAAAGCTGAACAGCTGGCGGCTGAAGCCGCTTAAGGACTAAGGCCTGCGCTCTTTCTGAGCGCGGGCCATTTCGCCGCCTCAAAGGCGGTTGAGTTGAAGACAAGGACCAGCTGCAATGGCTGACAAGCTTCACTTTGATCTGGTGTCCCCTGAGAAGCGCGTCTTCGCAGGCGAGGTCGACCAGGTGGTCGTGCCCGGCGTAGAGGGCGAGTTCGGTGTGCTGGCGGGCCATGCCCCCTTCATGTCGACCATCCTGTCCGGCGCGATCGCGATCCACGCCGACGGCAATGTGACCCGCACCTTCATCCGCGGCGGCTTTGCCGAGGTGACCTCTGACGGCCTGACCATCCTGGCCGAGGAAGCCATCGATCTGGCCAGCCTCGACGCCTCCGATATCGAGCGCGAGCTCACCGAAGCGCGCGAAGATCTCGGTCAGGCCCGTAACGACGATGAGACCAAAGAGGCTGAGGCCCGCATCGAGAAATTCGAGGCGCTTCTGCAGGCGCTGGCGCACTAAGCTCTGAAGTTCAGGTTCATCCGAATAAAAGAGCCCTGGCAGCCGCCAGGGCTTTTTCTTTGGCTAGTCTCCAAACCCTGCAAACGCCTCGGCCACACGCTGATACACCGGGCGCTTCCAGGGGATCACCAAGGGTGGGACTGCGCTCAAAGTCTCCCACCGGAAAGCTTCAAACTCCTGGGGTGGCACGGCCTTCAAGTCAAAGCAGGTATCTGTGCCTAAGAAACGATAGGCAAACCAGCGCTGCTTCTGGCCGCGATAGCGGTTCTTCTTGCGCTGTCCCAGCACTTCGGGCGGGAAATCATAGGCGAGCCAGTCTTCAATCGTGCCCAATGGATCGACCAGATCGTCGGTGATCCCGGTTTCTTCATAAAGCTCACGCAATCCCGCCGCTTCCGGGGATTCGCCCGGGTCGATGCCGCCTTGGGGAAATTGCCAAGCATACGGCCCGCCTTGTGCAAAGCGCTTTCCAATCCAAACCTGCCCGGTCGGGTTGAACAGGACGACGCCAACATTGGGGCGATGTTCAGGATAGGCGTCAGAGCCGGTGGGCTCACTCATGTCTCTGCGTCTTCCCGCGTCTGACGCCGGCTCATCAACACACTTGCCGGTGCCAGCTGATAGCCGCGCGCGGCCAGCGCTTCAGCCCACACAGCAACCGTGTCGACCGTGGCCGGGTAAGCAAATCCATGGCCCAACGCCTCGCCATTTTGAAGGGCAAGAGCTTCCAATTCCAAAAGCCGGCGGTCCACAGCTTCCGGGTCTGGATCGGTATCAATCACCCGATCCGCAATCGCGACACGCGCAGCAGCCTGCCGGGCGGCGGTTTCCAACACGACCCGACGGCCGGACCCATCGTGGTACACCGACAGGCCCCGCGCCTCCAGTTCAGAGAAGACGTGGGTCAGAGACTCGCGTTCTGCCCCCAAGCGCGCGCCCAGATAATTGGCGACACCGGCATAACCGGCACCCCGGGACAACAGCCAGGCGAGACGCCGCTGATTTTCCGACTCTCCGGCGTCAGCCAACAGGGTATGCGGCCCAGGATCATTGTTGGGATAGTCGAACGGCTCCATCGGCAGTTCGATCAACACCTCATGGCCATCAGCCCGCGCGCGATCGATCCACTGCTGAAGATTCTCGGTATAGGCCGCAAAGCTCAGCGTCACTTCAGCGGGTAGTGCCTCAATGGCGCGCTCGGTCAGACGTTCAGACAACCCCAGCCCGCCAACAACGACGGCAATGGTCGGCGCGCCTGCCGCGTCGTCGAACGCGATCGCATAGGCTGAATCTGGACGTGTGCCGTCTGCAGCAATGATGGGGAGCGGGGCTCCGCCTGGCCCGCTCTCATAAAGGCCGGCCAAAGGTGCCTGAGGCCCTGTGCGCACAGGCACCGGTTCAGGTTGCGCTTCTGGCGCAGCCGGCGGGGCGGCCAGCGCGGCTTCAGACTCGGTCACCCCCGGCAAAGTGACACCTTCGGTCGGCGCGTCGGCAAAGGGGTCTGCGGGCGGGTCTATATCGACCGCAGCCAAAATAACCGGTTCAGGCCGCTCAATCTCAGCGCTGGCGCTGACCGGGGCGGGGTCGGCCCCCGACAGCCATGCCAGAATCCCAGCCCCGCCAGCCATAAGCACAGCCGCGCCAAGGCCCGCCAGCAAGGGCGTGCGAAGAGGAGATGGAGTTCGAGCCGGTTGGGGCATCACCGCACAAAGCCTGTTGGAGGGTGCATGGATGCACCCGAATCACCCCCAACGCTGGCTCATTCGCGGTAAAGAAGCGTTAACGTCCTGTCTTATGGCCGCCTAGAGCGATGCCTGACGACGCTCCATCTGCGAGCGAAGGATCTCGATCGCGCGGTGAAGCTGGTAGTCCTCGGTCACATCCCAGCCCTCCGGCGGCTGCTCGATCTCGGTCTCGTCGAGGTCTTCGCGCTCCACGCCATTTTCATTTTCCAGCGAGTTGCGCAGGTCCGCTTCGGTAAAGCGGGTTGGCGCTTCTGGATCAATGGAGCGGCCAGAGATCGCAATGTCAGGCTCAATACCGGTCGCCTGAATAGTCCGGCCGGCGGGCGTGTAGTAGCGCGCCGTGGTCAGACGCAGCGCACCATCGCGGCCACCGCGCAGCGGTACAACGGTCTGCATGGAGCCTTTACCGAAGCTGGTCATGCCCACAATCGTCGCACGTTCGCGGTCCTGCAGGGCCCCGGTGACGATTTCAGAGGCACTCGCCGAGCCGCCATTGATCAGCACCACAATCGGCGCGCCATTGAGCATGTCACCCGGCTCAGCGTTGTATCGCATGGTGTCGCGCGGATCGCGGCCACGGGTGGAGACCACCTCACCGCCACTGAGGAAGAGGCTGGATACCGTCACAGACTGTTCCAGAAGGCCGCCGGGGTTGGAGCGCAGGTCCAGGATCAGACCTGGCAGCTCGCCGCCACTGGCTTCAGCCAAATCGCGCAGGCCGGCCACAGTGTTCTCAGTCGTGTGCTCGTTAAAGGTGGTGATGCGCAGATAGGGCACATCGCTGGCCTCGCCTTCCATCCGCCAAAGGGCCGAGCGCACTTCAATAATGTCGCGCACAATGGTGACATCAAACGGGTCGGAGCCTTCACGGCCAAACGTGATGGTGACCGGCTCTCCGACGGGGCCGCGCACGCGCTCCACCACATCCGAGCTGGTCGCGCCGATCATCGACTCGCCTTCCACAGCCAGGATCACGTCGCCAGACTCCACACCGGCGCGCTCGCCCGGCGTGTCGGCAATCGGTGAAATGACGGTCACTAGGTCGTCGCGAATGGTGATCTCAATACCGATCCCGCCATATTCGCCGCTGGTGGAGACCTGCATCTCCTGGAATGCCTCTGGAGGCAGATAGGCAGAGTGCGGATCCAGCGAGCGGAGCATGCCTTCAATGGCGCTTTCAATCAGCTCAGCTTTATCCGGTTCAGACACATAATCGGCTTCAACGCGGGACAGGACATCGCCGAATAATTCGAGCTGGCGGAAGGTTTCTTCCCGGGCGCGATCATCACCTTCGGCTGAAACCGCCAGGGCGGCCGCCCCAATTCCGAACGCAACTGCTGAAGCAATAATGTGCAAACGCATGATTTTTATTCCTCAATCCGCCTTTAGAGCTCAGGCTATCCCTGTCCCCTGCGAAATTCGGGCCGAAGCCAGTCTTCAGGGTCTACGGCATCTGCTCCGCGTGCAATCCCAAAATAGAGCATTGGCGCAGGATTGGCACGGTCGGGCATCATACCCACCGGTTCTCCGCCCAGAAGGGACTGTCCTTCTGTGACATAGACCAAGGCCATGCCGCCCAAAATTAAAGTGTAGTCATCTGGGGTCGTAATGAAGATCACATTGTCGAGACCGCCAAATTCTCCGGCGAAAACGACGATCCCATCAAAGGGGGCGCTGACCTGTCCTGCCGCACTGGTTTGAATCCACAACCCATCGCGTTCCACGCCATCCGGGCCCCGGGCACCCGCCCCCATGCGAACCTCCCCGAGCGCAGGCGGCCGGAGCCGTCCACGGATATCCGCGAAGCGCAGCGTGTCGACCGGGCCGTCCAGCGGCCGAGCGCTAACCAGTACCCCCGCTGGCAGGCGTTCTGGGCGCAACCGGGGTATGGGCGCGGTGTTCAGGTCATCGGGAATACGCGGACGGGGAGCCAAGCGCGGTTCCACAGCGGCAAAGCGGCGAATCTCTGCCAGTAATTCGCGCAGGCTGCCAGCGCGCTCAGCCATGGCCTGGGCCCGATCGGCGAGGTCGTCGGATTCAGCGCGCAGCCGGGCTTCAGCCGCTTGTCGCTCTAGGATCAGAGCCTGGACTTCCTCGCGCGTCACCGCCAGGCGCTCACGGGCATCGCCCACAGCTTCCGCCTGCCCGGACAGGCGCACACGCAGCGCCTCCAGCTCAGCCAGGCGCGCGCGTACAGACGCAGCCCGGCGTTCCAGCTCCGGCGCGATCTGCGCCAACAGACCCGCCGCGCGGGCCGCCTCAGTGGCATCATCGGGGTTCACAGCCAGTGCGGGGGGATCGGCGAGCTCTATGCGTTGCAAAGCCGCCAGCACACGCGCCAAGCCGGCCTGCTCAGCAGAGAGGCGGCCAAGCAGCACCGCTTCTTCGGCCTCCAAGCTTTCCAGCTGCGTCAGCGCGACATCCGCCTCCGCCTCACGCGCACGCACTCGGTCGCCAGCTTCGACCAGACGACGCTGCAACTGGGCGATCTCAGCGCGAACCGCTTCAGCCTCCAGCTCGCGCGCCCGCGCCGCTTCGCTCATCTGCGTGGCTTCGGATTCCAGCGCCTCGATCTCGTCTGGATCGGGCACCTCCTGGACCATCAGGGCAGCAGCGAGCAGGGCGGCAAACATCATCCCTCGCGATGATAGGGCGTACCGGCCATCAAAGACACAGCACGGTAAATCTGTTCGGCCACCATGACGCGAACCAGCTTGTGCGGAAAGGTGGCCGCGCCAAAGGCCAGTAGTCGCGCGCCCTTGGGCAGCAAATCCCGCGCATGACCATCCGCGCCTCCAATCAGAAACACCGCCTCGCGCACCCCATCATCGCGAGCCCGTGCCATGGTCTCTGAGATCGTCATGGAGGTCATGGACTGGCCGGTTTCATCCAGCGCAAACACCAGGGCACCCGGCGCAAGATCACCAGAGAGCACAGACGTTTCAGCCGATTTGTCTTTCAGAGTGCGGGGGTCGAACTCGCGTTCGCTCGCCGGTCCAATCCCAATGCCGCGTCCAAGCGCTGTGGCACGGCTGAGATAGTCTTCGACGAGCGTGCGCTCAGGCCCGGACTTGATCCGGCCTATGGCGCGGATTTCCGCGCGCACGACTGGGTTACGCTTCGCCGCTGGGGGCCACGGACCACATCTTCTCAAGATCATAGAATTCGCGCACTTCCGGACGGAAGATGTGCACTATCACGTCGCCCGCATCGATCAGGACCCAATCGCAGGTCTTCAGACCTTCGACTTTGGCCCGACCATGGCCAACTTCCTTGAGCTTGCGAATGATATGGTCGGCGATGGCACCAACATGGCGGTTCGACCGTCCTGAGGCGATGACCATAACATCGGTGACTGAGGATTTACCCTCAAGATCAATGGACACGACGTCTTCAGCCTTGTCGTCATCCAGCGAGGCCAGTACCAGCTCTTCAAGCGCTTCGGCGCTCATCAGCCTGTCGGGGCTCTCAATGTCATCAGCCTGGCGGCTTTGCAATTCGGTGGACAGCGTCCGGTCTCCCTTATCAAACCGACGGCCTGTGTATCATGCTTCGCGGCGAACTTCGAGCCAGTGAAGTGAGAAGGCTTCAGCAGGGTCCGTCCACACGTCTACAGGGGCCAAACCCGCCCGCCGCGCCAGGTCCTGAAAAACGGCAATGGTGAATTTGTGTGAGTTCTCAGTGTGGATGGTTTCATGCTCGCGCAGGGTGAACGCTTGCCCCGCCACTGTGAAGCTGACATCGCGCAAGGCTTGGAGATACATCTCAACCCGCGAACGATAGGGATTCCAGTGCGCACGATAGACCAATGCTGACGGGTCGATATCGCCGTCCAGCTCCTCATTGAGCCGGCGAATGAGATTAAAGTTGAACTGCGCAGTCACGCCCTGCGCATCGTCATAGGCGGCCTCCAGCGTTGCGCCATCCTTTCTGAGGTCAACGCCGATCAACAGACCATCGCCGGGTCTCAGATATCCCCGCAGCACGCTTAACAAGGCCTGGGCATCAATCAGCTCGAAATTACCAATTGTAGAGCCCGGGAAAAAGACCACACGCTTGCCTTCGGGCAGCGGCAACTCGGACAGATCAATGGCCTGGGTGAAATCATGGCAGACCGCACCGACCGTGAGACCTGGATAGTCTGCGGCGATCGACGCACAGGCGCTTTTGACGTGGTCGCCTGAGATATCCATACCGACATACGCCGCCGGCTCATCCAACGCGTCGATCAACTTGCGGATTTTCACACTGGATCCAGCCCCTGGCTCCAGCACAACCGCACCCGGTCCAACCTGCTGGCGCAGGCGTGGGCCAATGGCGTCCAAAAGCGCAAGTTCAGTACGGGTCAGATAGTATTCGGGCAGCCGCGTGATCGCGTCAAAGAGCTCGGACCCGGCCTGATCGTAGAAATATTTCGCGTCCAGCGTCTTTTGCGGCTTGGACAATCCCCGCAGCACATCAGCGCAGAAATCCCCGGCCGGCGGTTGGAGATCGGCAAAAAACGCCAAGGCACCTTCAGACGGGGGAATCGCGTCGGGCATGGAATTTCTGTCGGTGGCTTCGGTCTTAAGGGCTCGAGCCGCGCAGCACACGCGACGCATGTGGGTGTAAAGGCTCAGTCAGGTAAGTCCACCCCCGGTGGCGGGTTTTTAACGCCGAAGCCTCGATTTCCAGAACACGATCGCGGGCCATCATGCGGGCCGCCTGGCTCAAACGTGCCTTCACCGCTTCGTGCGGGCGGGCCACGACACAGATCGGTATTCGAGCCACAATGTCCCGCCAATGCGCCCACTGGTGAAGCTCCGCCAGGCCATCAGCGCCCATGATCCAGACGAAGTGAACCCGCGGGTGGGCGGTCTGCAGCGCGGCAACCAGCTCGATCGTTCGATTGGTACCCAGGCGCGCTTCATAATCACTGGCCACATGGCGCGGTTCGGGCACCAGAGCCTCAATGGCCGCGAGGCGCGCCGCAATGGGTGCAGGCCGGTGAGGCTTAAAGGGATTACCGGGGCTGGGCAGCCACCACACCCGATCCAGTCCAAGACGCCTCAGAGCTGTGCGCGCCACATGGGCGTGACCCGCATGCAGGGGATCGAACGTTCCGCCATAGAGCCCGACATGGAGACCCGCGCTTAGGCTTTCAGACTTTAGCGCGGCCATGATCCCCTCACCTGGCCCTCGCCCCGCACAACATATTTTGACGTTGTCAGCTGATCGGCCCCCACAGGGCCGCGCGCATGCAAGCGTCCGGTCGCAATGCCGATCTCGCCACCAAAGCCGAACTCGCCACCATCAGAAAACCCGGTCGACGCGTTGTGCATCACCACAGCTGAATCCACGGCGTTGAGGAATTTGGCAGCGGCTGGGGCGTCCTCGGTGACAATCATGTCGGTGTGCGAAGACCCATAGCGCGCAATGTGGGACACCGCCTCATCCAGGCCCGCCACCACACGCACGGCCAGAATGGCGTCGAGATACTCCTCCGCCCAGTCTGCCTCGCTTGCCGCAGCGATGCCCGGCACGATCGCGCGTGCGGCGTCGTCACCACGCAGCGCGCAACCTTCGCCCATCAAGGCGTCAGCGATCAGCGGTAAAAGGTCCGGCGCGCACGCGTCATCAATGAGTAGGGTTTCAAGCGCATTGCACACCCCGGTGCGGCGCATCTTTGAATCCAGCACCAGGCGAACCGCCTTGTCCCGGGCGGCCGCTTCATGGACATAGGCATGGCACACGCCATCGAGATGGCTCAGTACAGGGACGCGGGTATGCTTACGCACGTGAGCAATCAACGACTTGCCCCCGCGCGGCACCACTAAATCACATCCACCCTGGTCGGTTTCCAGCATGGCGGTGACCCAGGCACGGTCCGAGGAAGGCGGCACCTGGACCACATCTTCGGGTAAGCCAATCTCAGCCAATCCATCGCGCATGGCCGCAGCCAGCAACGCGCTGGTGCGCGTGGTCTCTGATCCACCGCGAAGGATCACAGCGTTGGCTGCGCGCACACACAACGCTGCAGCATCGGCTGTTACATTGGGGCGGCTTTCAAAGATCACCCCGATCACGCCCAGCGGGACCGAAACTTCGCTCAATTGGAGGCCATTGGGCCGAGTCCAAGTGCGCCGCTCCACCCCAACAGGATCAGATTGGGTGGCGATGGCGGCTACGCCATCCGCAATGGTATTGAGCCGGTCCTGGTTCAGGGAAAGGCGGTCGAGAAAGGCGGCGTCTGACCCTGCCTTGCGCGCAGTCTCAACCTCCTCGGCATTCACCTCCAGGATGGTCTTCGACCGAGCGCGGATCACTCCTGCAGCGGCTTGCAGCGCCTGCGTGCGCACCTGCGGTCCTGCTTGCGCCAAGGCCTGCTGCGCGCTTCGGGCACGGCCCGTGAGTGCCTTGAATTCAGTCGTTTGCGTCATTGCCCTGTCCCATGCGCGTGTCTGTCCGGCCATCGAGCACAAGATCGTCCGCGTGCACAAGCACACCGCTCCGCCGATAGCCGAGAATGGCCTCGATCTCGCTGGATTTGTGTCCCGTGATCCGGCGCGCCTCATCACTGTCATAGCGCACAATGCCGGTGGCAAATCCGGTGCCGTCGGCGGCCAGGAGACGCACTGCACTGCCCCGTTCAAACCGGCTTTCGACGGCGGTCACGCCAGCCGGTAGAAGGCTGCGGCCCGCTTCCACTGCTTGCTGAGCGCCAGCGTCAAGCCGTAACGCCGCATCTGCGACCTGAAGGCCGCGAATCCAAGCCCGGCGGGCCCGTTCAGGGCTGTCTGCCGGTGCGAAGCGTGTGTGACGCGCACCGGCGCGGGTCGATAGGATGGGCTGGTCCGCATCCCCGCGCGCAATGATGACCGCACATCCCGCTGCGGTCGCAATACGGGCGGCCTCGATCTTACTGGCCATGCCCCCGGTTCCAACGCTCGATCCGGTGCTGGAGCCGGCCATCTCGGTGATGGAGGGCGTGATCTTGGTGACCTGTGCCAGGTGTTGAGCCCCGGCTTGGCTGGGTGGGCGATCATAGAGCCCGTCCACATCGGACAAGATGATCAGCTGGTGAGCGCCAATCATCTGCGCCACCCGCGCCGCCAGGCGGTCATTATCGCCAAACCGCAATTCATCGGTTGCGACGGTGTCGTTTTCGTTGACGACCGGCACCACGCCAAAGCCCAAAAGCGCATCAAGGGTATCGACCGCATTGAGCCAGCGCCGCCGCGACTGCGTATCCCCGGGCGTCAGCAAGGCCTGGGCGGCCATAAGACCATGGACCTGGAGCGCCCCATCCCATTGGCTGATCAGAACTGATTGCCCAGCGGCCGCCGCCGCCTGTTTCTCAGCCAGGTGAAGCGCGTTGTCCAAGGCGAGCTTCAATCGCTGACGACCGAGCCCCACAGCCCCGGAGGAGACCAGCACCACGTCCTCACCCGCCTGCCGCAGGGCCGCGATATCGCGCGCCAGGGCCGCAAAGCGGTCTAACCGCGCAGCATGGGTGGCGGGGTCGACCAACTGTGCCGAGCCGACCTTGATGACCACACGGCGGCGATCGGGCAGGCTACTCATGGGGTCCAGCCGGTCTCACCGCGCGCTTCAGCGTCAGCCTTTTCCTTCGCCTCGGCTTCAGCCTGGCGCTGGGCCTCGACCGCATGCCAGATCGCCGCCAGCAAGGGCTTCACCCCGTCACCAGTCGCGCCGGATAGACGGCGGATCTGGGCTCCGGTTTCGGCCTTTAAGGCCGCTTCCAGCTCGTCGAGGCGCTCGGGCTCCACTGCGTCGGTCTTGTTCAGGGCAATCAGCTCGGTCTTGCCATCAAGCCCAGCGCCATAGGCCGCCAGTTCACCGCGGACAATGCGATAAGCCTCAATAGGGTCCTCGCCCGTGGCATCGACCAGATGGACCAGGAGCGCGCAGCGTTCGATATGGCCCAGGAAGCGGTCACCAATGCCCGCGCCTTCATGGGCCCCTTCAATCAGGCCCGGAATATCAGCCAGCACAAAGCGATTGCTCTCGCCCATATCCACCACGCCCAGATGCGGATGCAGGGTGGTGAAGGGATAGGATGCGATTTTCGGATGCGCGCGGCTGGCCGCCGACAACAAGGTCGATTTTCCGGCATTGGGCAGGCCGATAAGCCCCGCATCAGCTATCAGCTTCAGGCGCAGCCAGACCCAGCGCTCCTCATGGGGCTCGCCCGGCTGGGACTTGCGCGGGGCTTGATTGCGGCTGGTTTTAAAATGGGCATTGCCCTTCCCGCCGCGCCCACCGACAGCCAGCATGGCGCGTTGACCCACTTCGGTCAGGTCGGCCAGCAGCGTCTCCTTGTCCTCGTCCAGCACCTGAGTGCCGACCGGGACCTTGAGCACCTGATCCTCACCATCGCGGCCCGTCCGGTTGCGCCCAGAGCCATTAAGTCCCCGTTCGGCCTTAAAATGCTGCTGATAGCGGTAATCAATCAGGGTGTTCAGGCCCTCCACGGCCTCCACATAAACATCCCCGCCCTTGCCGCCATCGCCACCATCCGGGCCGCCATATTCCACAAAGGCCTCACGCCGAAACGACACACAGCCCGGCCCGCCTGCACCGGACTTCACAAACACCTTGGCCTGATCGAGGAATTTCATTGCACAGCTATGCCCTTGAGACTTCGACGCGCTTATAGCGCAAGGGTGGATTGAGTGCACCCACGGGCCACCGCGCCTGCATCGGGTCGCGCCCAGCGCTCCCCCTACAACTCCGCGGTCATTCCCACATGGGGTTGGCGGGCGAGCAAGGCGGTGCAGAATTCTGGATCGTCTTTGCCATTGCGCTCAAAACCCAGCTTAGACAGCACGCGGGCCGAGCCCACATTGTGACTGAAATAGCCCGCGACCAGGCGTTTCGCCCCGCGAGCCCGCAAGGCCCCGACCATCGCGTGTCCCGCCTCAGTGGCAAAACCCTGCCCCCAGGCAGAAGGCGCGAACCAATAGCCAAAGCTCCAGGCCCCCTCGCCGCGGGGGTTCGCGCCGATGATGCCAACCGGGCTGTTGTCAGCCTTTAAGCGGACCGCACGCACGATATCGCCCACATTGGCTTCCCGAGCCCGTGAGGCGAGGATGAATATCTCCACCCCCAGCGCGGGGTTGGGCTCGGGTACGAGCGCAAGATTGCGCGCGACTTCCGGGCGGCCACTTTCACGAGCCACCCAGTCGGCGTCGTCCAGTTTCAGCGGAGTGAGGACCAGGCGTTCGGTTTCCATCACGACACCGGCGTGCGCGGCGTGAGTGTCGGAGTGAGCGTTCGAATTCAAATCCTGGTCCAGCATGGCGGCCTCCTGCCGATCTGGGGTTGGTGTGTAAGGCGTGTGGTGGGGAGGCAAAGAAAAAGGGGAGCTGGCGATCCAGCTCCCCTTTGTCTTTTGGATCGCCCCTTTTGGGAGAGGCGATCGAAACACGTCGTTCGCCTTATTCAGCGGCCTCTGCGAGTGGCGCGACGGACACAAACATCTTCTTGTCCTTCTTGCGCGCGAAGACGACGCGGCCTTCAGTGAGGGCAAACAGGGTGTGATCTTTACCCATGCCCACATTT
>JANQMI010000167.1 GCA_028280165.1 Oceanicaulis sp. | reverse complement strand
TCGCTATTGTCACCGACCAAAAGGGCGCGCGCGTTGGAGCGGTCCGCCATGACGGCAATTCGGCTATTGAAGTCAGTGAGAAGCAGGATGCGCGAGGATTCCTCGCCCACCTCCACGGTCCGGCCAATGAGCCCATAGACATTGACGACCGGAAATCCGGGCGCAACGCCTTGGGCGGCCCCCGCTCCAATCAGGCGCGAACGAACAAATTCAGAGGATTGATCGGCCACCGACCACGCGCTGATGCGCTGGCCCACCGTGGGACCTTGCAGGTTCAGCGCATCGCGATAGCGTGCATTCGTCTCTTGAAGCGATTGGGCCACATCGCGCCAGGCTCTCAGCTCAGCGATCTCGACCTGAAGTGCGCGGTTCTCTTCGGCCAGTTCGAACTGACGCTTCCACCATGGCCCAATATTCTCAAGACCGCGCACCGGCGCGTCGATGAACTGAAAGACTGGCAGCAAGGTGTTGGTCGCATCGGCCCGAAACTGCGCCAAGGCTTCTGGGCGTTGCGCCGGGCGATCCAGATACAGCGCGCCCAGCGCCAGCCCCAAGCTGACCAGAAACAGGACAAACGGGAATCTGACGGTGTCGTCGTCGCGTTTACGCGCCGATCTGTATAGAGCCACCTCGTCCTCCGCGTGCCGGGCGCGGTACTAGACCGCCTCTGCCAGGATAGGCCGCCAAATACGAAGATTTTCTACCGCTTTGCCACAGCCCAGCACGACACAGGAGAGCGGCTCGTCTGCCAAGCTCACTGGAAGACCCGTCCGGTCGCGCAGCTCCGTATCGAGATTGCGCAGAAGCGCGCCGCCGCCGGTCAGCACAATACCCTTGTCAACAATGTCGGCGGCCAGTTCCGGCGGTGTCGCTTCCAGGGCCTGCTTGACCGCCTCGACGATCTGCTCAACGGGCTCAGACAGCGCGTCGGCAATCATCGCCTCGGTGACGACGATTTCGCGCGGAACACCATTCATCAAGTCGCGCCCTTTAATATCAAGCGTCAGACCCTCGCCTTTCACCGGCGGCGTGGCCGAGCCGATTTCCTTCTTGATGCGTTCAGCGCTGGTTTCACCAATCAGCAGATTTGCCGACCGGCGTATATAGTTGATGATTGCCTCGTCCATACGGTCGCCGCCCACACGGACCGAGCGCGCATAGACAATGCCGGACAAGCTCATCACCGCCACTTCGGTGGTGCCGCCGCCAATGTCGACAATCATCGAACCGGTCGGCTCGTCGATCGGCAGACCTGCACCCACAGCGGCTGCCATGGGCTCATCAATCAGATAGACCTTGCGGGAGCCAGCGCGCATGGCGCTTTCGTGAATCGCGCGGCGTTCCACGGCTGTTGCTCCGGAAGGCACACAGATCACCACTTGCGGGCTCACAGCACGCTGGCGGTTGTGAACCTTGCGGATGAAGTGCTTGATCATCTCTTCAGCGACGTCGAAGTCTGCGATCACGCCATCGCGCATCGGACGGATGGCTTCGACATTGCCTGGAGTCTTACCCAGCATAAGCTTGGCTTCAGCGCCCACGGCCTGGACGTGTTTGCGTCCTTTTTCGACTTTAAAGGCCACCACCGACGGCTCATTAAGGACAACACCGCGTCCTTTGACATACACGAGGGTGTTTGCTGTCCCGAGGTCGATGGCAATGTCCGCCGACAAAAGCCCGAACACGCTAGAAAACATACAGGTGGTCCGTTTCGTACCGCGCTTCGCACTGGCACAAACCGGTTACGAAGCGAATTTTATGAATGACTGTGTTCGTTGTGCGACGGTGCGTCGGGATTTGCAACCCGTTCAGCCGCTTCGGTCTCACTGCTTTGCTCGTTTTCTGGCACGGCTGGGCCGCTATCAGCCCTCAGCATGCGCCGCGCAACCAGCATGAACGCAATCCAGGCCAGACCGGCACCGGCCAGCGCGACCCAAGCTTCCCAGCCACCGCCAGCAATCAAGGCCATTAGCGAGCCACCGAAGAAAGCGATCAAAGCCGTTTTCGGAACGACACCAACCCCGGCCCCGGCGATGAAGGCGAAATAGCTCATGCGCGAAATGCCGGCAGCCATATTCACAACGATGAAGGGCGCGCTTGGGACAATCCGGACGATCATGGAAGCAAAGAAACCATTGCGGCCCACGAAGGCAGAGATCCGATTGACCGTTTTACCGCCATAGCGCTTCACCGCATCAGCCCCAGCCAAGCGGGCAATCCAGAAATTCACCGAAGCGGACACCATGGTGGCGATCCAAGAGTATAAAAAGCCTTCGGCGGGACCGAAGGCAAAAACGGCTGCCGCGATGAGCACGAATTGAGGGGCCCCCACGAAAGCCAGGAGGGTGAAGATCAGAACCGTAGCCGGTAGAGCATACCAAGATTCAGCAGCGCTAGAGAACCAGTCCTGAACCGAGCTCGGTTCAATATTGAGCACAAATCGCCCGACGACGAAGACTGCAGCGACCAGCCCGAAGAGCACGAGCGTAATCCACACCGCGCGCGCGGCGCGGGAGTCCATCCGGTTGAAGAAACGAAGTAGCGCGTCCATTCGCCTCAGGCTCAAATTAGTGTCGCTGCGGTCATCGACCTGCAAACGGTGGGCCGATGCTGCGGCCAGTGCGATATCAAACGTGTCGATAAGCCCCGCAGCGGTCGGGTGCAAGCACGGCCAGGCATCACGATGGCGTGTCCGGTGGACCCGCACGCCGGGCCGAGGCCTTGCGGATGTCTTCTCCGGCTGCCTCCAGTGGATGGTCCTTTGCTTTGGCGCGTTGGGCATAAAGCCCGGCACGATCACAATCAAAATCGGCGACCCATCGCCGGGCAAAATCTCCGGCTGTTACGTCCTTCACAATCGCTTCGAAGACCGGTCGCACGGCCTCGCGGATTGGGCCTTCTACTTCGTGGGCACCAAACTCGGCCGTGTCGGAGATCGCCGCATACATGCCGTGAATGCCGCGCTCATGGATGAGATCAGCGATGTACTTCAGTTCATGCACCGTATCGATATAGGCCATCCGCTCGCTGATCCCGGCGGCGACCAGTTGCTCAAAGCCCTCACGGGCCAGCGCACACATCCCACCGACCAAAACCGCTTGCTCGCCTAAGATGTCGGCCAAAGCCTCTTCTTTGAACGTTGTTGGGTAAACCCCAGCGCGGCCGCAGCCAATGGCCGCCAGATACGCCTGGGCTATGGCTTCAGCTTCACCACTGGCATCCTGATGCACCCCCCAGAAACCGACCAGCCCGCCGCCCTTTTCAAAGCTAGAGCGGACTGCCCCGCCCGGCCCCTTCGCCGCGGCCAAGATCACATCACAATCGGCTGGTGGCTCAATCAGCTTGTAGTCAATGGAAAAGCCATGACTGAAGATCAGAGCCTGGCCGGGCGGCCGATTTGGCGCGATGTGATCGTCCCATATCGCCCTGTGCGCTTCATCAGCCGCCAAGAGCGCGACGATATCTGCTCCGGCCGCAGCCTCAGCCAGGCTTACCGGGACAAACCCATCCGCCTCGACCTTTGCCTTGGACGGGGAGTCTTCACGCAAGCCAATAGCGATGTCGGTCACTCCCATATCGCGCATATTCAGCGCATGAGACCGGCCATGATTGCCGTAGCCAATCAGTGCAATACGACGGCGTTTGAGCGGGCCGAGATCAATATCGGCCTCATAAAGCGGTGCGCTCATCGCGCGACCTCCGGGAAGCTTGGGCTGAGAATGTCATCAAGCTCGCGCTGCTGGGCATCGGGGTCAAGCGTGCGGACCCGGGGCCAGTCTCCATGCTGATTAGAGAACCAGGTGAATTGCCGCTTTGCGTAGCGCCGAGAGTCCCGCTTGGCGATCTCGATGGCATCATCCAGGCTCAAGTCGCCAGCCAGATGAGCCAGCAAGGGGGGCAAACCCACCGCTTTCATCGCCGGCAAGTCCGCTGACAGACCCCGAACGGCCATGGCTTGCGCTTCCTCTAGCCCCCCTGCATCCATCATCCGATCAAAGCGTGCCTCGATGCGCTGGTATAGCGCATCACGCTCCGGCTGGATTACCACACTCAGCGCCGTGTCCGGATCAAGGAGCGGCTGCGTCTGTGCCTGGAGGTCTGAAAGCGCGGTGCCCGTCGCGCGAGCCACGCAGATCACGCGCATTAATCGCTGACGATCCCCGTCTGCGATTCTGGCGCTCGCAACCGGATCGACCGTGTCCGCTTCAGCCCTTAGCGCGTCTATTCCCCCGGCGTCATAGAGCGCGGCCACTTGAGCGGTCACAGCATCAGGAATCTCGGGAACCGGGGCCAAGCCGGCCAGCAGAGCTTTGAAATACAGTCCGGTTCCACCGACCAGTATGGGCACCCGGCCCCGGGCCTGCACCCCTTCAATCACATCAAGCGCGGCGCGCGACCAGCGTCCGACCGAGCAGCGTTCCCCGGGATCAAGCATGGCAAAAAGATGGTGCGGCACCGCCGCCCGTTCAGACTCGCTGGGCTGGGCACTGATAATCGGCAGGCCGTGATAGAGCTGCATGGAGTCGGCGTTGATGATTTCCCCATCAAGGTGGCGCGCGGCATGAAGAGACAGCGCGGTTTTACCGCTCGCCGTCGGCCCGGCCAATATGAGGACGCGTTTGCTCATGGGCTCTGATAGCGCCGCTGTCCACAAACAAAAAGGGCCGAAGCCTTACCGCTTCGACCCAATTTGCGCGTGACGGCACGCCGATTAGCTAGAACAGCTGGCCAGTGCACTATTGCCGGCCACATCACCACCAAGCTCTGCGGCGCGAGCGAAATCAGCCGTTGCCGCGCTCAGATCGCCTGCCAAGAAGAAGGCGGCCCCGCGATTGTTATAGGCCTGCCAGCCTTCTTCATTGCGGGTCACCGCATCATCGCACGCAGCTGCGGTGTCCGCAGAGCCTTGATTGGCCAGCGCGGCACACAGGTTGACGGCCGCAGCCGCCTTATTGCGGGCCGATGTGCGCGAATCCAGGGCTTCGCGTGCAAAGTGCTCAGCGACACGCCAGTCGCCACGATTTACGCGGGTTGCTGACGCGCGGACGTCAGAATTGGGCGCGCTAACGCCCACGAAAGACGGCTCAGCAGGGCAGTCCTGGGCCAGGGCAGCGCTGCCTGCGGTTAGGGTAAGCGCAGCGCCCGCAACAAGGGTGCGAAACAGGGTGGTCATGGGGAGGTCTCCTCTTATCGGCCTGATCGTTGAGGCCAAAACCAATCACTCAATGACAAGAGTGTAACGAATGTTTGAAAAGTGAACAATGTTCATTTTCTAGGCGCGAAGATGCGTGCCTTGCCCACCCTTCGCACGCGCCAGATGGGCATGTTGCGACGCAGCGTCAATGGAGCTCGCAGCAGCTCGATTGAATCGCTAAGCTGTTGCCATGCTTGATGTTGCCCAAAGCACACACCCTTGAGCAGAGCATGTTCGTAAAACGCTCTCTATCCCTGGCGGGTCATGCGACTTCGGTGGCGTTAGAGCCGGAGTTCTGGGCGGTTATTGACGACGCTGTGGTGAGCGAGCGCCGCTCACTGGCCGGGCTCATTGCTGAGATTGATCAAGCGCGCGGCCCCAGCCAGCCGCTTTCAAGCGCCTGCCGGGTCTGGGCCCTGAAACGATCCCAGGCAGATTAGCTTTCAGTCTCACCCAGACTGGACCGCAGGCGCTCGGAGAAGTCGGCCAGCCGCGCGGCATTCGCGCCCAGATCAGAGACACCCACACGGCTGACCGAGCGGGCATCCACCCGGGCACCGCCCTCCTCCAACGCCGTGACCCGCACAATCACGTCGTCTTTGAAGCCAAACCAGAAGGTCTCCGCCGTGCCTTCAAACATCATTGCTTCGTCAGACGTTGTGGTCACGCGCCAGCCCATCTCGCGGGCGACCCCTAGCGCAGCTCGATAGGCCAGAGCGGGCTCGGCGCTGGTGTTAATCGGCTGGATCTGCGGATACGCCTCGGCCTGGACTTCCGGCAAAGGACGCTCAGATCGCGGATCAATCTTAGAGGCATAGTCAACGGAGTTGCTGGCCCCATCGACCTCGCGGCGTTCCACCATCGCCGCAGAGAATTGCGGTGGATTGGCGGTATCCGTGGTGATGTCGTGGATGGGTGGTAAGGTTCCGGCCGTGGTACGCACCCCATCTGCATACCAAAGACCTGCACCGCCGATCGCCAATGCTGCAATTGCGGCCACATAGCCGCCGGCACCAGGTGCGTTGGACTGTCCAAAGGCCAAGCGGTAGATGACAGCCAACAATAGCGCAACGCCGCCAAGACCTACGGTGGCAAACAATATGTTCGGGCCCCAGCTGAACGTCATCGTGCTCAGGCCAAAGCGCCAATCCCAGAGGCCGAAGCGCGAGCCCAGACCTGCCGCTGCGAACCAAAGAGGCGTAAACACCGCTGCAGCAGCAGCCAGTCCGATCACAAGATGGCGAAGAATGCGTAAGGCACCGATCATGGCGCTCCCCCCGAAGTCATGCGCGACACGCGCAGCATACGTGTTATCGGCTTATGGATATAGACGCGTCGTTGTCCAAGACGCAGAAATTTCTGCCCGCTCAAACACCAATCTATCGTGGAGGCGGAAGGCCCGGTCTCGCCAGAATTCCAATCGAAGCGGAGCAATCCTGTACCCTGTCCAGAATTCGGGCCGTGGTATCTCGCCGATATTGAATTTCGCCGCATAGCCAGCGACGGCCTTTTCCAGCGCAAAACGGCTTTCCAGCGGACGAGACTGTTTGGAGGCCCAAGCCCCAATCCGGCTGTCGCGAGCCCGGGAGTTGAAATACGCATCGGCGTCTTCATCGGACACACGCGTGACCAGCCCACGCACACGGACCTGGCGGCGTATTGATTTCCAGTGAAAGCAAAGGGCCGCGCGCGCATTATCGGCCAGCTGAGTGCCCTTTTGACTGTCCGTATTGGTGTAAAAGACAAATCCGCGCGGATCGACGTCTTTCAAGAGGACCATGCGCACATCCGGGAACCCGTCCGCATCGGCGGTAGAAAGCGCCATGGCGTTCGGATCGTTGATTTCGCGTTCGCGCGCAGTCTTGAGCCAGTCCGTAAAAAGGGCAAAAGGATCATCGCGGGTGAAGATGTCATCGGCCTTCGCCAGCGTCTCTGACTCATATTCGCCCTTCGTGGGGCTCGGCGGAATAGCGTCATTTCTAGACACGGGTTGAGCGCTCCTTCAGCGGCCTTGTCGCGCACACAAGTATATGGCCTGCCGCTGAGTTCAACGTTTCTAAATCAATTCCATGTTTAAAGTGCGTTCATGACTGCGAATACCCAGGCCCTGCGAGCGGCCTATTCGGCATTTGGACTACAAGGCGGCGAGGACTTCTCAGAGGTCCGGGCCCGCTTTCGCTCGCTTGTGAAGGAAGTCCATCCCGACACCGCAAAGGAAACGCCGGAGACCATCGCGAAACTACAGAAGCTTTTGAAAGCTTATGAAGTTTTGAAGATGTATGCGCCGCGCCGTGTCGATTTTGAAATCACCCCGGACGAAGCGCGCAAGGGCGGTTTGCGCACCATCAAGATCGAAGATCGCGAGGTGATGATCCGCATTCCAGTCGCGGTGAAGAATCGCACCCTGGTCCAGCCGATCGGCGAAGCGAACTGGCGAGTGAATATTCTCGTCCGCGACAAGATGGTCGATGCGGATTTATCTGCCGGGGAAGCGGAACGTAAATCCCGCGAAGAACGCGCCAAGAAATTTGAAGAACAAGCCGCCCGCGAAGACGCCGAGGCCAATGCCGGCGTCCTACGCGGCTTCTACGAGAGCTTCGTGAAAAAGAGCCCTGCGGCCCGCCTAGTCAGCTGGGCACGCAAGGGGGCCGCCTGACATGGCGTGACGCCCGACTCGCAGGGCCCTATTGTAACCGCTGATTCACGCAAGCGACTGACAGCCCATGTCTCACAACACCTTCGGCCACCTGTTTCGATTCACCACCTGGGGTGAAAGCCATGGCCCCGCGCTTGGCTGCGTTGTGGACGGCTGTCCGTCCGGACTCTCGCTCTCTGAAAGCGATATCCAGCCCTGGCTCGACAAACGCCGCCCAGGCCAATCGCGCCATGTCACCCAGCGTCGGGAGCCCGATCAGGTCCGCATTCTGTCCGGTGTCTTCGAGGATGAGCGCACGGGTGGTCCAGTGACCACGGGTGCGCCGATTTCGCTGATGATTGAGAATGTTGACCAGCGCTCCAAAGACTATTCCGACATCCGCGATAAATGGCGCCCTGGCCACGCTGATTTTACCTATGACGCGAAGTATGGCGTGCGGGACTATCGCGGTGGCGGGCGTTCCAGCGCACGCGAAACCGCCGCACGGGTGGCGGCTGGAGCCATCGCGCGCAAAGTCTTAGGTGACGGCATACAAATCCGTGGTGCTCTTGTGCAAGTTGGTCCGCGCCGGATCGACCCCGCACGCTGGGACTGGGACGCTGTACACCAGAACGACTTCTTCTGCCCCGACGCTGAGACCGCTGAAGCCTGGGCGGAGGATATGGACGCCATCCGTAAGGCCGGCAGCTCGGTCGGCGGCCTGATTGAAGTCGTCGTGTCCGGCATTCCGGCCGGCTGGGGGGCACCGGTCTATGGCAAGCTGGATGCCGACCTGGCCTCAGCCATGATGTCCATCAACGCGGCCAAAGCAGTCGAGATCGGGTCAGGCCTCAACGCCGCCGCATTGCGCGGTGAGGATGCCGCTGATGAGATGGCGCTCGATGACACCGGCCAACCCCGGTTCACGTCTAACCATAATGGCGGCGTGCTGGGCGGTATCTCCACCGGCCAGGACCTCGTCATGCGCGTGGCGATCAAGCCGACAAGCTCGATCCGGATCGATCGGCAAACGCTGACCAAGGACTTACAGCCCACGACGGTATCCACCAAAGGCCGCCACGACCCCTGTGTGGCCATTCGTGGTGTTCCCGTCGCGGAGGCGATGGCGGCCCTGGTTTTGGCCGATCACAAGCTGCGCGCGGCCGCGCTGAAAGCGTAGGGTCGATGGCGCTCACCGATCATGATGCGGTTTTCATCTGGGGGTTTGGCCGAGAGGGCCGAGCGGTTCTGGATTTTCTGCAGCGCAAAGCGCCGGAGCTTTCGGTCACGCTGGTCGATACGCACAAGCCCGCTGATTTTCCCGATACCGCCGTCTGGCTCCACCAGGACGCGATGATCGACGCGATCGCAGCGCAGAACGCGCCGCTTCTTGTTAAAAGCCCCGGCATCTCGCTTTATGATGCGCGGGTTGAGGCCGCCCTGGGCGCGGGCGCGACGCTGACCAGTCAAACCAATCTGTATTTCGAACACAAAGCGGACGCGCAGCGCGTCATTGCGGTGACGGGGACCAAGGGTAAGTCCACCACCGCCGCGCTGCTTCACCATATGCTCCGGTCGGCAGGGGCAAGCGTTGGCCTTGCGGGCAATATCGGAGTCCCGGTCCTTTCAATATCAGACACCTTCGACATCGTGATTCTAGAGCTATCCAGCTATCAGATTGCAGATCTGGTCCATGCACCGGACGCCTTTATTTTCTTGAACCTGTCGAACGATCACGCTCCCTGGCATCGGGGTGAAGCGCGCTACCGTGCCGACAAGGCGCGCTTGGCCCAGCTCAATCCCAATACGCTCGGCGTGATGAATGCACGTGATGACCGGCTAACGGCGCTTTTTGGCCACCAACCCAACCGGATCTGGTTTGGTGGCGAGACAGGGTTTTACGAAGAAAACGGCGCGGTCTGGCGCGATGGCCGAAGCTGGGGCGCGATCGATCGCCTGCCCGGCCGGCATAATGCGCTCAATGCCTGTGCCGCCCTGGCGGCGATGGATGCCTTTGGGTTCGATGCCCAGGCTGGGTTTGAAACTCTTTCAAGCTTTAAGGGCCTGCCTCACCGCCTGCAAACGGTTCATGAAAGCGGCAACCTGACCTTCATTGATGACGGTCTGGCGACCACACCGGAAGCTTGTGTGAATGCCGTAGAGGGGCTCAAGGACCGCCCCTTGGCGCTGCTGCTCGGCGGCGAAGAGCGCGACCAGGATTATGCCTGGCTGGCCGAAGCCTTGGAGCCCCATAGCCATATCCGCGCCATTCTGACCCTCGCCGATAATGGTCGCCGCATTGTCGAGGCCTTGTCCGGCGGCCGCCATGCCAGCGTGACGCGCTTTGTGCCGGACGTGGCGGACGCGGTCCGCGAGGCTGCCGCATCGCTCCCGGACGGCGGCGTCGTGTTGCTAAGCCCTGCGGCCCCGCGGGCGAAGGCGTATCAGAGCTTTGAAGAACGCGGCGCGGATTTCCTGGCGGCCGCCACTGCGCTTTAGGCTCCAACGACTCGGGCAACGGCCTGCGGCATACGGTGTTCGGAGCGCGCCTCCAGCGCGGTGTCCCAGGCTGAGAGCAACTCTGCGCGATCCCAGTGCACAAACAGCTCCGCTTCAATCCCGGAAATCAGCGCCGCATCTTTCCAGCCTTCGACCGTGAGGAGATGGGTGAGCGCAGCCGCCACTTCCCGCCGCTCGCCGACGCATTCCCAAGGCTTGGCGTTGGTGAGCCCAGCAATCTCTCGCAGAAAACTCATATTGTCCGGGTCGTGAAGCGGTTGGCTCTGGAAGACCTCCGCATGGCGATCCACCGATAGGAAGGGTGCCAGTAAAACCGAGGTGTAGACACATTTTGCGCACCGACCGCACCAGCGTTGGCCTTCGGCCAGGACGCTGGGACCAGCAAAGACGAAATTGCGGTTACAGCTGGCAAAGAAATTAAGCGCTGCAACCCCCTTGGTTGCCAGATGATGGGCTGTCCAAAGCTCGCTCACCGGCCGAAGGATGGAAAAATACTCCGCGCGTGCGCCCGCTTCGGCAAAGCCGCTGCGCATCGCGTCTTCGAACTCCAGGCTCTTGGAGAATTGGTGGTTTACCGGATGACCGCCCACGTCCATCGTAGGTTCACTGGCCGCGCGCTCATTGGCAAACACCACCCAGTCCAGCCCCATAGCCTCGGCGACCAGCGTTAGAAGCGTGGAGTTGATCCCCGTGATCGGGATATGGCCGTTCAGCGCCTCGCCCGACTGGCTGATTTCAATAAGACGCTGATCAATGCGGCGTATGAACAGACGCACGGGCGTCTCACTCATCGACTGGAGCCGTGCGCCGACCTTGTCGCCTAAAATGAGGGAGAAGCGCTCGCTTTGCGCTCCTGCCTCGGCGAGGATGGAGCTAGCCACATGACTATCCTTACCCCCGCCGAAGGCCACTGCGGCGCGAGGCCGCTCCAGCTCCCCGTGTTCAGGCCGTAACAGCGGGGCCGCCTCTGGTGCCTCAATCACAAGCTTGGGCGGATAGGGCAGCGCGTTGCGGACATAAAACTCCCCAAGACCTGGGCCATAGGCGAGCTCGACCATGCGGCGCGCCGCCGGCGTGAGCGCAAATGCGGTTTGGAGTCTGTCGACCGGGGCAGACTTAAAATAGCTCGTCCCGATCATGATCGCACACAGCGCCAGAAGGCGGTCCAAAACCGGACCCTTTAGCTGCTCCAGCGCGGTGTCTTCGGGCAGGGTGACCTGCTCTTCAAACAGGCCAAAGCGCGAGACATTAAAACCGAAACGCAGCGTGCGCGCCGCGATATCGACCTGAGGCGTCAGAATTCTAAAGGCGTGAGTCACGGGCCAGCGCTCCGAAAGGCTTCGGGCAGATTAATCAGGCTCGCAGAGCGAGACCAGTTGATGTCGCATAGCCTATTTGCCCCCCTCACGACGAGGCTCAGAGTCCTAAAAAACAACTTGAATCTGCTCCGCATCACTCTGCCACCGCTTCAAGATCTGGCGGTAGGTGGCCCGATCGGCAGGGCTCAGAGCGCTTGTGCCAACATGGATGAGCGTCAAGCCAGAAAGCTGGCCATCATAAAGACACGCCTCGAGGGAATCCCAATTGGTTTGGCAATAGCTTGGTAGCCCGAGACTCGCTTTAAGCCGCAGGATCAGCGCGTCTTTGTCCAATCCTTCTATATTGATCTCAATCGGCTGCATCAGTCTGAGATCTCTTCCGAGCCAGACGCGCGACGAACGCGCTCTAGAATTGGCCCCAGCTCGGCTTCGATCACAATTGCTTCGCCAAACAAGAGGAGATGCGGAGGGTTGCCCTCGTTCCAGCGCGCATTCGATAAGAATATCGCACATCGGTCCGTCTCCGGCTCAATGTCAGGCGAACCCAGGTCGTAGCGGCCGTTCGGCCTTTCCCTTTGCCCCTTCAAGTCAACAGCCAGGTGATAGTGGCTGACGCCTGAAAACGAAATCGTTCCAAACCGCCAGACCATCGTGGTCTCATCGCAGTCTCGCAGACTGAAAAACTCACCCGTGAGACGAACCTCATCATTCAGCAGGCAGACCTCATTGATATAGCTGTCTTCCAAAGCCACCAGAGTTCGAAATTCGTCAAGACGCATCCTGGCCTCAATTGTTGAAAGGCTGGTTCGGGAAACTCACGTGGGTGGCGCGTCAACGTGCCGCCACATGTACAGAGCCAGATAACTGCGATGGGGCGCGAAGCGTTCGGCGGTGCGCACGGTTTTGCGGCGTGGGCTCGTCAAGCGCTCCAAGGTCTTGCGCGCTGCGACATCACCATCAGGCCAGATGTCTTCTTCGCCAAACCAGAACATGTTCGCCATGTCGGCTGTCCAGCGGCCAACACCCCAGAGCTTCGTCAGGTCCTGCGCTCTGCCCTCGGCATCAAGCTGGCGCAACGCTTCGCCATCCAGCCAGCCCGCCTGCGTCGCCTCGCCGATGGCAATCAGTGTTTTGACCTTGGCATTAGACAGCCCGCAGGCTCGCAGCGTCTCACCGCGCGATGCGGTAAAGGCCTCACAGAAGGACCGGTCGCCATTACTGGCTTCCACCCGACCCCATATCGACTTGGCGGCTTTCACACTGAGCTGCTGGCCAGCGACCGCGCGAGCCAAATATAGGGGAAAGGGAGTGGTGTTGCGGACCGAAAACTCAACCGGCCCGCGCGCCGTAAGCGCTTCAACCAGGACAGGGCTGAGGTCTTTCGCGGTCTCAAGAAAGCGGGCATGGACGGTGGCGGACATGGATCTAGCCAATCCTATGCTGGGGCCCGCGGCAAGGTGTTAGATGTTTCGCGGCTCTGATTAAACTGCGGTCGGTGCCTGCCTGCACGCAAAGGGAGGACCCTCAACCCTCCACCACACCGTTTCTTTCCCAATAGGACCCAGGGTCACGCAGAACAGCGCGCCATGAGCCTAGCCCCCTAAAACCCTTGTCGCACCGCAAGTTGGAACAGGGATTGGGAGTGGTTCGAGCCAATACCCCAGCGTGAGCGCAAGGCGCGATCGCTATCCATATGAAGGAGCTCCGCTGTGAGGGTTTGGTGAGACTCCCGGGCCCAGCGCCATGACGCCATGGCCGACCAACCGCGCTCGCCGAAGTCGTGCGCCAAAGCCGCGCTTCGGTCATCGACATCAAACACGTCGCCCCGAGCTGCAAAGATGTGATCGCCGTGCTCGCTCACAACCATGGCGTAGGTGGCGTAATAGCTGAAATCGAACTCGCGTCGCCCCACCTGCAGAACCGGCCCTGAACCGGTGGTCCCAATTAGCGTTTGAGACAGGAGCTTAAGGCCCTCACGCAGCTCGATCTCAGCACCGACATTTACAAACCGGGTCGGCCAGCCTCGGTTGTGTCCATCCCGGCTCAGCGGGTCGGCGCGATTGTCCCAGACAATTGTATTCAGCTTCAGGCCTGGCATCGGAGACCAATCAGCGCGCGCATAATAGCCCAGCGTTGAATCCAACTCTTCAAAGGGTTCAGCGACTGCATTGTGCCCAGGATAGACTGTGTGGGGAAAGGCGCTGCCGTGTGCGGTCTTAAGATCATGCAGCGCCCAGCCGCGATAGCTGATCAGCACACCTGTTGTATCGTTATACCCGAAGGCTCCACCTGTGAGACCGAACTGGTGCCCTGAAATCTCTCGCTGAACCGAGGCTTCAACACCGGCCCCCTTAATCTCTTCACCAATCCAGCTGTTGATCGCTGATGGGGTCAGCGAGAAGACCGTCGCCCAAGCCCCCTCTTCATGCTCCAGTGAGACCGGCGGATAAAAGATCCCGGCACGACCTGACCAGCGCCATTCAGAGCGCGGGACTGGCGTGTAGCTTAAAAACGCCTCGGTCACGCCCACCGATGTGTCCTGATCATCATTGAACTGAAGATGGGCGTAGCCTTCGATCGTCCAGCTGATCCTCGGCGTCCACACCAGGCCTGCCTCGGCCAAATCGATCCCAACCTGTTCACCGCCATAGCGCGCTTTTCCGGCACCATGGTTCGTCCAGCTCTCCTCGCCATTGGCTGCATAAAGCCGAATGTCGAAATATCCGGAGACGGTCTCGGCGCTAAAGAGATCAGATTGCCCGTTCGCTGCAGATGAAAAGCCAGCAAAGCAGGCGCAGACACTCAAAAGACGTGCGCGCATTTTCCCCTCCACGCCCCCATGCAGACGGAGCTATTGAACAGCTCGGTCTTGCTGCCCTTCGATTGATTGGGACTCTACGTTCCAGCGGGTTGCAAATTCGATAAACTCATCCGCTGAAATGGCCTTAGAGAAGAAGTAGCCTTGGGCGTACTCGCACCCGAAGAGCTGCAGGGCCGCAAAGCTGGCCTGGTCCTCCACACCTTCAGCCGTGACTTTCAAACCAAGGCTGTGGGCCAGATCGATGGAGGATTTCACCAGCAGCTTATCCTGTTCGTCAGACGCCAGCGCCAGCACAAAGCTCTTGTCAATCTTCAGCTCACTGACCGGCAGCTGCTTCAGGTACGACAATGAGGATAGACCCGTGCCGTAGTCATCGATCGCCAGCGCGAACCCCGCATCTCGCAGGCGCTCAAGCTGGCGTGTAGCGACCTCAGGATTTTCCATCACAGCTGTTTCGGTGATTTCCAGCACGATCTCGCTGGGGTCGGCTTTGTGTCGATCCACCGCGTTGATTGCAAAGCTGGCGAACAGATCATTGGCGAGAAGCCGGCCTGAAACATTGACCGCCATGGAGACCGGAACGCGGCTTTCGGCGAAGCGGCGTTGGTCAAGAAGCGCGCGGTCGAGCACCCACTCCGTCAGTTCTGCGATGTGGCCGGTTTCCTCCGCCAACTCCACAAAGGTGTCAGGGGGAATGAAGCCGAGTTCGGGATGGGTCCACCGAAGCAGTCCTTCGACGCCCTCCACCTTCCCGGAGCGCGTCCCGATTTTCGGCTGGTAATGCAGACGAAGGTCACCTGTTTTCATGGCGTCCTGCATCGCGCCCATCAGAGTCAGTGTCTTGATGGGATCCGGAATCCTATCTTCGCAATACTCGAATACAGGCAGCCCCTTGCCACTCGCCAGATCAATTGCAAGCTCGAGAGATTGAACCGCTTTTTCTGGTGCGAACTGTCCAGCTGACAGATCCACAACTCCAATCACGACGTCCATATCGATCGATAGCGCATCGACCGCGACCGCCTGATTTATGGCTTTGTGAAGGGACTGGCAGTAGGCGCTGGGATCGCCTTCAGCCGGTAGGGTATGGAGCGTGGCGAGCGTATCCACCGTCAGTCGGAAACACTCGGTTTCAGCGGACAGGCGTTTGGCGACCGTGTTCAAAACGTCCGCAGACAACGCATATCCGATCGCCGCTCTGACATTTGCGAAGCGCTTAACGCGCGCGCCAATCAAAAGCATTGAGCCTTTTGCCGTTGAAGTGACCACGCAGAGCTCTTTCAATCGACCTTCAAGCGCGCGCCGGTTCGGCAATCCAGTCTCTCCATCGTGGAGCGCCATGCGGGTAATGGCCTGCTCGCGCGATGCGATTTCCTCTGACATCAGGTTGAACCCGGCGGCCAGATCCCCAAACTCGTCGGATGAGGTAATCCCAACGCTCGCACGCTGCCCGTCTCGGAGCAGAGCCACGGCCTCGCTAAGCGCCGACAGTGGTCGGGTCACACGCTTGGCCACCAACCAGCAGCCCAGCGCCAGGAGGCCAATGCCGGCGGCTCCGAGCAACAAGATGAAATAGATCATCTGCCGATAGGGTTGAAACGCAACCGATTTGGAATGCGCCAATACCAGCCCGATATTCAGGCTACCGTCGAGAACAGGCACGTCTTCGACATGAACGAGCGATCGCGTGCCCGCCATGTCGAGTTCAGACAGCATCTGGCCATACTCAGACTGCTCTAGCCGCATCAAAGAGGACAGCTCGTTGAGCTCAGGCCCAGTCAGAACCTGCGCATGCAAAGGTATCGGAGACAGGGCTTCCAGCTCGGCCGTCGCGGCTTCATCCAGCTCAAGTGCAAATACCACCCATCCAACAGTCAAGGGGGCAGTAATGGGGGCTGCAACGAGAACACTTGGCCGACCGTCCAAAACACCGGCGCTTGCGATTGGAGCGTCCTCGCTGAAGCTCTCAGAGAACGCGAACCGGCCGTCCATAACCGATCCAGTCGACGCGAGAATTTCACCCTCAAGATCGACGACATAGCCATGGCTTGCGTCAAGGCGCGCCACGATATTGGTCAAGGCCGATTCAATTGTTGCGACATCGCGTGTTGCAACCGCGGATCTAAATCCGAAATCACTGGACAATACGGTTGCCGTCTCTTCCAGCTGTGAGGCTTGGAGCGCGATGATCCGATTAAAGACCGCGCCGCTTGCAAGAAGTTCCCGCTCCACAGATCGCGAAACGGCACCGACGACCGCGCCATGCACAGTCAAAATTGTCGGCACAAAAATCAGTAGAAAAAGGGCTGTGAAGTAAGCCGTTAGCTTCGGCTGAAACCTCCAAGACGGACGTGTAGTCAATATCGGCCTCCGTGGCGGCGCGCCCGACGAAGGTTGAGTTCGTAGGTCTCTTCAGCTCGGTCGTCAGCGAGCTCGATATCAAAGGTGAGCGTTTGTCCCCGCTCCCTCAGACGTTCATGCCAGATCCGCAGCTCATAGTTGCCGGCCGGCACAGACGACCAGTCGACCCTTCCAGCGTCATCGGATTCAAGAGCCCACGGTGTATCGACAACGTGAATGAAACCCACCATAGCATCGTGGATATTGCAGCCAATCGCGACGGTCCCAACCTGGTCGAACATCACCGATTCAGACTCGCCGCCTGGAATGATCCGCAAATCAAACCGCTTGGCGTCTGAAAACGAGTAGACATGGTGGCCGGTATCATCCTCGTTCGGAAAAGATACCGAGCTTCCCACCGGGACCACGAGCGTGCCTGGGACAAACTGCAAATCTCGTTGAGACATGTGAGCGTCAGAGCTCAATGCTGATACTGAAGCAGCATCACCCTTTGAATGAAGCGTCACGAGCGCTCGGGCCACGGCTTCGCCGGACTGATCAACCAGTCGAACGGCAAACCCCTGCGCAAACGCCGGAGAACTCAGAAGCAGCGCTAAAACGCTGAAGGCAAGTGTGAGCGCTTTCATGCGGGCACGCTTACGCGCACACCGCCTAAGCGACTGTTACCAAAGCAGACCCGATTAACTTGATGAAACCCCTAAGTAATTGAAATATATCGATATTAAGCTCACGTTAGGAGAAATCACAATTTTGATTCGCGCTGAAAGATCAGTCACCAACGCCTCAAAGCCGCCTCCGTTCGCTCTGCGGACACCTCCCCCGCAAGCAGGGGAGGAAACCGATCGCGCAACGCCGTAAGAGCGTAGCGATGGTCTGGAGCGTTTGATGAAGGCTGAGGGGGCTAATATCGCGCCCGACCGACCGGATGGGAGGGAGGATCAAGGAAAATGGTCCGGGCTGAAGGACCAGTCTCGAACCGGCACGGTTTGCAAGGGCGTCCGCCCGTCCGCAGCGTCAGCGAGGATCGACTGAGCGGACGCGAAGGAGAACAAGAAAAAGTGGTGCCGGCGGCCGGACTCGAACCGGCACGGGAGATTCTCCCAACGGATTTTAAGTCCGGTGCGTCTACCAATTCCGCCACGCCGGCATGCGTGAGCACTAGTCACTGATACGCGAAGGGCTGGTCCTTCGCCAAGACCAGCCCCGCATATTCAACACATAAATGCCAGTTCTAGAGCTTAAGCTCGCTTTGGCTGGTGATAATCTTCGAGCACAGGCCGTATTGGACCGCCTCGTCTGCGGACAGCCAGAAATCGCGATCGGTATCTTCTTCGATCTTGGCCAATTTCTGACCCGTGGCATCGGCGAAAATCTGGTTGAGGCGGTCGCGCATCGTGCGCATCTCGCGAACCTGGATCTCAATGTCCGAAGCCATGCCCCCTGCCCCGCCAGAGGGTTGGTGTAACAAAAAGCGGGTATTGGGCAGACAATACCGGTCGCCTTTCTCCGCACCCACGAAGATCAGCGCGCCGGCGCTGGCGACCCAGCCGGAGCCGAGCACGACCACGCGGGGCTTAATGAATTTCATGGTGTCATGGATCATATCGCCGGACTCCACATGCCCGCCAGGCGAAGACACCACCAGAAGGATCGGATCGTCGGATACTGCCGCCAAGGCGAACATCTGAGCGCAAACCCGTTGCGCTGTTTTATCGGAGATGCCGCCGGTGATCAGGATGGTACGACTGTCAAAAAGCGCCTTGCCGATATAGTCGGGATGACGGCCTGCGTCCTTGTCCTCGGACTCGTCTTCGTCATCATTGCGGATCAGGCGGTTGTCATACGCGTGGGCCATGTCGAATCCTTCGATCTCAGCGCTATATCTGACCGTGAGGTTAGGCGCGCCTGCCCCTGCAAACAAGGCGGCCAGGCCAAGGGATGACACATGCCTCTACGCTCGCCGATAGGCTTCAGAGTCACTGACACTCGGGCTAGTCGCCGGCTCCTTCGGTTTTCAGCGCAACCTGAGCCGTCGCTGACTCGGCCAAGCGCACGAGCTGGACGAATTCTGCGCGATAGCCAAAGGGGTCCTCGCCCCTCGCCGGTTGAGCTAAATCGATCACATCACTGAAGCCATAGCCGCCCAGATAGGGATCGCCGCGCAACAATTGGGCATAGGCCGACGCGGCGATAGCAAAGCGGACGTCGTGACTGGTTTCGGCCAAGGCGCGTTCATGGTCTTCGGTGACAGGCGTCTCGATCAACTGGCTTTCATCTTCGCCCGGTGGCTTATAGCGGATCCGCAGGAAGGCATATTCTTCGGACATCTCGCCCTGGCGCGCCTCAGTCTGATAGCGCAGCGGGTCGATTTGCAGCGCCTCACTGCCTGGCGGCGTAATCTCGTAGATGGCCGTGACTGAGTGACCTGAACCGATTTCGCCAGCATCGACTTCATCATTGTTGAAGTCGGCGCGCTCCAGCAGGCGTGTTTCATAGCCGATCAAACGATATTCCGCGACGTGCGTCGGATTGAATTCCACCTGGATCTTCACGTCGTTGGCGATGGGAAAAAGGGTGGAGCCGGCTTCTTCCACCAGCAGCCGTCGGGCTTCAGACAGCGTATCTACATAGCCCGCCGTACCATTGCCGGCCTGGGCGATGGTCTGCATCAGGGCGTCATTATAATTGCCCCGGCCAAAGCCCATAACCGACAGATAGATGCCAGTGTCACGCTTGCGGGCCACAAAATCCTCCAGGCGTTCGTCCTGGGTAATGCCCACATTGAAATCGCCATCGGTAACCAGAATCACTCGATTGACGGCCTCGGCATTGAAATTGCGCTCTGCCAGGGCGTAGGCGAGGCGCAGTCCCTCTCCGCCAGCGGTTGAACCGCCGGCAGACAGGCTGTCGAGAGCCGCTTCAATCCGGCCGCGCTCAGCCACCGGTGTCGGCTCCAGTACAACGCCGGCTGCTCCGGCATACACCACGATGGAGACCGTATCGTCGGCGTCCAGCTCACCCAGCATCATTCTGAACCCGCGCAGGGCGAGCGGCAGCTTGTCCGCAGAATTCATCGACCCAGACACATCGATCAGAAACACCAGATTGGCACGCGGCCGCTCACTCAAGGCGATCTCATAGCCCTGTATGCCGATATGCATCAGCTGTGTGGCATCATTCCACGGCGTGTCAGTGACGGTCACGCTGGCGGCAAATGGCGCGTCCACGCTGTCAGGAAGCGGGTAGGCATAGTCGAAGTAATTGATCACCTCCTCTGAGCGAACAGCATCGGTGGGCGGCAATTGGCCATCATTGAGATAGCGCCTGGCGACGGCATAGCTGGCAGTGTCCACATCAATGGAAAATGTGGACACCGGCGCATCTCGCACGGCCTGAACCGGATTGGTCTCCACATCGGAGTATGCTTCACGGTCCACATGAGGAGCCGGATAGGGCGCTGGCGCAGCCGCGGAAAGCCGCATTCCCGTGACCGTGACATAGGCAGAGGCGTCGGCCATCGGTGGCGGCGATGAGGGTGCGGGCGGTGGCGAAGGGACCAGCACGCTTTCGTCCTGACTGGGGGCGGTGCCCCAACAGCCGGTCAGGGCGAGCGTGCTGACAAGACTGGTTGCTACAATGCGCGTTAAGGCCATGACCTGTCCCTTCAATGGCGGTTGGCTTAGAAGCCTCCACCTGATCTGGGGCTAAATCACGGCGCGAAAGTGACGCAGGTCAGGCGTCGCGGTGGCTTTGACCTAGGCGCTCCAGAGCCATTTCCACAATCGCAAGCTCACTGGTATCGGTGCCCCGCGCCACCAAGGCGACGCCGCGATTGAGTTTGCCGCCGCCCAGATCCTCAAACCACGGATAGCTGCCGATCGAGATTGTCGGGTGCGCAGATTGAAGCTTGCCGAGCGCGGCAGCCATGTCGCCCTCGCGGGCATTGTCGATCCGCACTGAGACCGAATGGGTGACCGCGCCGCGAGTCAGACGATCTGCAACATCTTCCAGCATGCCGCGCGCAATCTTCGGCACGCCGGCCAGCACGAATACATTCTCCACCTGAAAGCCAGGTGCCCCCGTCACTGGGTTGTCGATTAGCACAGCCCCTTCAGGAATCCGCGCCATGCGCATGCGCGCCGGAGTGATGGCGGCATCGGAGTTTGCATACCAGTGTTCCAGAATCGCTTTGGCATCGTCGCGCACATCAATCGAACGCTTGAAGGCCGCCGCAATGGCATCAGCGGTGATATCATCATGGGTGGGGCCCAACCCTCCGGTGGTGAAGACATAGTCACACCGCGCCGATAACGCCTGCACCGCTTCAATGATGGCTGGCTGGTGATCAGAGATAATGCGGACCTCAGTGAGCGAGATACCGAGCGGCGCAAGAAATTCCGCAATCTGCTGAACATTAATGTCGCGCGTGCGCCCAGACAGAATTTCATCGCCGATAACGACAATACCGGCGGTCACGGGCTTGGGCGCTGACATGGGGTGGACTCCGCTTTTTTTAGGCTAGCGCAGACACTTGCACCGGCATTGGCGCGGACTATGGTCCCGCTCGCGCACGAATTCAAAGGGTTCTCATGCAGTTTGCAAATCCGCTCCGATCCGGCCGCTTGATCAATCGCTACAAGCGGTTCCTGGCTGACATCACGCTGGACGATGGCCGCGAGGTGACCGCCCACTGCCCAAACCCGGGGTCCATGATGGGCTTGAAGGCTCCCGGCAGCCGGGTCTGGGTCAGCGAGAACAACGACCCCAAGCGCAAGCTCAAATTCACTTTAGAGCTGGTGGAGGCGGATAACACGCTCGTCGCGATTAACACTATGAACCCAAACAAGATCGCCGAAGAGGCCATTCGCGGCGGACAGATCAGCCAACTGGCACACTTCCACACGCTGCGCCGGGAGGTGAAATACGGCACCAATTCGCGCATCGACCTGCTCCTTGAGGAGGACAGCAAGCCGCCCACCTATGTGGAGGTGAAGAATTGCCACCTGATGCGCACGCCCGGCCTCACCGAATTTCCCGACAGCGTCACCACGCGAGGGGCCAAGCATCTCGGTGAGCTTTCCGACATGGTCCGCGACCGGGCACGCGCGGTGCAGCTCTTTATCGTCCAGCGCGGTGATTGCGATACGCTGTCACCGGCCCGAGATCTGGACCCGAACTACGCCGATGCCCTCGCCGCTGCTGCAAATGCGGGCGTGGAAGTGCTCGCCTACGCCTGCGCCGTCGACCTTATGGGCGTCACCGTGGATCGCGAAATTGAGGTTCGGTTGTGAGCACCGATGCGAACGATAGCGGCTGGGACCTGCCTGGTCCCTTCCTCTACGAGGTGACCGTCAATTCAGCCGATATTGATGATTTCGGCCATGTGAATAATGCGGTTTATCTGAAATGGGCCGATGAGACCGGCTGGGCCCACTGGGAATCGGACGGCTACACCCGCGACCAATGCCGCGACCTCGACCGTGGCATGGCGATCCTGCGCACGGAAGCCGATTATTTGGGTCATGTGCGGGCCGGAGAGCGGGTCATCTGTGCGGTCTGGATTGCGGCCTCCGACGGCAAGCTGCGGGCAGAACGCTGGTATCAGTTCCGCAAGGCTGGCACCGGTGAAACGGTTTTTCGAGCCGTCACCAAGCTGGTCAGCTTCCAGCTCAGCACGGGCCGCCCGGCGCGTATGGTCGAGGCCTTTGCTAAGCACTATGCCAAGCCAGCGGAGGACTTGGTGCACGCGGTCACAGAGCGGGAAAAAAGCAGGTCAGAGTAAGCGGGCCTGTCAGCCGTGTCTTGAGCCCTAACCGGACCCTGGCTGGCCCGGGTGAACCGGACAAAGACGAAGCAGGTTTCCATTGGCTGAAACACCCCTATCGCGCCGCTCACCCGTTTCTTATATCTCCCGGCGTGCTATAGAGCGTGATCGAAACATCCGGAGATCTCTGTGACCGAACTTGCTGTTGACCCAAGCCCTGTCCGCGACGGTCAGATTAAGCGCCATGGCCCGGACGGATTTGCGGGCATGCGCAAGGCCGGACGCCTGTCGGCTGAGACGCTTGATCTTCTTGTTGATATCGTCAAGCCGGGAATCACGACGCTGGATATTGACGACTTTGTTCGCAATCAATTCCTCAAAAACGGCGCAGTCCCGGCCACGCTGGGCTATCGCGGCTACACCGCGTCGAGCTGCACCTCGATCAACCACGTGGTATGCCACGGCATTCCCAACGACAAGCCGCTGCGCGACGGTGATATCGTCAATATCGATGTAACCTGCATCGTGGATGGCTGGCATGGTGATACCAGCCGCATGTTCCCGGTTGGCAATGTGCGCCGCAAGGCCGAACGCCTGGTAGAAGTCACCTATGAAGCCATGATGCGCGGTATCGATCAGGTTCGCCCGGGAAATACCTTTGGCGATATCGGCCGGGCGATTCAGGAGTATGCTGAAAGCCAGCGCTATGCGGTCGTGCGTGATTTCTGCGGTCATGGACTAGGCCAGCTTTTTCACGACGCGCCGAACGTGCTGCACTTCGACGAGCCAGGTCTGAAAACTGCCGTCCTGGAACCGGGTATGTTTTTCACGATTGAGCCCATGCTCAACGCCGGCAAAGCGGGCGTGAAAGTGCTCGCCGATGGCTGGACGGCCGTCACTCGCGACAAGTCACTGTCCGCCCAGTTTGAGCACTCGGTCGGTGTCACTGAGGACGGGGTGGAGATTTTCACCAAGTCGCCGGCGGGGCTGGACCGCCCGCCCTATTTGCCGCGTTAGCGCGACCCTCCACTGTTTTCACCGTCATTCCCGCGAAGGCGGGGGAGCAGAGCCGCGAAACTCGGCGCTTGATGATCTCTGGGTTCCCGCCTTCGCGGGAATGACGAGGGATTTGTTCGTGCCATATTCTGAGGGTTCTTCGAGACGCGCTTCGCGCTCCTCAGGATGAGGGTTAGATCAAGCGCCAACACTCCTCATCCTGAGGAGCGAGCCCTTGGCGAGCGTCTCGAAGGACGCACGCCCCCCTAGTCCCACAGCTCGGTGCGGAAATACGGATCGGGACGCTCCTCGCGCACTTCGATCAGCATCACGTCGGTGAATTCATGGCCATGGCGGTCGGTACTGACCACGGTGATCCGGTGCGCACCGGGGCTCAGATCTTCAGGGAGTTGTGCGAGCCAGAGCGACATATTGCGGTCCGCCACAGCGTTTTGCGGCTGGGGCGGGGCCGGCTCAAAGCGGCGGCCCTGCCAAGCTTCAAAGCCTTGCGCGCGCGGATTACCCGACCGGCTCTGGACCGCATAACGCATCACCGATAGCTGACGCTGTGTCGCAAACGGGTCTGCCCAGTTCACGCCGACGCGCGGCGCTTCGCCTGTACCTTCTTGCGTGCGCTGCATAACGAGGGTCCGGCCATCGGACAGGCGCGCTTCCACCACGGTTTCCGAAGAGCCGGCCCACACATTGGCGGTCACATATGTGCCTTCGGACAGGTCGGTCGGGGTGAGGATATTGGGATCCGGAAGGTCGTTGATGGATAGCGGGGGCACCGCCTCGCGCGTCTGCCAGTCTTCGGCGCGCCAAGCCATAATGGTCTCATACCAGTCCCGGAAACCCGGCGTACTCAATGCCACCCATTGGCCCCGGTTCGGATCCATGCGGCTACCCTGATAGCGCTCGGTATACTCAGTGCCGTCAAACTCAAGCATCAGCACGCCCTTCGGCCCGCCCGTGCGCTGCAACGCCATGGGATTGCCATCGATGTTCAGATCGCCCTGAAACCAGGAGCCAGAGGCCGCCCCGGCAATCATGTGACGGAAGGGGAGCGGGCCGGTGCCCGTGTTTTCCGCCCAGCCCTCGAAGATCTGGCCCGGCGCGTGATTTTCCATGGTGTGGGTATGACCCGATAGGGAGAGTGCTGGACGCCCTTCGACCAAGGCGTGGACACGATTGAGCTCATCGGTTTGGTGGGTGTTAGACCCTGCATCAACGAAGCTGACGAAGGGAATGTGGTGGGTCAGCACCACCAGCTTATCGTCCGGGACGGTTTCCAGCAGGCCTTCGAGCCAGGTGAACTGAACTTCGGTGATCCGGCCGTTATAGCGCCGGCGGCCTTCGTCAACGCAATGGTCATGGCCACTGGCACGATCGATGGCACCGCATGGGAAGACTACATTATCGAGCGCGACGAAAAGCACATCGCCCTGCTCAAACGCGTAGTATTCCGGGCCGTAGAGTCGACGCCAGCTATCGGCTGAATCCGCGTCGCTCAGAGCGTCAAAATCATAGTCGTGATTGCCATGGACCAGCCATTGCGGAACGCCGACCGTTGCAGCGGTCTCCAGCAGGCGGTCGAGCATGTCCAGGTCATCGCCCATGACATCGCCGACATAGAGCATGCAGTCATTGGACCCGAGGTCTGCAGCCGCCAGGTCGGTTAGTACACCATCGCGGAACCAGCTCATCTCCCGGTTTGAATAGGTTTGAGCATCGCCAATGATCGCGCAGGTAAACTCACTTTCCACCTCGCGTGGCAGCAGCGGGAAGTTCACTGCCGCTGGAGCCGGTCCGGTGTCCGGCAAGCCGCCATAGCGCAGCGCCTGCGGGGTACCGCCCGGTTTATGGATGTAGAAGAATTGCGGGACGAAACGGGTGTCGGTCGGCACCTGCCAGGCCTCAGGCTGGACAATGGTCAAGTTCATATCCGGGCGCACGGCGATCTCGTAGACGCCGCGATCATCGGTCAGCACCCAGTCGCGGCCGTTGGATACGCGCACGCCCTGAATGCCCGCCTCATCACGATCAAACCGCGAGTTGCGGTTAGCATCGTGGAAGACGACACCGGAGATGGTCTCTCCTCCCCCGCCGTCGCGCACGATCTCAGGCGTACCGACATAGGGCTGCGCTAAAGCAGGCGTTGAAAAGACGAGAGCGAGCAGCGCAGCGCGGATCATGGGTTGAAACTCCAGCACGGTAAAACCTCCGCGAGCCCTACCCCGCTCTGATGACGAGGCTATGACAATTCTGGCAAGGCAGGTGGGGGTTTGGCGGAGCCAAGCTGCCGGAATGCTGCAACCTGATTGCCTCCCGCAAGCGGGAGGAGACGCCCAGTCTTCCCAAACCTCTCTTTCCCGGCGTAGGCCGGGACCCAGTGAACAAGAAACGCAGCGCTTAATGGCTCTGGACCCCGGCCTGCGCCGGGGAAGAGAAGCGAGGGTGCCCCTTAGGCGTCCACCTTCTCAGACGCTTCAGCCTTGACCTCAACCCCACTCAGCTCATCGGCGAAGCGGTGATTGGTGTCACGGTGTTCGGCCTCGTCTTCGCGCACCACCAAGACGACATCGCGCAGACGGGCGTCATCAGGCAGCTTCCAGTAATCGATGGCAATTTGCGGCGCGGGCACATTGTCCAGCTCCCCCGCATCGATGGCGTCCAGGTAGCCGGTATAGCTGACCACCGCCTCCTCCTCGAGATAAGCCACGAAGCGGTGCGCGGTGCGCGGGGCAAACAAATACATGAAGAAGTAGGCGTTGTAGAACAGCCCCTGGGCAAACACGATCAGGAAGCGTTCAAACGCGCTGGGCTGTGCGATCTGGACGAAGGTCATCAGATGCATGCGTTCATTGTCGGCTTCGTCGAGCAGCTCGCGAATCCAGCCCTGATCATCACGGATATGGCGCAGGGCTTTGAGATGCTGAAGCGCACCACCGACCATGCCCGGCACAGCCGCCACAGTTTCAAGAACCACCGCCCGGTGGCCATAGCGCTTTTGGAAAAAGAGATCGGCGAACACACGCATGACCTTCACCATGCGCAGGGCAATACGATCGCGGAACCCATCCGGGACCCGGCGCTTGCTCAGGGCATCATCGGTGTAGCGGCTCATGGGGCGTGGCTCCTTTGTGTCTTGATAACAGACATGGGGTGAAACCCCGTGTCATCAAGCAATACGGGCCAGATGTCGCACCCTGGGGCTTAATGCTGATTGAATGAAATGATGCATGGATTCCCACACTTCAAATGTGGGAATTTCAAAGTCCTGATTCTTCTTAAAATCCTCGCGTGAGCTTTACTTCAAGCTCACGCCATCAAGACTACGCTCCAGCTGCTCCAGCAGCTGTTTCAACGCTGCGCGCTCCTCATCTGTGAAATCTGCGAGCACGCGCGCTTCGTAATCCAGTGCCGACGGTGCGATCTCGGCGTAGATGGCCTCACCCTCTCCGGTCAGCGTGACATCGCTGGCGCGCTTATCACCAGCATTGGGCTGGCGGCGGACCAGGTCCCGTCCATCCAGCGCGCGGATCGCGCGGCTAACGGTGACCTTGTCCATGGCGGTTGCTTCGCAGACCGCCTGAGCGGTCATCGGTCGCGCTTCTCCGCCCAACACCGCGATCACCCGCCACTCCCAAATGCTCAAGCCAAAGCGGGCCTGATACGCCTTTGCGATCAGGCTGGAGGCTTTATTCGACACCACCGACAGCCGGTAGGGCAGATAGTCGGGGAGCCGGAGATCGGGTTTGACGGGTTTATCCATGAAGGGCTCCGATCCGATGTCCTCCCCTGCTTGCGGGGGAGGTGTCCCGGACTTGATCCGGGGCGGAGGGGGCATCGCAACGCTGCAAGCCCCCCTCGTCCCTTCGGGACACTCCCCCCGCAAGCAGGGGGAGATACCGATTTTGGCCTACTCCGCCGGCTCGGTCTTGATGACGCCGCGGCGGATTTGATCGAGCTCAATGGATTCGAACAGCGCTTTGAAATTGCCCTCGCCGAAGCCTTCATTGCCTTTGCGTTGGATAATCTCAAAGAAAATCGGGCCGATATTGGTGGTGGTAAAGATCTGCAGCAGCAGGCCGTCGCCAGTTTCCGGATTGCCGTCGACCAGGATGGAGTTCTGCTTCAGGCGGGCCACGTCTTCGCCGTGGTTCGGCACGCGCTCGTCGATCAGCTCGTAATAGGTTTCAGGCGTGGACTGGAACACCACGCCGGCTTCGCGAAGTTTTTCAACGGTGGTGTAGATATCCGGCGTGGTCAAAGCGATGTGCTGGATGCCTTCGCCATTATACTCGCGCAAATATTCGGCGATCTGAGACTGATCATCCGAGCTTTCGTTGAGCGGGATTTTCAACTTGCCGCACGGGCCCGTCATGGCGCGCGACAACAGACCGGTATGCTGGCCCTGAATGTCGAAATAGCGGATTTCGCGGAAGTTGAAGACCTTCTCATAAAAACCGGCCCAGGTGTCCATATTGCCCATGAACACGTTGTGGGTCAGGTGGTCGAGCACTTCCAGGCCTACGCCCGTGGTGTCGCCGGCACCTTCGAGAGCTTCAAACTCGTCCGCGTAGAGATCGTCGCCATAGGTATCGACAAGGTAAAGCACCGAACCGCCAATACCTTTGATGGCCGGGAAGGCGTTCGTCCAGACACCGTCGCCGAAGGGTTCAGCGCCGCGCTCGATGGCGTCAGCATAGGCTTGCTTAGCGTCTTTCACGCGAAACGCCATGGCGTTCGCGCTTGGACCATGGGCGGCGCGGAAATCCGCAGCCTGTCCTGTGGTCTCTTTATTGACCAGGAAGTTGATATCACCCTGGGCAAACCGGGTGATGTCTTTGGTTTTGTGCTTGGCTACCGCCGTGAAGCCCAGAAGCGTGAACAGCTCCACCAGCTTTTCCGGCTCCGGCGAGGTGTATTCAACGAACTCGAACCCGTTGGTGCCCAGCGGGTTTTCAAACAGATCAGCCATGGGGCGCTCCTGTCAGCTTAAGAAAATCAAATCGCGCCCATCAACGCTTGATCGAAGCGGGGAGCGCGCGCAGTGTTGCTGGAGCAAAATAGTATCATTTGCAACTAAATTCATCTCCCTTATGCGGCCCTGTGCCGAGGAGCGTCGATCATGTCTCTGGTTCTTCACGGCTATTTTCGATCCGGCACCACCTATCGCGTGCGTCTTGCGCTGAACTGGAAGGGCGTGCCCTATGAAGTGGCTCCGGTGAATCTGCTGGAAGGGGCCCAATCCAGCCCGGACTATCTGGCGAAGAACCCACAAGGGCTTGTCCCGGCGCTGGAGGTCGACGGCGAACTGCTCACTCAAAGTCCAGCGATCCTGGAATGGATTGAGGAGACCTATCCTCAGCGCCCCCTGCTTCCATCTGATCGCGTTGAGCGCACCAAAGTGCGCGCCTTTGCGTCTGTCATCGGCTGTGACATTCACCCGCTGCAAAACCTACGCGTGATGAAGAAGGTGCGCGCGGACTATGGCGATGATCAGGACGGGGCCTGGGCCTGGGCGCGCCATTGGATGGAAGTGGGCTTTGCCGCCCTTGAAACGCTAGCTGCCAAGGCGAACGGACAAAATGGCTTCATCTTCGGCGAAGGGCCAAGCCTGGCTGAGATTTATCTGCTGCCTCAGATGGTCAATGCGCGGCGCTTTGGCGTGGACGTCAGCGCCTACCGGCACCTGGTGGCCGCCGACGAAGCCGCCCGCGCGCTGCCGGAGTTTGCTGATGCTGCGCCAGAGAAGCAGCCGGACGCGGTCTAGGAGGTGCGTCCTTCGAGACGCCAGCCAAGGGCTCGCTCCTCAGGATGAGGAAGGCGGGTGCTAAATGAAGCCCTCATCCTGAGGAGCGCGCAGCGCGTCTCGAAGGACCCTCAGGATGTCGACCTACCGCTCGAACCAGTCTCCGCTGACAATCTGCGTGGCATCGTCCAAGCCCAGCCGCCACACATAGACCCATGCGCTTCGATCAGATTCCACAAGCTTGACCTTCACTCGGTCATAGCGCGATCGGTCAGGATCGTTGGGCCAATAATCCTCAAACGCATCCAGCCTGGGCATGACCGATGGGTCGACCACTTCAAACAGCTCGCCGACCACTTCACCTGTGCCCGCCACCAGACCCGGGAACTTTCCCATATCCCAGAGGTCTCCAGGGATCAGGCACGGCCCGAGCGGCTTAAACGCGTCGGCCAGACCAAAGCGGGCAAACCCGCTTTCGCCGGCGCGCAACAGCCCGTAGACGGCTATCGCGTCACCGGCGCGAACCGTATCGCTCATGCCTTGGCCTTGAAGAGGGGCTGAACGCGCCCATAGCTGAGGGTTCGCCACAGCCACTCCAGCGGGCCCATTCTGAACACCTGAAGCCAGAGCACTGAGAATATCAGCTGGAAGACCCACACGGCCACCACAAGCTGGACTTGCTCAATGCGCTCCAGCTGCCCGAATTGCCCAAGCCCAATCCCGCCTACGGCAATGAACACCATGATGAAGGTTTGACCCAGATAATTGGTGAACGCCATGCGCCCAGCACAGGCAAACGGGTAGCGCACAATCTTCAGCCATGGCGCTTTGCAGATCAGCATAACCAGGCTGGCATAGCCCAGAGCCACAAACAGCATGGCGATATAGTTGGTACCCAGCATGATCCATAGCTGACGCACATCGAAGCCACTGTCGACGAAGATATTCATGCCATAGGCCGCGATCGGCCAGCCAACACCCAGCCCGATGACCAGAGTAATGAGATAGGATCGCACGCTCCATTTTGCGGTCAGAAAGCCCAGCTTAAACAGGGCCATACCCAGGAACATGACCCCAATAATGCGGCCTCCAACAAGCACCAAAGAGCCTAGGTTGAAGGCTCCATTGATGGCGTTATAGCCGCGGCTCTCCAGGAAGCCAGTCTGGTAGGCTCCCACCAGGTCGCGCAGGTCTGAAGGGGCGTACATAAGGGGGTGATTTTCAGCGAGCTGATCTTCTGGAATGAGCCCCATTGATGCCATGGCACCAATATAGAGCAAGCCGGAGATCGCCAGCCAGATCAGACCCCAGACAATCAGCTTGGTGGCCGACATCTGGCGGAAAAACACAATGATGAAGCCCGCTAAAGCATAGGTGGTCAGGATGTCGCCGAACCAGAAGACGAACATATGCAATAGACCGAAAACAAGAAGCCAGGTCATCCGGCTGAAATGCAGCTTCCGCGACGCATCCGGCGCATCTCCGACCATAAGCAGCATGCCAGCGCCAAACAGGGCGGAGAAGGTCGTGATGAATTTCGAATCAAAAAAGACCCACTGGATCTGCCAGGTCGTCAGATTCACCCCGGTAATGTCCATGTGCGCGGGCGGGTAGATATAGGCATTGGAGGCCATCAGGAAGGCCTGAACATTCAGCATCAAGATGCCAAGAACCGCGACGCCGCGCAGAACATCCAGGCTCTCAAAGCGGTCCTTGATCGCGACCGGTGCCGAATGCGGCGCGGCACGTGTTGCGGCCTCGCCATTGGTGCTTTCTTCAACTGAGTTTTGATCGGATGCGTCGGTCATGGCCTCCCCTTCCATGGCTGATCGTGGTCCTTCGGGTTTGAACCCTTGCGCTAAATCGCGCGCACCACAAGCCGTGACATTCGTCATCACCGGTCAGTCTTACCAAGATTTCATGCAAATCTGGGGGAGATGTCCTTGCACCGCTCACTGAGTATAGGCATACCAGAATGGTTGATGGTCACGTGGGAGGCGTGACGCACTATGACTCTCGTGTTCGACATCCTGCATTTCGTAGCGGCCGCCCTGCTGGCGGTGATCGGCTTTGGATATGAGCGCGAAGAAGAGTGCGACCCCGTTCATTTCCAGCCCGCCCATTACACGATTGAAGCCTCAAGCGAAGGCCGCTGGACGCTGACCGCAGATCGCGTCCATGTCACCGGCGACGCTCTCATCATCCCTGCAAGCGATGGCGCAACACCCGCCTCCGACTGCGACAATGGTGATGCTACGATCGTCTACCCGGTGCTTTAACTCCAGGCTTTTCACGCTTAAAACAGATTTATACGGATGTTTCAGTGCCACGATCGCGACTGAAGCTGCACGACTCTGCTAAAGTCGTGACCTTGGACCCGATTTCAGCAAAGCATTGAGGCGATATGGCCGCCAATTCGAAAACTCCAGATGCGTCTGCCACGGATACACCCGATAGAGCTGAGAGCGCCGTCTTCAGCGAAGCTTCAGGCGGGGCCCTGACGGCGTCTGATGGCGCGCGCACGCCGCAAGCACTGAACTCTGACCTGGGGCCGCACAAGGAGAGAGCGGGAGGGTGGGCGACCTTCCTGGGCGTGTCATTTGGACTGTTGTGGATTGGTGGAGCAAGCGCCTATCTGGCTGGCTATGCGGATCTGACGGCGCTGACCCCCGCCCAGCTGGCTGGCCTGTCGGTCTTCGCCATCGCTCCCGCCACGCTCTTCATTTTGGCCGGCGTCCTGGGTCGCGAAGTTGCGCAAGCCGGTGCCCGGGCCCGCCGCCTGGATGCCGCGGTTGCTCGTCTGGCAGCTCCAGTGGCCCATGCCGACGCAGACGCGGTTCGGTTGGCCGACGCGGTGAGCCTTCAGGTGGATCGGGTCAATCAGGCCATGCAGGGCGCGCTCGCCCGCCTGGCCGCGATGGAAGAAGTGATCGCCCATCACGCTGACAGCCTGGAAGACAGCTCCACCTTGGCGAAAGCCAAAGCCGACGGGCTGGTCAATTCCTTGCGCGACGAGCGGCTGCGCTTGACCGAGGTCGCCGAGGGCCTCGACGATAAGGCGGCGCTGATCGCCGCGGCCATTCAGGATCAATCGAAAATGGTTGCCGCCGCCGCTGAACTGGCTGAAGCCAAGGC
>JANQMI010000164.1 GCA_028280165.1 Oceanicaulis sp. | reverse complement strand
GCCGAACCCGGTTCGCCCGATCTGGGAGCCGATATCCAGACGGCGGCGCAAGCGCAGCCCGATGTGGTGCTCATTGCCAAAACAGACCGGCCCGATCAGCTTGGTGATACCGGTCACCGGCTCGGGGCCCCCGGCTGGGATGGACCCCTATGGGCCATGATCGAAACGCCGCGTGCGATGCTGAACCTCAAGGACTTCGCCGAGACCGCTCAGGATGTCCGGCTGACGGCCTTGGTGGCAGGGACCAATGATCTGGCCGAACAGCTGCGCCTGCCTGAGGGTCCGTCTCAGCGTGACGCGCTGACCCCGCATCTGGCTCAGCTGCTGCTCGCGGCGCGGGCCGGTCGCCTGCAGGTTCTCGATGGGGTGTATAATCGCTATCAGGACGAAGAAGGCTTCCTCGCCGAGGCGCAGGCCAGCCGCGCGCTGGGGTTTGACGGCAAAACCCTGATCCACCCCAATCAGGTCGAACCGGCGAATGCCGCCTTTGCGCCGACCCGCGCTGAAATCGCCTGGGCGAGAAAGGTCGTCGCGGCCTTCGAGGACCCGGCCAATGCGACCCAGGGCGCGATCGCGCTGGAGGGGCGCATGATTGAAGCCACAATGCACCTCTCCGCTGCCAATGCGGTGCTTGCCGCCACCAAAAACTAGACCCTGAGGACCAAAATGGAATTCTGGCATAATCCGCGCTGTCGCAAGTCTCGTGAAGCCTTGGCTTTGCTTGTGGACAAAGGCGTTCAGCCCATTGTGCGGGAGTATCTCAAAGACGCACCGAGCCCCTCTGAGCTGCGCGCGGTCATCACCAAGCTTGGACTGGGGTCCGCCCGCGATCTGATGCGTACAGGCGAGGCCGATTATAAGGATCAAGGGCTCAAAGACGTCACCGATGAGGACGCTCTCATCAGCGCTATGGCCGCGACGCCGAAGCTGATCGAGCGCCCGATTTTGATCCATGGGGATAAGGCGGCAATCGGTCGCCCGCCGGAACAAGTGCTGGATGTGCTATAAGACCGACCGCCTCAGTTGAAGGCAGGACATCCTTGGGGGGATGCCGATGGCTGAAGACCTGGCCTGGATTGGCGGACTATCGCTGCTGGGCGCGATCGGAATTGGCATGCCTTTACGGCTATTTGGCTGGAAGGTGGTGTGGGGCAGCGTAATGGCCGCGTGGCGCTTCACCCGCGGGCATCGCTGGAAAATCCTGATCCTGTTGCTGCTGGGGGCTGCCTTGGGGCTGTGGAGCCTGGAGACCGTGCGCGATGTCTTCTTCGGGCTGTGGGTCCGCTAGCCGCCTAACCCCAGCACACGACCTCCGTCACGGGCCAGTAAGCCTCGATCGCAAGTGGTGTAAGCGCGCTCAACCGTGACCAGGTCGCCGGCCTCAGCCTGACCGGTCATGACTGCATAAACCCCGAAATCGGGATGATACCAGACCCGGGTTGCCCAACCGACTCCATTCGATCCTTCAATGAGATAGGCCTCCCGAGTCCGGCCACAGAAATTGCGCTGGGCCCGCGTCACGGTCCGAAACTCATACCCCGCCGCCGCCCAGCCATTGGCCGGTGGCTCGCCGCTTTCCGGGAAGGAAAAAACAAACGGCCATTCCAGGCAGATATAGCCGCGGCGTTCGCACGCAATGACCGCTTCAACCCGGCCGAAATCGAGCACGATCTCCCGGTCGATCGAGACATAAAGATCCGCATAGGGGTCGGTCAGGCTGGTCAGCCTGTGGACAGGGATATCTTCCTCGCCAATCAGTGCTGTTTCGGGCCCCTGACCTTCACCGCTACACGCGGCAAGGCCCAGGATCGCTCCACCTGTTACGAGCCTGCGACGCCAAGAATCTAAGGCTGACCGGCCGCTTGTCATCGCCATCCCCTCGCCTGGCTGAGCCCAGAAGGCTCTGCGGTTCAGGCTAGGGCGAGTTACCCCTGTGACGCGCTAGCCCTGCTGTTCCGGCATACGCACGATTAGGCCCTCGAGCGCATCGGAAACCTTAATCTGGCACGAAAGCCGGGAGTTGTCGCGTACGTCAGAGGCAAAATCGAGCATGGAGTCTTCCATGGAGGAGCGCTCACCGGTTTTCTCGGTGAAGGCATCATCCACATAGACGTGGCAAGTCGCGCAGGCGCACGCCCCGCCACAGTCGGCATCAATGCCCGGCACAAGATTACGGATCGCGCCTTCCATGACGGTGATGCCGGTCTCGACATCCACCACGTGCTCGGTGCCGTCATGCTCAATATAAGTAATTTTCGCCATGGGCCGTCAGAGGTCCTTGAACAAAGAAGCTGGGGTATCGGAGTACAGAACGCACCCGGGTTTGCCTGCCTATTTAGGACAGGAAGTCGCGCATCGCCACACCGGTATCCCGTAGCCGCTCTGGATCCGGTGTTACGCCTTGAGCAATCATGCGCTGAGCGGCCATGTATTCGGGTCCACTATTGACCGCCTCACAGGCGATCAGGCGGCCTTCCTTGAGGTGAAAGAGCGCAAACTTGCCTTCCTCAGGATCCCCACGGCGCACCATCTGATCCGCCCCCTCGATTAGGCCGGCGATCTGAAGCTTTAGCTCATACTGGTCTGACCAAAACCAGGGAATGGGATCATAAACCGTCGGCTGGCCGCAAATCGACGCGGCGGCCGCTTTGGCCTGGTCAATCGCGTTCTGCACGCTTTCCAGGCGGACGCTGCGGCCATAGCGGGCGAGGTCGAAGCGCGCGACATCGCCGACGGCATAGATGCGCTCATCTTCGGTACGCGCTTGATTGTCCACCAGAATGCCGTCCTGAACCGCCAGGCCTGCGGCTTCAGCCAGCTGCGTGGACGGGGTAAGCCCGGCGGCGACCAACACCAGATCGGCCTGCACATGCTCCCCATCGGCCAGCTCCACCCCGGTGGCGTGGGTCTGGCCAATAATGCCGCTGACGGGCGTGGAAACCCGCAGATCGACGCCGTAGCCGCGGTGGATCGCACCAAACCAGCCCGAAAGCAGGGCGCTGGCCGTGCGGGCCATGGGCCGGTCTGCGGCCTCCAGCACAGTGACATCCACCCCGCGCTTGCGGGCCGACGCCGCCACTTCCAGGCCGATATAGCCTGCGCCAATAATCACCAGCCGCTGGGCGGTCTGAAGCGCGTCCGAGAAGCCATCCGCTTCGGCCAGATTGCGCAGCACAAACACACCGGGCAGGTCTGCGCCGGGAATCGGAATGCGGCGCGCCTGGCCACCGGTCGCCAGGACCAGATGATCATACGCCAAGCGATCCCCGTCAGCGGTAATCACCTCACTGGCCGAGCGATCCAAGGCCGAGACGCGCACGCCGGTGCGAACGTCCACGTCCGCCTTTTCATACCAGGCCTGTGGTTTAAGCCAGAGCCGGTCGAGCGGCGTTTCGCCAGACAGGTAGGCTTTTGAAAGCGGCGGGCGTTGATAGGGCGCGGCCGGCTCATCGCCGAGGAGGGTGATCGACCCCTCATATTTGCGCTTGCGCAGCTCCGCCGCTGCCGAGAGCCCCGCCTGTCCGGCACCGATGATCAAGGTCTGAGGCACGGCTTGCTGTGTCCTTACGCTTCGCGTTGAGCTCTGGGCAGGATAGACGCCAACTCCCGCCCTGTAAGTCAAGCATGCAGCGCGCCTTGCCCGTTTGTGCGGCACCGCCTACAGCTCAACACATGGTCCAGCTTACCCTCACCCTAAAAGATGAAGCGGCCACCGCCCGGCTGGGTGAGACATTGGCCATGGCTCTGCGTGTTGGAGATGTCGTCCGGCTTTTTGGCGATCTGGGCGCGGGTAAAACCACGCTGGCCAGAGCGGTGATCAAGGCGCTGACCGGTGAAGCCGACGCGCCAAGCCCCACCTATACGCTGGTTCAAACCTATGAGACTAAAGACAGGCGGTTGCTCGCCCATGCCGATCTCTACCGGCTGGAGGATGAGGACGAGCTGGACGAGCTTGGCCTGGACGACGCGCTGGAGCATGGCATGGCCTTGATCGAATGGCCGGATCGAGCCCCGTCATTTGCGCCTGCAAACCGGCTGGACCTAAGCTTACGCGAGATCGAATCGGGTGCCCGGCAAGCGGTGCTGGACGGGTATGGAGACTGGGAAGGCCGGCTCAATGAGTTCTGATGCCCTGCGGACCGATCAACGCCAGGCTTTTCTGCGCGCGGCCGGGTGGGGCAGCGCGGCCGTGACGCCCTTTCCAGGGGATGCTTCCACGCGCTCCTATTTTCGCCTCACCGATCATAAGCAGGCCGCAATCTTGATGGATGCTCCGGCGGGGGCGGAAGCCCCCGCCTGTCCGCCTGACGCGACGCCAGCACGGCGCGCAGCTCTGGGCTATAACGCTCTAGCGCGCCTGGCAGGGCCCAATACCGCAGCCTTCGCCACGTTAGCTCAGGCTTTCAAGGCGCGTGATTTCTCAGCGCCACAGATTCTGGAGGCTGATCTCGACGCCGGCTTTCTGATTTTGGAGGACCTGGGCGATGACCTGTTTGCGCGGGTCATCCCAGATCGCCATAGCGAGCTGGATTTATACCTAGCCGCGGCCGATACGCTGGGCGCGATTTACCGTTCCAGCTTCGAAGCCGAGCCCATGGCCTTTGGTAAAAGCTGGCGGATCGACGGCTATGATCAAACAGCCCTGCTGACTGAGACAGAGCTTTTTCTGGACTGGTATGCGCCTGAGCGCGGCCCAGCCCCCACCGCAACCCAGCGCGAAGACTGGCTGCAGGCCTGGCGACAGGTGCTGCCCGTGCTCGACGCGCATGCTCCAGGCCTGGTCCTGCGGGATTATCATGCCGAGAACCTGATCTGGCTGCCTGATCGAGAGGCAGAGGCCCGCGTTGGGCTTTTAGACTTTCAGGATGCGCTGTTTGGGCACCCGGCCTACGATCTGGTCTCGCTATTGGAAGATGCACGGCGGGATGTTTCGCCGGACATCATCAAGCCGGTCAGTGATCGTTTTTTTGACGCTGCAGGCCTGGCCGATCGCGACGCGTTTGACGCCGCCAGCGCCATTCTGGCGGCCCAGCGCAACGCCAAAATCCTAGGGATTTTCGTTCGACTTGCCCGCCGAGACGCAAAGCCCCGCTATCTCGACCTCTTACCGCGTGTGGCGCGCCATTTCGTCCGCGATATCAGCCATCCCGCACTCAGCCCGGTTCGCGCGCAGGTGCGTGAGCTTGCTCCAGGCGTCTTTGCGGAGGCCGATCAATGATCCCGACGCGCGCCATGGTGATGGCCGCAGGCCGCGGAACACGCATGCGCCCGCTCACCGATGACCGCTGTAAAGCGATGGTTGAAGTGGGCGGCGAGGCGTTGATCAATTGGACCCTCGACAAGCTCGCGGCCGTGGGCGTTCAGCAGGCGGTGGTCAATGTCCACCATTTCGCGGACGCGTTAGAGACAGTGCTGGCGGCGCGCTCAGAGCCCGAAATTCTGATTTCCGATGAGCGTGACGCTTTGCTGGAGACCGGTGGTGGCCTGGTGAAAGCTGCGCCACTGCTTGGTCAGGAGCCTGTTTTTGTTGCGAATATCGATTCGCTTTGGATTGACGCTCCCGACCGCGAACTTGAGAAGTTAGCAAGCGCTTTTGATCCTGACCGCATGGACTTTCTGCTGCTGCTGTCCGCCCGGGGCCATCAGCTTGGCTTTGATGGGGCGGGTGATTTCTTCCTCCAGCCCAATGGTCAGCTTCAGCGCCGTGGAAATGCTCAGTCAGCCCCCTTCGCCTATGCCGGGGTTCAGGTCCTCCAGCCGCGCGTCCTGACGGGGCATACAGCGGAGCCATTCTCCACCAACCGCCTCTGGGATGCGTCACTGGCGCAGGGGCGTGTCTTTGGCCATGTCATGGACGCGTTCTGGATGCATGTGGGGGACCCGCAGGCCCGCACGGACGCCGAACGATATCTGGAGTCCCTCAGATGAGCGCCTCGGCGCTCTTCTCCGGCTCGGGGCCAGCGGTTTACACGATCGCCCCAGCCATCAGCTTCGTGGATGCGCTCGCGGACGGCTTGGCTGCTGCCTTCCCTGATCCTCAGGCGCTTGCCAGTGTTACGGTTCTAACACCGACCCGCCGGGCTGGACGGGCTTTGGCCGAGGCGTTCGCGCGCCGCGACCCGGGCGTCGCGCTGCTGCCAATGATCCGTCCGATCGGGGACGTGGACGCCGACGATCCGCCCTTTGAGCCGGGCGAACTGGCCCAGCTGGCCCCGGACAGCGTGTCGAGCGCTCGACGCCGCTTTGAGCTCGCCCGACTGATCCTGCAGCGTGAAACCGCAGCGGGGCGCTCCATGGGGGTTGGCGGGGCCCTGTCACTGGCCGACGATCTGGCCCGGTTGATCGACGACCTGGCCACTGAAGACGTGGATGACTTGTCAGCGCTCTCCGACGAGATCCGCGCGGCCCTGCCGGCGCATATGCAGGAAGCAGCCCTCTTCCTCGATATCGTGCTGGAGGCCTGGCCCGCGCGTCTTGCAGAGCGCGGCGAGATCGACCCGGCCCGGCGGCGCTCCAGCATTCTGCGGGCCTTGGCGCGCCGTTGGAAGGATACACCGCCCAACGGGCCGGTCGTTGCGGCAGGCTCGACCGGGTCCATTCCCGCAGCGGCCGAGCTGCTCGGTGTGGTGGCCAACCTGCCTCAGGGGTGTGTGGTCCTGCCCGGCTTTGCCCGGAATATGGATGCGCGGGCCTGGGCCGCCATAGACGATGCGCATCCCCAACGCGCCATGAAAAGTTTTGTGGAGAGCCTGGGGCTGAAGCGGACCGATATCGGGTTTTGGCCGGGCGCTGAAGAACGCACTGCCGATGCGCCGCGCGCGCGCCTTGTGGCGGAGGCGCTTCGCCCGGCGGAGGCGACTGCGGATTGGCTCGATCGTGTTGAAACTCTGAAAGAAACACTGGGTCAGACGGTGTTCGAGCGAGCGCTAACAGGATTGTCAGTCCTG
>JANQMI010000132.1 GCA_028280165.1 Oceanicaulis sp. | reverse complement strand
CGGGCACAGCCGCCGCGGCAAGACCTGCTAGCCAAGCTTTGGCACGTTCACCAGGCGAACCCGGCCGGACTTCTTGTCGCGAACCACAATGATCCGGTTTTCCGGTACGCCCTGAACGGACTTGCCCATGCCCGACAGCATCTCCAGCGCGGCGGCCCGCACGGCGGCATCATCGGCCTCAGGGGCCAGATGCACCGAACCGCGACGCTTACCGCCTTCCTGGATGACGATCTCCACGGTGTCGATGGCCGCGTCCAGCTCGGCCTCATCCGCCTGCGGCCAGCCGGCGGAAAACACGCTCGGCGCACCGCCAGCGCGCTCCCACAGCTCTTCAGCCATGAAGGGCGCGAACGGGGCCAGCACGCGGATGAAGTCTGAGACGGTCGACGTGGACACCGCCTCGCCGTCCACCGCGTTGAGGAATTTCATCAACTCAGCAATGGCCGTGTTCAGGCGCAGCTTTTCTAAGTCTTCGGTCACCGCCAGGACCAGCTTGGTACGGGCCAGCGCGACTTTTTTGTCTTCGGCGTTCGCCCCTGCCGCGATGGCCGTGGTGGCAAAGCGCCAGACCCGGCGCAGGAATTTCAGCGCCGAGGCGGGTTTGTCGGTTTCCCACTCGCGCATGGATTCCACCGGGCCCATGAACATCATGTGCACACGAAAGGCATCCGAGCCGAAGCGCTCGACCACGTCGTCCGGCGTGACCACATTGTGCAGCGATTTCGACATCTTCGCGCCGACCTTCTCGACACGTTTGCCGGTGGCGGTCTGGATGAAGACACCCTCTTCGCGCTCTTCCACCTCGTCGATGGGCAGCACGACACCGCGCTCATCCTTATAGGCAAAGCTGGTCAACAGGCCCTGGTTCACCAGCTTGGCAAAGGGCTCGATCGTGGACACCAGGCCCAGATCGAACAGCACTTTGTGCCAGAAGCGCGCGTAGAGCAGGTGCAGCGTGGCGTGCTCGGCCCCGCCCACATAAAGATCGACCTGGCCCCAGGCCTTCTCGACCTCTTTGCCCACCAGCGCCTCGCGGTTTTGCGGGTCCATGAAGCGCAGATAATACCAGCAGCTGCCCGCCCATTGCGGCATGGTGCTAGTCTCGCGCTTGCCGGTCATACCGGTCTCAGGGTCGACCACATCCACCCAGTCTTCGGCGCGCGCCAGCGGGCTCTCCGCATAACCAGTCGGCTGGTAGTTATCGACATGGGGCAGGGTCAGCGGCAGCTGATCTTCGGGCACGGTGGTGCGGGTGCCGTCCTCCCAGTGAATGATCGGAATCGGCTCGCCCCAATAGCGTTGGCGGGCGAAAATCCAGTCGCGCAGATTATAGCTGACAACCCGGCGGCCTTGACCTTCGGCTTCCAGATGATCAGCCACCTTCGCCCCGGCTTCACGCCACGGCATCCCTGCCGTGTAGAGCGTGTCCGGCATGCCCGCAGGCGGGGGCAGCATGGCCCCGTCGCCATACAGGCACGCCTCACCGGCCAGGACCGCATCGCGGTTCTCGGCCTCTGGGCCCGGATCGATCACCGGCACAATGTCCAGGCCATAGGCCGTGGCAAAGGCGAAGTCGCGCTCATCATGGGCCGGCACGCCCATCACCGCGCCGGTGCCGTAATCATAGAGGACATAATCGGCCACAAAGATCGGCACGGCCTTGCCGGTGACCGGATTGATCGCTTCGGCCCCGGTGAAGACGCCGGTCTTTTCGGCATCAACCGTGCGTTCCAGGTCAGACTTGCGGGCAGCCGCTTCGACATAGGCATCGACCGCGGCCTTGTGGTCGCCATCGGTCAACGCCGCGACCAGCGGATGCTCTGGAGCCAGCGCCAGGAAGGTCACCCCGCCCAGCGTGTCGACGCGGGTGGTGAAAGTCTCAATCGCCGCGTCCGTGCCACCGACAGCAAATTCCAGCGTCACGCCCTCGGACCGGCCAATCCAGTTGCGCTGGCTTTCCTTGATGCCTTCGGGCCAGTCCAGACGGTCCAGATCGGCGATCAGGCGCTCGGCATAGGCGGTGATGCGCATCTTGACCTGGCGCAGCGGGACGCGGACGACCTCATAGCCCTTCTCCGACTTGCCATCGAAGTCTTCTTCATTGGCCAGGATGGTGCCTTCCTCGGCGCACCAATTCACCGGCGCGGTTTCGTAGTAAACCAGCCTGCGATCGTCCTGATAGGCCTGGATGGCGAGCTTGCCCTGCGCCGCCACATCCTCGGGGATGGGCAGCGCGTCGATTGGCCGGGCCTTATCTGCGTCTGCGTCGTACCAGGCGTTGTACAGGCGCGAGAAGATGAATTGGGTCCAGCGATAATAATCCTCAGACGAGGTCTGAATCTCGCGATCCCAGTCATAGCCCAGACCCAGCAGCCCCATCTGGCGCTTATAAGTGGCGATATTCTGCTCGGTGGAGATGGCCGGGTGCACGCCAGTCTTCATCGCATAGCGTTCGGCCGGCAGGCCAAAGCTGTCCCACCCCATCGGGTGGAGCACTTTAAAGCCCGCCATCTTCTTGTACCGCCCGACAATATCGGTCGCGAGATAACCCACCGGGTGGCCCACATGCAGCCCTGCGCCCGACGGATAGGGAAACATGTCGAGCACGTAGAAAGTCTTGTCGCCGGCCTCAGGCTGGGGCGTGGCATGGGTCTTGTTGGCGGTCCAAAAGTCCCGCCATTTCGCTTCAATCGCGGAAAAATCGTAGGTCTGTTCGGTCATCATTTTCGTCCGGGTCGGTCCCGTCTTCGTCCCTCCCCTGGATGGGGAGGAATGGTGTATCTTAGTACCTATCCCGGACGCTGAAAGCGATCCGGGACCTCGTGAAAGCACCTTTGCTAAGTCATGTCAGTGCTTCGGGTAGGTCCCGGCTCTGCGCCCGGATTAACTCCGGGCTTGGCCGGGATAGGGATTAGGCTCTTTCGACGGTGATCGTCACATCTTCACCGCCGAGCTTGATCTGCGTACGAGCGCCTGCGCCCGCCGCGGTGCTAAGCGATAGTGCGAGCACTTCGGACTGGATGAAGTCACCATGGGCGTCGATCGCCGCGGCGACCAAGGGCCCGCCCTCAACACCCAGGGCGATGCGGTCAGAGACGTCCAGATCGGCGTCCTTGCGGGCGGTCTGCACGGCGCGGATTAGATCGCGGGCCAGGCCTTCGCGCTCCTGGTCCGCATCCACGGAGATGTCGACCACAACCGCGCCCGTCCCGGCGAAAGGCTCCGCGGCGCTGCCTTCTTCGGTCACCATGGCCAGCAGGAACTCGTTCGCGGCCAGGGTCTGACCCCCAACGCTGGCGGTGCCGTCGGCGTTGAGCTCGAACTCCCCGCGCTTGGCCGCGCCCATCACATCCTTCATGGCCTTGCCCAAGCGCTTGCCGATCTTGGGATCGGGGCGCAGCTGCACCGCACCATAGGCATCCAGATCGGTGGACAGCGCCACGGCGCGCACATTGATCTCGTCAGCAATCAGCGAGGTGAAAGGCTCCAGCCCCGCGCTTTCGGCATGCACGATGGTCAGCGTTTTCAGCGGCAGGCGCACGCGCAGGCGCGAGCGCTCGCGTACGGCCAGCGCCGCCGAGCAGGCCTCACGCACCAGATCCATGGACCGCACTAAGTCATGGTCCGCCGGGAACTCACCCGCGGTGGGCCAGTTGGTCAGGTGCACCGAGCGCTCCCCGGTCAACGCCTTGTAGAGCTTCTCGGCGATGATCGGCAGCATAGGCGCACAGATGCGCGCGGCCTGCACCAGCACGGTGTAAAGCGTGTCGAAGGCGGCATTTTTGGACGCGTCATCCTGAGCGCCCCAGAAGCGCGCGCGCGAGCGGCGGATATACCAATTGGTCAGCGCGTCGAAATAGGACACGGTTTCGCGGGTCGCCTTGGGGATGTCATAGGCGTCCAGCGCCGCGCCCACGCGCTCGGCCAGCTCACCGGTCTTGGTCAGGATGTACAGATCCAGCGGATCGTCCGCCGTCGTGACCAATTGGGGAGCCCGCTCTTCCAGATTGGCGTAGAGCGAGAAGAAGGCATAGGCGTTCAACAGTGGCGCGATGGCTTCGCGCTGCACCGAGGCAATCTCGCGGCCTTCCTTGGGCACCAGCAAATCCCCGCCATTGAGCACCGGCGAAGAGATCAGGAACCAGCGCATCACGTCGGAGCCAAACTCGTCAAAAAAGCCCAGCGGGTCGGGATAATTGCGCAGGCGTTTGGACAGCTTCTGGCGGTTCTCGTCCAACACCACGCCATGACAGATCGCGTTCTTAAACGGCGGCCGGTCGAACAGCATCGTGGACAACACCATCAGCGTGTAGAACCAGCCGCGCGTCTGAGCGACATATTCCACGATGAAGTCGGCCGGGAAGTTGGCCTCGAAGACATCCTTGTTTTCGAACGGATAATGGACCTGCGCATAGGGCATGGACCCGGAATCAAACCACACATCGAACACGTCCTCGACGCGGCGCATGGTGGACTTGCCGGTGGGGTCATCGGGGTTCGGGCGGGTCAATTCATCGATGAAGGGCCGGTGCAGATCGGTGACCTTAACGCCGAAATCGGCTTCCAGCTCTTCGATGGAGCCATACACGTCCGTGCGCGGATAAGCAGGATCATCGCTGACCCAGACCGGGATCGGCGTGCCCCAAAAGCGAGAGCGGGAGATATTCCAGTCCTGCGCCCCGGCCAGCCAATTGCCGAAAATGCCGTCTTTGACATGGCCCGGTGCCCAATTGATCTGCTGGTTCAGCTCCACCATGCGCTCGCGATAGTCCGAGACACGCAGATACCAGCTGTCGACCGCCTTATAGATCAGCGGCTCGTCCGTGCGCCAGCAATGCGGATAGTTGTGATCATAGGTGTCGTGACGGAAGAGCTTCCCCTCTTCCTTCAGACGCTGGATGATCGGCTTATTGGCGTCGAACACCAGCATGCCCTGATAGTCGGAAATCTCGCTGGTGTATTTGCCCGCCGCATCGACCGGCACGACAACGCTGATACCGGCCTTGCGGCAGGCATTAAGGTCATCCTCACCAAAGCCCGGGGCCATATGCACGACGCCGGTGCCGTCCTCATCCACGACGAAGTCTTCGATCAGCACCTGGAAGGCGTTCTCATGGCCTTCGAAATAGTCAAAGGGCGGGTGGTAGCGCAGACCTTCCAGGTCTGAACCCTTCACGGTCCCGACCTGTTCAGCGCCGTCCAGCTGCTTCTTATATTTCTCCAGCGCGTTGGCAGACAGGATGTAGCGCTCGCCATCCTTGGCCATCACCGCATAAGTGATGTCCGCGCCGGCCGCGGCGGCCAGGTTTGACGGCAGCGTCCAGGGCGTCGTCGTCCAGATCAACAGCTGCGCGCCGGACAGATCGCCCTGCCCGTCACGGATCTTAAAGCCCACGGTGACCGCCGGATCGGTGCGATTGCGATAGGAATTGTCCAGCCGGGTCTCAAAGTTCGACAGCGGGCTTTCCACCGCCCAGCTATAGGGAACGACGCGATAGTCCTTATAGACCACGCCCTTGTCCCACAGCTGCTTGAACGCCCACAGGCAGCTTTCCATAAAGGTGATGTCGAGCGTCTTGTAGTCGTTCTCGAAATCAACCCAGCGCGCCTGGCGGGTGACATAGTCTTCCCACTCGCCGGCATATTTCATCACTTCGGAGCGGGCGGCATCGTTGAACTTGTCGATACCCATTTCGAGCACAGCCAGACGCCCGGAAATGCCCAGCGTCTTCTCTGCGGCCAGCTCCGCGGGCAGGCCATGGGTGTCCCAGCCAAAGCGGCGCTCGACCCGCTTACCCTTCATGGTCTGATAGCGCGGCACCACATCCTTGGCGAAGCCGGTCAGCAGGTGACCATAGTGGGGCAGGCCATTGGCGAAGGGCGGGCCATCATAGAAGACGAATTGATCCTCGGCCGGGCGCTCGTCAATCGACGCTTGGAAGGTGCCGTCGGCTTTCCAAAACTCTAGAATCTCCGCGTCCACCGACGGCAACGCCTTCGGCGACGGCGCGTCGGGAAAACGGCGGGTTTTCGGATCAGAGGTGGGCGCATCGGCCATGATCAAGTCTCATGCATTCAGGTTAGGCCGCCGGCTGCCGGGGCAGATGACGGCCAAAGACATAATGAAAAGGTCGGCGCACCGGCGGTGCAGCCGACCTGTTAAGAGTGGCGGTACTCCTTGACCGTCAGCGGGTCAAGACAAGCCCCGATATGGGGTGCGAAATCCGGCCCGTGAAGGGCCGGTCAAGGCCCAGACTAGGCGTTGCCCGCTTCGATCTCTGCGGCGCTCGGCTTGGGCGTGGGATTGAAATCCTTATAGGCCCGCCAGCTGGCATGGGCGATCAGCGGGAAGGTCACCGCAAGCCCGACCAGGAAGAGCGCAGCGCCCACCGATGTCACCACCGCGATGATCAGGGCCCAGGTCAGCATCGTGAACAGATTGCTGGTCACCGCTTTGACGCTGGCCACGACAGCCGTGATCGCGTCGACATCCTGACCGATGAGCATGGGGAAGGAGATCGCCGACACCATGAAGGCCACGAAGGCCAGAACCGCGCCGACCGCGGTGCCAATCACCAGCAGCAGAACGCCAGACGGGTCGGTGAACAGGAAATTCTGCAAGGTCTCGATGCGAAAATCACTGTCGGTCCCCGCCAGCATGGCGAACAGGAATTGCGCCAGCCGGGCCCAGGCCAGGAAGAAGACAAAGAGCAAAACCGAAAGCAGGCCAAGCTGAGTCAGCTTGGACGGATTGATGCGCCAGAAATCGAACAGTTGCGGGGTCTCGCCGCGGTCGCGCATCTGGCTGATCCGATAAATGCCGATAGCAAAGCTGGGGGCGACCAGAGCGAAGCCGCCAATCATCACCGGGATAAAGCCGCCCAGGCCCGCCGCCCACATGCCCAGCGTGATCGCCAGGCCGACCAGGGTGAACATGGCTCCGTAACCCAGCGAGATGGTCGGCGCAGCCTTGATGTCGTCAATCGCGCCCTTCAGCCAGGTCCAGGGTGCATCTTTCTTGATCGGTTCCAGGGTAACCATCGCGCCTTTACTCCCCGCGCCAGAACTATAACCGGATAAAAGATGGGGGCATTCAGGCGCGGTGACAACTAGGACCGATTGCCTCGCCCCGCGCACCAGTCCAAAACTGTTCTCAAATGATATTCGAGCCTTAGCGCGCGTCAGGGAGAGATTGGGCCATGGCCGACCGATTGGACTTTAGTGGGATGACCGCCGTCATTACCGGCGCAGGCAGCGGCATTGGCGCGGCGTTGGCCAAGGCGCTCGCCGACCGCGGCGCGCATTTGGCGCTATCAGATATTCGCGAGCAGGGCCTGAACCAAACCCGTGAGATCATCGGCGACACGCCGGTGCGCATCACCACCGCAGTGATGGACGTGGCCGATAAGGCCGCGCCAACGGCCTTCGCTGACCAAGTCAGGGCCGATCACGGCGGTGCAGCCCTTGTATTCAACAATGCCGGCATCGCCATTGGCGGCACATTTGACCGCGTGCCGGAGGCCGATTTCGACCGGGTCATGGAGGTGAATTTCCACGCCGTTGTGCGCATGACCCGGGCTTTCCTGCCGCTGCTTCAGGCTGAGCGGGCGGCCCAATTGGTCAACATCTCCAGCCTGTTCGGAATTATCGCGCCACCCGGACAGACCGCCTATAGCGCGGCAAAATTCGCGGTGCGCGGTTTTTCCATGTCTCTGGCCCATGAACTGGAAGGCACAAATGTCGGCGTCACGGTCGTCCATCCCGGCGGCGTGAATACCCGCATCGCCGAGGACGCGAAAAAGCCGGCTGACGCCACGAATGAAGAGATTGCCGAGCAGATGGAAAAGGCGCGCCAGGCTCTGGTCATGCCGCCCCCGGACGCCGCGGAGATTATACTACGCCACGTGGAAAAACGCGCCCGCCGGGTCCTGGTGGGCCGCGACGCCCATATGGCCACGCAATTGGAGCGCTTGTTTCCGATCCGCTATTTCGATCACATGAAAAGCCGGTTGAGTTGAAGAGCCAATTCCCTCCCTCCCCTGGATGGGGAGGGTGTCCGGGAACCGGACGGGTGGGGTGGAGATCGTCGAGTGCTGGCGCTGCTCCCCCACCCGACCGAAGCTCCGCTTCGCCCACCCTCCCCACAAGGGGGAGGGACGGTTCCCTATACTGCCTCTTTCCAAGACTCTCTCTTCCCCAGCGCAAGCTGGGGCCCATGGTCATGAAACGCCGGCACACTAGGATCGATGGATCCCAGCTTACGCTGGGAAAGAGAGCGCTTTCATTTTTCGTCATCCCCGCGAAAGCGGGGACCCAGGGAGGGCAGAGCGCAGCGTATTACGGCTCTAGGTTCCCGCCTGCGCGAGAATGACGAAGATGAGGGGGATACTAATCCCCTATAACAGCTTCACATCCGACTTCACGTCCACCAGCGCCGGGCCCTTGATCGCCAAGGCTTTTTCCAGTGCGGTGTCGAGCTGGCTGGCGTCGGACACCAGGTCGCCATGGCCCCCGCAGGAGCGGGCAAAGCCCGCGAAGGCGGGATTGACCAGATGGGTTTGCCAGACCGGCCATTCGCCATCGCGTTGTTCTTTGGAGATTTTGCCCAGCTCTGAATTGTTCAAAAGGATGTGGCAGATATCCATCTGGTACTGAACCGCAGTGGTGAATTCCATGGCGTATTGGCCAAAGCCGCCATCGCCAGAAATCGAAATCACCTTGCGGCCCTTAAACCGGTCGTCCCGCTGGGTGGCCGCCCACGCCCCCATGGCCGCAGGGAAGGCGAAGCCGATGGACCCCAGATAGCCACTCATCAGAACGCGCTGCTTCTGCGTCGGCTCAAAATAGCGCCCGAAGGAGTAGGCATTATTGCCCACATCAATGGTCAGGATGGCATCGTCGGGAGCCAGACGGGTGAGCGCATCGAAGATCGCGGCCGCACTGACACCCTTGCCATTATCTTCGGCGATGCGGGTGGCTTTCTCTTCGCGCCACAGGCCCCAGCGTTCGGCGATTTCGCTGCGCTGATCTTCCTTGGAGGACTCGGCCGCGTCGGTGAACAGCCGAGCCGTGACACCCACCTCGCCCAACACCGGCACATCGACCGGATGGCGTTTGGCCAGCCGCATGGGGTCGAGATCGACCTGGATGGTCTTGGCGGACGGGTAAATCCCGGTGTGGTCGGAGAAGCTGGCCCCAAAGACGATGAGCAGATCGGCTTCATTCATGAACCAGCTGGCGATCGGGGTTCCGGATCGACCCAGCACGCCGGCGGCCAGCGGATGGCGGTCGGCGATCTGGCCTTTGGCCTTGAACGTCGTAGCCACTGGCGCGTTTAGCTTTTCAGCCAGCGCGACCACCTCGTCCATGGCCTCGCGAGCCCCATAACCGACGATGATCATGGGCCGTTTGGCAGCGGCGATGGCGGCGTTCGCTTCGGAGACACTCTCGGGATCCGGCGATAGTCGCCGTGAGCCCATGCGGCCGTCCGGACTGCTCGGCTTGGCCTCGGGCCGGGGCAGGACCTGGACATTATCTGGGAAGATCAGATGAGAAACATCGCTTTCCACGAGCGCGGTCTTCATCGCCTGCGCCGCCAACTCCCCATGGTTAGAGTTCGGGCGCACGGTCTCGGAGAAGCGCGCGACGGATTGGAACGCCGCTTCCAGATCGATGTCCTGAAAGGCGTGAACGCCGATGACCTGCTCCTGCACCTGACCGGTCAGGGCGAGCACCGGCGCGCGATCCACCTTGGCATCCCACAGACCGGTCATCAGATTGGTCGCGCCCGGACCCGCGATGGACAGGCAACCGGCCACGCGCCCGGTCAGCTTGCCATAGCCGGAGGCCGCAAAGCTCGCCGCGCCCTCATGGCGGATCGCGTAATAGCTGAGACGTCCGTCCCCCTCGGCGATGCGTAACGCATCCGCGAGACCCAGATTGGAGTGGCCGACCATCCCAAACACGGTGTCCAGACCCCAATGGGTCAGGCTATCGACGATCAGGTCACTGACCGTTTCCTCCCGGTCGGCCAGCACCGGCACCCCGACATAAATCCCATCGCCGCGCGCTTCGACGGGGAAGGTCTCCTGACCGGAATCCTCATGCCCCCCGGGGGGCTTGCCGGTGAGCGGGTCAAAATCCCAGCCATGCCAGGGGCAGCGCAGCCAGCACTCCCCGTCGATACCCTTTTCAATCGAGCCCTCCCCGAGGGGCCCGCCCTGGTGAGGACAGTGATTGTCCATGGCCGCGAACTGACCATCGAAATGCACCAGGGCCAGCGAGCGTGTGCCCGCGGTCACGCTCATCACCCGGCCTTCGCCCAGCTCATCAAGCTCGGCAACCTTGAACCATTGCGTGGATGTGTCGGTCATGTCTGTCCCCTCCAGCTTCAGGGCTTGAAGAGACCACACTCGCGCGGGGCCTTACCAGTCACAAATTGGGGAATGCGGTGTGAGCAATGCTCAGAAGACGTCTTCCCTCCCCTTGATGGGGGTGAGGTCGCGAAGCGAACGAACGGCAGCGTAGCTGACGGGTGGGGTGGGGATCGTCGAGCGCTGGCGCTGCCCCCCACCCGACCGAAGCTGCGCTTCGCCCACCCTCCCCACGAGGGGGGAGGGATGGGAGCCAGTTCATCTTGAGTTTGACGCGAGACCCAGCGTCGTCCCTCCCCTTGAGGGGGGTGAGGTCGCGAAGCGAACGAACGGCAGCGCAGCTGACGGGTGGGGTGGAGATCGTCGAGCGCTGGCGCTTAGTGCTCTCCCTGCTCTTTCCCGGCGAAGGCCGGGACCCAGAGATCATCAAACGCTGAGCCCCTTGGCTCTGGGCCCCGACCTGCGTCGGGGAAGAGGAAGCTTTTTAAACGCCCCTCGTATTGAATGCCCAAAACAAAAAGGCCCCCGGCTTGCACCGAGGGCCCTTCTGTTCAGATCAAAGCGCGCGCTTAAGCGGCACGCTCCAGAACGCCAGCCAGAGCGGTCATGCGGTCGGCGTGCAGACCTTCGGCCTCTTCGGCCGCCGCATTCAGATCGCGGGCCAGGCGACGCAGGGTACGGCCCCGGGCGCGATCATCGGCCCAGCGGTCGAGCTCGGTGCCGATGCGTTCGGCCAGCTCGCCATCAATGGCATCGCCACGCTGCAGCTGATCGAGATAAGCCTGGGCCACGGCCGGGCTGTCATCCCATTCAATCTTCTGCTGGGTCTGCGGATTATTCAGGCCCCAGATCACCGACTCGGCCGCGGCGATCTCGGCCTCGGACAAATGCTCGGACGGCAGCAGGCGGAAGGCCTGGAAGCCGCGGGCGATGTCAGAGGCGTAGATGCGGCCATTATGCCAGTAGGCCGACCAGTAACCGGCCACACCCAGGGTTTCGCCATCCACCGGGCCCTGGTCGAAATAAGCGATTTCGAACGGGTTCTGCGGATCGGTGAAGTCCATCAGCGACAGACCGCCCTGATACCAGGACTGGGCCAGGATATCGCGGCCCGGAACCGGAACCAGCGAGCCGTTGTGGGCCACGCAGTTTTCGGTCGCGTTCTGGACCGTCGGCAGCTTGAAGTAAGCCTGACCGTTGATCTGGCTGTCTTCCAGCGTCGTGATGATGTTCGCGCCCCAGTTGGACGGGCTGTCCGCGGTGCACCGCGCACCCACGCCGCCACCCCACTCGTCGGTGAAGATCAGGGTGGAGGCATCATTGGAGAAGTTGGCCGAGTGCCAATAAGCCATGTCCGGATCGAAGATGTCATCGAGACGGACCGGGTTTTCCGGATCGGAGATGTCCAACAGGATGCCGTTACCGGCGCAGGCCCCGGCGGCCAGGCCATATTCCGGATACACGGTGATGTCATGGCACTGGTTAGTTTGCGCGGTGCGCTGGGTGGCCACACCGGCACGCCCCCCGCGCCACAGGGCGGCGATGGATTCGGTGTCCGTATCGCCGAAGATGCGCGGGCGATTGACGATGGCCGACAATTCAGGCGCTGCCACCGGCACTTTGATCACATCAATCGAGTAGAGCGCGGTCTCTTCATTGTCTTCCGGCTGACCGTCGGTGCAGATGGCCAACTCTTCGGTTGGGCGCACGCCAGAGGTCCCGGAATTGTAGATATAGATCACGCCCTCATCGTCCGGATCCGGAACGATGGTGTGGGTGTGCGACCCCCGGCAGGTCTGAACCGCACCCACCTGAACCGGGTTGGCGATGTCGGAGATGTCGAAAATGCGGATGCCGCGGAAGCGCTCTTCGGAGACCGCGCCTTGCACGCCGCCTGGACCACAGTCGAGGCGCGCGCGGTTGGCTTCGACCGACATGAAGAGCAGGTCGCCATAAACCGACACGTCATTCTGACCGCCCGGACACACGACGGTGCCGATATGCTCCGGCTCGCCGGAGGACACGTCAAAGGTCAGAAAGCCGTGATAATTGCCCATGTAAATCCGGTCGCCATCAAAGGCGAAATCGGTGGAGGCGAGCGCTAGCGGTGAGAAGGCCGGCGAAAACGGTTCGGGCTCTTCACCGGCTTCGCGCGCCGCTTCAGCGGCGGCACGCGCAGCGCGCATCTGCTCCATAAAGACAGCCGGGCGGAAGGTGGCTTCGTCATTGAGGAAGCCTTCTGGCGGAGCAATATTGGCGGTGCGCTCCAGATTCCAGGCCGCGACCTCCGGGTCCAGGAAGCCTGCCGCAAGCGTGGTGCGCTCGTCCGGCTCGATCACCTGTTGGGCGTTGGCAGCACCGGCCAGCAAGGACGCGCACCCCAGCGCGAAAATCGGAAGATAAGAAATACGGGTCTTCATGGCGCTTTAGCCTCCTAGTGATGACCAGCATGCGCGGCGGGCTCGTCCAATTCGGCGAGCATATTGCGCATACGCAGGATTTCAGCCGACTGGTCGGCCACGACGTGGGACAGAAACTCAGACAATTGCGGGTCCTCCCCAGACCCCGGCTGAGCCAAGAGCGCATCGACCATATCGATGGCCCCCTGGTGGTGAACAATCATGCCTTCCAGGAATTGGCGATCGAACTCAACGCCCTCCGCAGCGGCCAGCCGGTCCATCTGGGCCGGCGACAGCATTCCGTGCATGAGCGGGATTTCACGTGGATCGACCTCGTTTTCACCCTGTTCGGAATGATCGCCGTGATGGCCGTGCCCACCATGACCAGCGTGCGCCGCATGGCCTTCGTGGTCAGAATGATCACCATGGCCGTCATGCGCGCTGTGGTCGTCATGCATGCCGTGATCGCCGTGCATGCCGTGATGGCCATGGCTGCCATGGTGCAGATGCTCGTCCTCGATCGGTTCGCCGCGCACACCTAGCCAGCTGGACATCATGTCCATCTCAGCCTGCTGGCTGAGCGAGATGCGTTCGCCGATCAGGCGCACACCACGATGAGTGCTGCGCCCGTCGATCAGCGCAACCATGTCCACGGCCTGGTTATGGTGCACGATCATGTGCTGCATGAATTGCACATCCGCCGCGGTGTGAGAGGTCCGGCTGAGCGCCAGCGACTCTTCTGCGGAAATGGTCCGCGACGGGGCCCCCGGAGCTCCGGGATTGACGATTGGCGGGCTCATGGCACCGCTGGCTGCGGCACCAAAACTTGCCACGATGACAGCGGCTAAGACGGTTTTCATGACTTCCCCCTCGTCTACGGCGAGATTTACGCGCGCGACCTTAACGCGCGAAAGCGATTGGGCAAATGACCCCGCCTGCGGAAATCCGATTACATTTGCGTCATGGAGACACGGGATGGGGTTTAAATCCGCCTACGCAAAGACGGCCAACAACTCATCACCGCCGCCGTCTTTAATCTCACGCAGGCGCACATAGGCCATCGCTGAGCCGATAAAGGGCAGCAGAATCGACACCGCATACCCGACCACATAAATCAGCAGAGCCAGAAGCCCAGTAACAATTGCCAAGACGCCCGCACCATCTGAATTGGCGGCCAGGAATGACATCGGCAGGATCAACAGAACCACCAACGTGACTATGGCAAACGAGACCAGTGCAACGATCGCCGTCAGCACCAGGCTGTATCCCACCAGTATCCAACGATACCCCTGGGTGAGCTGCATCGAACGCCCCATGGCCCCCAAGCCCCGGCCTTCGAACACAATGACCGGGACCACCGCATAGAAAATCGCCATCAGAAAAAGACCAGGAACGACGAAAAACAAGATTCCCAGATTGATCGGAATGACCAGGATGATTCCAATGGCGAGCATCGGCAGAATACCCAAAAACGCCTGTTTCAACGCCCGGCCGAATTGGACACCCTGACCCAGCTTCACCGTAATCGCCGAGCGTGTGATCACCCCGATCAGTAAGGAGAAGCCGATGGCCAAGACCGCAAGAAAAGGTAGGTAGAAGCCGGCAAAGGCCACAATCTGCTCCTGCGTTGTGGCCGCCGTCACGACCGCGTCTTCAAAGGCCAGCATGGAAGGAATGGATGCGACCCCGGCAAGGCCGAAGATCGCCACCAGGCCTATGATCGACACACTGGTGAAATAGATCGGGGCCCTGAAATAAGTCCGAAACATATCGCTGAGGACCTGGCCAAAACCGAAGCTCGGCTTTGGGGCAGGCCCGTTTTGCACGCTGGACATCTCGGTCATCGTTCAATCCTTGCCATGTCAGACCAGCCTCCTGGGCCGCGATCGGCGCGCCCTATTCGAAGACTTTCAGCAAATCTGACGTTTCGCCGCCTTCCTTGATCTCGCGCAGGCGCACGAACACCATGCCACCGGCAATCAGCGCGATCGGGTAGACTGCGGCGTTCACGACCGCATCAAGCAGGGTCAGGAAGACCAGATAGGGCGTACTGGTCGTGGCTGTGAGGACATCATTGCCTGCGGCGCTGAAGGCAAACATGGCAAGGCCCGCAATGATAGCGATGATGATACCGATCGCAAATGAGATCAGGACATAGATCAGGAACAGACCCACGATGGGCCAGCGATATCCAGAGGTCAGATCCACACTGCGCGCCAGGCCGCCAAACCCGCGATTCTCGAAAACAATCGCCGGAACCATGACAAAGAACATCGCCGCCAGGTAAAGCCCCGGAACGATGAATAACAGCATGCCGAAGCTGATCGCGAGAGTGGCTAAAATCCCCAATAGGGCAATCGGAATAATCCCGCCCAAAGCCGCGCGAAATGCGGTGCCGAACTCCACGCCGCGCCCCAGCTTGGCCGAAACCGCAGAGCGAACAACCACCGCCTGGATCATTAAGAACACAATGATCGACACCAGAATCGAAACCGCCAGCAGGCCCCAATAACCCCCCGCTTCATCGGACAGGATGATTTCCGGATTGGCCCCCATGGCCGCCATCCCGAGGCCAAAGCTGAAGAAGAGCTGCAGAGCCAGATAGGGCACAAAGACCACCAGAAAAAAATAGACGAAATTCCGAGAATAGATCTGGAAGGTGCTGTTGATGATGCCGCCGATATCGAGATTCGGCAGGGTCGTAGGCGTTGGTGCGTCAGTCATGATGTCCCCTTTGGTTTGGCTTTTGAGTTGGGCGGCCTCGCGAGATGGCTCAGCCCTATGGCGGCTCACTATGATGCTTATCCTCGCGCACATCGCCATACAGCTTCTTGCGCTCTAAGAAGGCCCGCTGCGCGCGGTAAAAGGCATGCAGGAAGATCAGCGCGTCTGCCTCAGGCACCGGGTCCTCAAAGTCGATCTTCTTGCGGATTTGTGCGGCCAGCGCGACCACGGACGGATGCACCGTTTGCGGGGCCCCCTGGAGCGGATGCGCACGCAGGAATGTCTCAAGGGTCTGAAGCTCGAAACGGCCGTAATGGCCCAGATGCGCCTCGGTAAAGACAAAGCGATCGGCGGGCTCGGTTTCGGCCAGATCGGACAACAGGACCGATCGGGGCTCTGACACCACCAGCGTATGCGCCAGGATATCGCCAATGCGTTGGCGGTGCCGATTGAGGAAGGGCACGGCCAGCAGCACGACCACCCAGATCAGCAAAGTGACTTGCCAGACAACACCCATCATCTGCGCGGCCAAAAGCATCGTGCCGGGCATGAAGACCTCGACCTCTTTCATCAGGTTGCGCATCACCACCGCATGGGTCGTCAATCCGCGCCCGTCCGCAGAGATCACCCGCAGGCGCAATATCCGTTTGCCCAGGGTGCGCCCATTCCAGAACAGCTCGCTGAGGATGTAGTAGGGGGCGCGAATGAATAGCGTCAGCAGGGCAAACAAAATGCCGGCCACAGGTCCGATGGAAAGAGGCGACAGGGCCAAGGGGATCATCAAGGCCAGGACGACACCGAAGCTGATCAGGATATCAAGGATCTGAGCCCCCATACGCGAGGCGAGGGAGGCAACGTCAAACCGGACCGTGACCCCTTCGGGCGGCGTGAGCGTGAAGCTGCGCTGCCTCAAATCCTCACGCCTTGCGGCTTCGGCTGGGGTCATGACCGCCCGGCTCATGCGGTGCGCCTCCCGGCCAAAGCGAACCAGGCGAGCCACAGCGCGCCAATCCCCCAGCCCACGGCCAGCCTGATTTCAGTGCTTGTGATGAGCTGGCGGGCAAAACCCTCCAGAAGGCCGGCCGCCAGCAGCATCAACACCGCAATCATGGCCAGCTTGACCGCATCGCGCCCGGCGACCCGCAGGGCATCGCGCCGCGACAAGGCCCCCGGAAATAAAACCGCGAACCCCATGCGAAACCCGCCGGCCCCGGCAATGATGATGGCCGAAAGCTCAGTCACGCCATGCACGCTCAGCCAGCCAAACAGCTCATATCCCAGATCGCGATCGGCATAGAGCGCGGCGAAAGATCCGATCATCAGCCCGTTATAAAACAGCAGCAGAAAGCCCGGCACACAGGCAAACACACCCAGCGCAAAGCCGAACAGGGCCACGCGCGTATTGTGAGAGAAGAGATAGGCGGCAAACACCGCCAGGCTGGCCACGAAGCTCTCAGGACCATCAAACAGACCGTCGCGCAGATACTGCGTCGTCGCGCCCGGACCCCGCCCTGCAGCCAGGTCTGCGGGCACGAAGGTGTGATACCAGGTATTGTCCTGAAAATAGAGCATCCAGGCGATGAAGCCGCCCAGCAGCATGGCCCCGGCGGAAAGAAGAAGCGCCATCAGGCTGGCGCGCATGGCCCGCGGCCCAGACCTGGAAAAGAAACCCGACACCACGCCGGAGAGAGTTTCCTGAGGCGCATAGACCGCCAGAAAAGCCCGCTCCACCAAGCTTTCCAGATACAGCAGCAGGCCCCGGTCCAGAGAGATTTCACGCGCTGTGGCCAAGCTGGTCGCGGCCTTGCGATACAGGCGCGCCAGCGTCTGGGCCTCCTCCAGCGTCAACCCGGCTGGGCCGCGGGCTTCCGCTTTATCGACCAGGGCTTCAAGCGCTTGCCAATCGGCCTGACGTTGGGCGCGAAACCGCGTGGATTTGATCTGAACCGCGTCGGTCATGCCGCCTCCCGCGCCTTCAGATCGAGATAGGTGGACACCAGGCGCGCCGTCAGGGCCGAGGGCGGCGTGTCCAGGATCATGACACCCAGCCGGCCCAGCTGATCGAGGACAAGCTGACGATCCCGGCGCAGATCGAACGCGGCAATGGCGCGGCCCGCCTCATCCAGCGACCCTGCGGAGCGAAGGGCTGCGTCATCGGTTTCAGGGTCGCGCAAGGCGACGAAGATCACCAGATGGCGGCGTGAAAGCAGCGCCAATTGCTCAACCATCAATTCAGACGTGGTCGTATCAATGAAATCGGAAAACACCACGATCAGGCTGCGCCGGCGCAATCGATCGCCCAGGGTAGCCAAGGCCAGGGTTGGATTGCTCTGGCGATCGTCATAGGCCAGCTCCGCTAGCGTCTGGCGCATCTTTGGAAAGGCCTGGCGGCCCGGCTCTGGCGGCGACCAGATGCGCGGAACGCTGTCATAGGTGAACAATCCCACACGATCGCCACCGACGGCCGCGGCCCAAGCCAGCGCCAGGCACGCATTAATCGCGTGGTCCAGCTTGGCCATGCCGGCAATCGTCTCACGCATCAGATAGCCGGAATCGATCACCGCCACGACATTATGATTGCGCTCCGCCCGGGTCTCCTTGGCCAACAAGCGGCGCTGGCGTGCAGAGCGCTTCCAGTCCACGCGCCTTAAGCTCTCCCCAGGCTGATGATCCCGCAGCTGATGGAATTCAGAGCCTTCGCCCTCAGCCACGCTTTCTTTCTGACCATGCAGGCTGGCATGAACGGCCAGATCAATTTGACCGCTGGATGCGGGGCGCACATCAGGCAACACGGTGACGTCTAAGCCGAGCCTAGGGCGGGGCGTAAACTCTACAAGGCCCAATCGGGACACCCAGGACAAGTAGATTCGGTCCATCTGCCAGGCCCCGCGCGCCACACCGGTCAGCGTCACCTCAACAGACTCTGCGCCGGGCGCGATCTCCAGCGTGTCAGGCCCGCTTAAACCCTCCGGCCAGTCAAACCTGACCCGCAATCCAGCCGGCGCTGTGCGGTCCAGGCCGAGGATGGCCTGGCGGGTCTCACCGATGAAAATCTGACGAACCCCCTGCAACGCCAAAGCTGGGACCCGCCGCAGGCTCACAGCGAGGTCTAGCGCCATCGCCACAAGCACCACAATCAGCGGCAGCAAGGACAGATTGCCCAAAGGCAGGGTGAGGCCGGACACCACCAGCGCAACCACCGCCATCAGAAGAAGGCGCGGGGCGGGTCGCATCAGCGCGGCACCTCGATGCGCGCAATCACCGCTTTCAGGACATCGTCCGCGGTTCGACCCTCAATCTCGGCGCTCGGGCCCAGCATGATGCGGTGGCGCAGGGCCGGGAGGATCAGCGCCTGCACGTCATCGGGAATGGCGTAATCGCGCCCATCGAGCGCTGCGGCCGCCCGGACCGCTGCAGCAATGGCATCCGCCGCCCGTGTCGACGCGCCTTCGCGAATATCCGGATCATCGCGCGTGGCGCGCACAAGATCGACGATATAGGCGAGGATTTTCTCATCCAGACGAATGGAATCGATGAGCGCCCGGGCCGCGTCGAGATCGCTGGCCGTCATCACGGCGTTGATCGCGTCGGTCCGCACGCCAACATCGAGGGGCTGAGCCGCATGACGCTGCAGGATATCCAGCTCGACATCGCGATCGGGGTAGTCGATGAGCACCTTGAACAAGAAGCGATCATTCTGCGCCTCAGGCAAGGGATAGGTGCCCTGCTGCTCAATGGGGTTCTGGGTGGCGATGACCTGGAAATAGGCCCCAAGCTGATGGTCCACGCCATCAATCGTGACCACGCGCTCATTCATGGCCTGAAGCAGGGCCGCCTGGGTCTTGGGCGGTGCGCGGTTGATTTCGTCGGCCAGCAGGATGTCGGTGAACACCGGACCTTTGACCAGACGGAACTCACTGGTCGCAAACTCAAACAGATTGGCCCCCAAAACATCGCCCGGCATCAGATCTGGGGTAAATTGAATGCGCCCGAACTGAAGCGACAAGGCCGCTGAGAAGCTTCGTGCGAGCAGAGTTTTTGCCGTCCCGGGCGGGCCCTCCAGAAGGCAGTGCCCCCGCGCGAACGTAGAGACCATGAGATGGTCAACGGCTTCAGCCTGGCCCCGGACGGCCTTGGCGATTTCGGCACGCATGGCGCTGGCGCGCTCTGCGAATTGCTCGAGGGTCAGTTGAGTCATGCGAGCTGGCGAGCCTCTTCATATGCTGTTTCAAGACGGGTGAGCAGGGCAATCGCGGCCCCGGGTGCTAGACGGTCCGGCACGGCTTGGGTGTCCTCCAGGACGCTGGTCAAGCGATGGGCAAGATCTGGATTTCGACGCTCAACAAAGGCCAGCATGCGGGATTGGCGATTGGATGTGCGGTCATCGCGCCCCAGCAGCCGCTCACAGAGCGACAAGACGCGCTGGTGGGCGAGCACGCGCAAGAGCGCCCCATCGCGGCCGGTATTGCGCATCAGGCGCGCCTGCGCAGACATCACGGTGGATCTCGCCCCGCGGTGGCCATGGTCAAAGACCGACACAACAGGGCGGTCACGCACAGCGCCCCGCCACCAGGCCAGGCCGAAAAGCAGGCCCGCCGCAATCCAGATCCACGCAAAGGGTGGCGCGAAATAGCGTAAAAGCTCGGCGATTGTGCGACGGTCGTCTCCACCCTCAGCCCACACCTGGGTGGAGTAGTCGATAACAATATCCCCACCGGTGCTGAGCCGGTCCATCAAGGTCAGCGCGGTTTGAGCATTGCGTCCGTTGTGGAGCCCGTGATTGTTGAGCACATCCGGGTCGGAGAGCACCCAGTAGGGCGGTGCGGTGTCCGTATGCGAGCATTCGATCACAAGCGCGCGCTCGGCGTGCCCGATCAGCGCCCGGCACGGGTCGGGCACCCGGACATATTGCGGAGCCCGCAG
>JANQMI010000204.1 GCA_028280165.1 Oceanicaulis sp. | reverse complement strand
GCTTTTAGAGCGCTTTGTCGAGCGCGGCCGCCATGTGGAGATTCAAGTCTTCGCCGACACGCATGGCAATACGATCCATTTGGGCGAGCGCGATTGCTCGGCCCAGCGCCGCCGCCAGAAGGTGATCGAAGAAGCCCCATCGCCCGCCGTGGACTCAGATTTGCGCGCTCGCATGGGCGCGGACGCGGTCGCGGCGGCCAAGGCCGTGGACTATGTCGGCGCGGGCACGGTGGAATTCCTGCTGGATGAGGATGGCCAGTATTTCTTCCTGGAAATGAATACCCGGCTCCAGGTGGAGCACACCGTGACCGAGGCCATCACCTATTTCAATCTGGTCCAATGGCAGTTCGATGTCGCGGCGGGTCAGGTCCTGGCGGTCACAGACCCCGAACCGGAGGGCTTTGTGGGCCATGCGATTGAGGTGCGCCTGTACGCGGAAGACCCCATGGCCGGTTTCACGCCCCAATCGGGCGTGATCGCGCACTATGATCCCGAAGGCCGCACGCCGGGGGTGCGCACCGATATCGGCTACCAGACCGGTGATCACATTGGGACCGACTATGATCCGATGATCGCTAAATTGATTGGCCGCGGCGAGACGCGCGAGGACGCCATCGCGTGTCTGATCACCCATCTGCGCGACGCGCCTTTGCTGGGCGTGACCACCAATCGCGACTTCCTGATTCAGCTTCTGGACTCCCCCGCTTTTCGCGCCGGCGCGGTCCATACCAGCGACCTGGATACCTGGGCGGAAAGCGAAAGCGGGCCATTTGCGCCCCTCCCGGTCCCCTTTGAAGCCTTGGCTGTGGCGGCTGCCGATTTTGGCGGCACGCACACGCCTGAACTTCGCTCCAGCTCTGTGCGCCATTTCTCGCTCGATCTCGAGGTGGATGATGGGGTCGAGCGGGTCGAGATTGAACAAAGCCGCGAGGGCGGGGTGGTTGCCACGCGCGGCGACGATCACGCGCAGGCCTTGGTGCTGGACCACTGGACGGACGCCATCCAGCTGCGCCTGAACGGCCGTGAAATGGTCATACCCGCTGCTGAGCTTGCGGATGGCGGGCTTCATATCGCCATGCCGCAGCGCATGGTGATTGTGCGCGAAGCCAGCCCCTGGCGCGATGCGGTCGCCTCTGATCCGTCCAAAATCCTGGCCCCCGTTTCCGGCGCTGTCGTCGCTGTGAACGTCAAGCCAGGCGACACGGTGTCGGCGGGTGACGTGGTGGCCGTGATGGAAGCCATGAAGATGGAAATGCGCCTGACCGCCGAGGCCGATGGGGTTGTTGCTGCAGTGCATGCTGCAGAAGGCCGCCAGGCTTCGGGCGGATTTGTCTTGATCGAGCTTGATCTGAAATCGCAGGATTAAACCCATGACCAAAGCGGTACTCACCTGTGCGCTCAACGGCGTGCTGACCAATCCGAAAACCCATCCAGTGCCGGTGACCCCGGAAGAGATGGCGGCCAGCGCGCGCGAAGCCTCCGATGCCGGAGCCAGCGTGATGCATGTGCATTATCGCATTCAGGAGCCCGATCATGGCGGGTGGCCAAGCTGGGACCCGGAGGTGGCCGGTGCCATTGTCGAGGCCATTCGGGACGCCTGTCCGGGTGTGATCATCAACTCCACCACCGGCATTGTCGGACCGGACGTGTCGGGCCCTGTGGCGTGCGTGAAACGCGTCAAACCGGAAATCGCCGCGTGTAATGCCGGATCGCTGAACTATCTGAAGCTGAAGCGCGATGGATCATGGGCCTGGCCGCCGATGATGTTCGACAACCCGGTGGAGAAGGTTCAGACCATGGTCGATGCCATGAATGAGGTGGGTGCCCATCCCGAGTTTGAATGCTTCGATGTCGGCATCGTGCGCTGTGTGAATATGTATATCGAAAACGGCATGGCCCCGGCCGCGCACTATAACTTCGTGATGGGCGTGGCCTCGGGCATGCCGGTTGACGCGGACTTGCTGGAGCTTTTGCTGCGCTATAAGCGCGACGGCGACCCCTGGCAAACCACGCTGATCGGGCGTCAGGAGATCTGGCCGGTGCATCAGCGCACGGCTGAGCTGGGTGGTATGTTGCGCACCGGCTTGGAAGATACGTTTTACCTGCCCGACGGCGAGCGCGCGTCGGGCAATGGTCAGCTGATCGAGGCCCTGGCCCGCTGCGCCCGCAATGCGGGACGCGAAGTTGCCAGCCCCGCAGAAGCCCGAGATCTGATGGGACTGCACTAAACCTAACCAAATAAGGAGGACGACTATGGAGGCGAGCGCCAGCGAGCTGCCACGCATTGGGGAAGATGAGCTGTTTCCATCCACGCCAGCCCGGCTATTGGAACGCGGCAGAACCCATTCTGATGCGCCCGCCTATTGCGTCCATAATGGCTCGGGCTGGGAGCCCACCAGCTGGAAAGGCTATGCCGACGAGACCCGCAAAGCCGCCCGCGCGCTGATCGCCCTGGGGGTGGCGGCCGATGATGCGGTGGCGATCCTGGGCTTCAACCGTCCCGAATGGACCACTATGGCCATCGCCGCGATGATGGTGGGCGGACGCCCCGCCGGGGTCTATTGGACCAGCTCGCCGCCTGAAATCGCCTATATTCTCCAGCATTCTGAAAGCCCGGTCTTCCTGGTGGAAACCGCCGACCATGTCGAGCAAGCCTTGGGCCTGAAAGCCGAATGCCCGAAGCTGGAACATATCGTCGTGATGGATGGCGCGAATGTCGATCATCCGGACGTGCTCACCTGGGGCCAATTCCTGGCGCTGGGGGTTGAGGATCACGACGATGCGGTGTCCGAGCGCCTTAAAGCCATCGGCGAAGAAACCATCGGGTCGCTGATCTACACCTCGGGCACCACCGGTCCGCCCAAGGCGGTGATGCTCAGCCACGGCAATATCAGCTGGTCGTCGGCCATGCTCAGCCACATGTTCGAGAACCGCGATGGCGACCGGGGCCTGTCCTACCTGCCGATCGCCCATATCGCCGAGCAGCAGCAAAGCGTGCACAACCACATCAAGTCAGGCTCCACCTTGCACTTTGCCCGCTCCATGGAGCAGCTGGGCGAGGACCTGCAAAGCGTGCGTCCAGCGGTCTTCTTCGGCGTGCCGCGGGTGTGGGAGAAGATGCACGAGACCCTGCGCGCCCGTATCGGCGAGGCCACGGGGGCCCGGGCCAAGATTATCGCCTGGGCCATGAAAACCGCCGGAGCCTATAACGACGCCATCCTGGCCGGGCGTGAGCCGGGCGGTCTGCTAAAGTTCAAGAAGGGCCTGGCGGATCGGCTGGCGCTGGGCAAGGTCAAAGCGGCGCTGGGCCTGGACCAGGCGCGCATGCTGATCTCAGGGGCCGCGCCGATTTCGCCAGAGGTTTTACGCTTTTTCGCCAGCCTCGATCTGATCATCTATGAGGGCTATGGCCAGTCTGAAACCAGTGCGCCCACCTCGTTCAGCCGCCCTGGCGCGGTGCGTTTTGGGTCGGTCGGCAAGATGATTGAGGGCATGGAGGCGCGCGTCTCCGAAGAGGGCGAACTCCAGGTCAAAGGCCCGAATGTCTTTGTCGGCTATATGAAAAATAACGAGGCCACGGCGAACACCTTCACCGGCGATGGCTGGATGAAAACCGGCGATGTGGTGAAGATTGATGAGGACGGCTTCGTCTTCATCACCGGCCGGATCAAGGACATCATCATCACCTCCGGCGGCAAGAATATTACGCCCGCCAATATCGAAACCGATCTGATGAATGGCGAGCTGGTCGAGCATGCCGTGGTGGTGGGCGACGGCCGTCACTATCTGACTGCCTTGCTGACCATCTCCGAAGACGCGCTTGCCGGCTTTGCCGAGAAGGCGGGCCTGAGTGTGGACGAGGCGCGTGCGTCTGATGAGGCGGCCGCCTCGCTGCAGCGCACGGTCGATGAGGTGAATAACCGCTATGCGCGTGTTGAAAACATTCGAAAATTCCGCGTTCTGGATAAACCGCTGAGCGTCGATGATGGGGAGCTAACCCCCACTTTGAAAGTGCGCCGCAATGTGGTGATCGACCGCAATAAGCAGGTCGTGGACGAAATGTATGCCAGCGACGACCGCTAAGGCGGGCCTGACCGGCGATCTCGACGTCTTGATCATCGGGGCCGGCTTTGCGGGCCTGGCCATGGGCCGCCAGCTGAAGCGCGCAGGCGTGGAGCGCTTTGCCATCGTCGACCGCGCCAGCGGGGTGGGCGGGGTTTGGCGGGCCAACACCTATCCGGGCGCGGCCTGTGATGTGCCGAGCCATCTCTACTCTTACTCCTTCTTCCTGAACCCGGACTGGTCGCGAAAATTCTCGCCCCAGCCGGAGATCCTGGCTTATCTGGAACGCGCCGCTGAGGCCTTTGGGTTGACTGATCATCTGGTGTTCGAGCGAAGCGTCGAGACGCTGGGCTTCGAGGCGAAGGCCGGGCGGTGGACGGTGCGCTTCGCCGACGGGTCTGAGACCACAGCCCGCGCGGTGATCAGCGCAGTGGGTCAGCTCACCGAGCCCTTCACCCCGCCCCTTGAGGGGCTCGACCAATTTGAAGGCCCGGTGATCCATAGCGCGCAATGGGATGACAGCCTCGACTTCACCGGCAAGCGCGTGGCCCTGATCGGCAATGCCGCCAGCGCGGTTCAGATCCTGCCCAAGATCGCCGATCAGGCCCAAGCGCTGACCGTGTTTCAGCGCACGCCCAATTGGGTGATCCCAAAGCCGGACCGGGCCTTCACCCGGGTCGAGCAATGGGCCTTCCGCCACGTCCCGGGCTGGCACCGGCTCTATCGCATGATCAGCTTCCTCATTCACGAGGCGCGCTACCCGGCCTTCCGCTCTCGCTCGCTGGCGAGCCGCTACACGCACTGGCGCTTGAGGACGCTGATCCGCAAGGCCGTGCCGGATGAAAAATTGCGCGAAAAGCTGATGCCGGACTACGCGCCGGGTTGTAAGCGAATCCTGTTGTCCAACGATTATCTGCAGGTCTTGCAGCGCGATCACGTGAAGCTCACCGAACGCCCCCCGCGCATCGCCACAGCGCAGAGTTCCGGCACCGAAATATCCGGTGATCTCACCGCAGATATCCTCGTGCTTGCGACCGGGTTTAAGACCACCGACTTCCTGCCGACGCTGGAGGTGATGAATGGCGAGGGGCGCAGCCTGAGAGAGGTCTGGGGCAGCAGCCCGCGCGCGTATCGCGGTGTCGCGGTGAGCGAATTTCCCAATCTTTTCATGCTCTACGGGCCGAACACCAATCTGGGCCACAACTCCATCATCTTCATGCTGGAGCGCCAGAGCGAATATGTCCGCCGTCAGATTGAGCGCCTGCTCGGCGAGGATATCTCCGCGCTGTCCATTTCGCATGAAGCCGAAAAAGCCTTTAATGACAAGCTTCAAGCCCGCCTGGCAGACACCGTCTGGGCGGAGGATTGCCCCAGCTGGTACAAGACCGAAGACGGCGTGATCACCCAGAACTGGTCCGGCCTCGCGACCGCCTTCGCGATGACGCTGAAGGGCGATGATCGCGACAGCTGGGTGGTGGGGTAGAGCTCCATTTCACTACCCTCATTCGTCATCCCAAACTGGATTTGGGACCCAGCTACGCATTGGTTTCCACTGGGTCCTGAATCCAGTTCATGATGACGAAAGTGTTTGATTTAGAAACACTTTATCGCAGGTCGCTGAGACCCAAATCCATTATGAAATGTGTCATCCCTCCCCTTGATGGGGAGGGTGTCAGCGCAGCTGACGGGTGGGGTGCAGATCGTCAGGCGCCGGCGCTGCCCCCCACCCGACCCGGAGCTAAAGCTCCGGCCCGTTGATCAGTTTTACTGCTCAACCCCCACAAGGGGGAGGGAGAGGGTTGCTGCAGCCTAGAACAGCCGTTCGCCCCAGGCCCGGACATGTCTTAGCGACACTGCCGCCTCAGGCAAAATCTGGCCAAATAATTGAAAATCATGCCACATCGCCTGCCAGACCTCGCAGGTGACGTCGACGCCCGCGGCCTGCATTTTTTCGGTCAGGCGGATGGAATCGTCATAGAGAATTTCATCCTCGCCCACCTGAATCAGCGTCGGCGGAAGATCTGCCAGATCAGCAAAAAGCGGTGAAGCTTCAGGGTCTTGTGCATCACGCCCATCCAGATACAGCGCGCCGCCTTGCTCTAGATAATGGGGTTTGAGCATCGGGTCAGCACTGGCCCGGGTCTTCACGCTCTCGCCCGAGCCCGACAGGTCGACCCAGGGTGAGATCAAAAACAGGCCATCGGGCATGGCCCGCCCGGCATCGCGGTGCCGGATCACGCTGGCCAGGGTCAAACCCCCGCCGGCACTGTCGCCGGAGACGATGAGCGGACCGTCGATTTTGGCGCGCAAGTCCGCCAGCGCGTCGCTGCCATCTTCAATCGCAGCGGGGCAAACATGCTCTGGGGCCAGACGATAATCCAGCGACCAGGCTTCGATATTGAAAGCCCTAGCCAGTTGAGAGACATAGGGTTTATGGCTCTGCGGCGAGCCAATGCAATAGCCGCCGCCGTGCAAAAATAAGAGCCCGCCCGGGCGCGCCTTTTCAGGCCGGAAATGCAGGGCCGGACGGTTCACCACCTCGATCTCGCTGACCGTTACACCCGGCGCGATGGGCGCACGATCCCCGCCCGCATCGATACGTGCGCGCGAGAGTTGGCGCGGGTTCTCCGGCGACATAACTTTAGCCCCAGCTTGGCGCGCAAGGTGTCGGGCGAACATACGGCGAAGGCCCAGCCCGGGCTGTTTCTGAATTGTTTCAATCATATGAGGCTTACCGATGAGCTCTGATTTGGGATCTGAACTTACCCTGCCATGCGGGGTGAAAATTCCCAACCGTCTGGCGAAGGCGGCCATGACCGAAGGTCTCGCCGAACATAAAGGCCGCGCAGGTGCGCGCATCGCCCGGGCCTATCGCGCCTGGGCTGAGGGTGGGGTCGGGATGAGCCTGACCGGTAACATCATGATTGATCGGCGCTATCGCGAACGTCCCGCGAATGTCGTTGTGGATGGGCCGCAGGATGCCGACGCCATGGCGGGCCTGAAGGCCTATGCCGACGCCGCTAAGACCGGCGGGACGGTGGCGATTGCTCAGATTTCCCACGCCGGCCGCCAAACCCCGGCCAGTATTGCGCCGGAACCGGTCGGACCGTCCGCGGTTGCGGTGAAGCTGCCCGGCGGCCTGTTTGCTGAACCACGGGCGCTCACGGTCGAGGAAATTCAAGACGTTATCTCGCGCTTCGCCGTCACAGCAAAAACGCTCTGCGATGCCGGCTTTGACGGCGTTCAGGTCCATGCCGCCCATGGCTATCTGATCAGCGAATTCCTCAATCCGCTTGTGAATCAACGCGATGATGAATGGGGCGGGTCGCTGGAGAACCGGGCGCGCGTGTTCATTGAAGCGGTCCGGGCGGTGCGCGACGCCGTGGGGCCGAACAAGGTGGTCAGCGTGAAGCTCAACTCCTCTGACTTCCAGAAAGGCGGCTTCAGCTTTGACGACTGCTTGAAGGTTGTTTCTCTTCTAGACGCTGAAAACGTTGACCTTCTGGAGATTTCCGGCGGCAATTACGAGCAGCCGCGCATGATGGGTCTGGAAGGCACCGAGCCGGTGTTCGAGGGCGAAGTGCGTGAAAGCACCAAGGCCCGCGAAGCCTATTTCATGGCCTATGCCGAAGAGGTGATCAAAGCGGCCAAGACGCCGGTGATGGTCACCGGTGGCTTCCGGACCAGGGCAGCGATGGAAGAGGCGCTGGAGGCGGGCGTCGCCATGGTCGGGGTGGGCCGTCCGCTGTGCGTGGATGTGGAGGCCCCCAAGCGTTTGATTTCCGGTGAGATTGACCGTTTTGAAGCCTATGAAAAGGGTCTCGTGCTGGGGTCAGGCCGGTGGGGCCCGACCTCAGACAATGAGGTGATCAAGGCGGCCAATGGCTTTGCCAGCATGGCGTTTTTCTATCGCAATATCCTTCGCCTGGGCGACGGCAAGCCGACCAAGGAGACGATGTGGCTCCTGCCGGCTCTGATCGCCCACCAGCTGGAAGAGCTGCGCGACGCGAAATCCATCTAGGCGTTGAAATCTGATAAAAAACGGTATGTTATGATGTTACCGTAACTCAATTACGGTAATTGTATTGCAAGCTCGCAATGGGGTAACGCTGATCGCAATGACGTGTGCGAATGCGCACGCGCGTCGAGCGTGGAGCAAACTCATGGCTTGTAATAAGCACGACAATCACCCGCATCAGCATGGCCCGGGCTGTGGCCACACCGCCGTTCAGCATGGCGATCACGTGGACTATCTGCACGATGGCCATCTGCATCACCCCCATGAGGATCATGTCGACGAGCATGTGATTGAAATCAGCGCGATCAACCCTGACGGCTGCGCCCCTGTCAGCGACGCGCTGGGCCATGCCCATGACCATGTCCATGGCCCAGGCTGTGGTCACGAAGCCGTGCCCCATGGCGATCATGTCTGCTATCTGGTCGATGGACGCCTGCACCACCCTCATGATGGCCATTGCGATGACCATGGGCCGTTGACGGTGGTCTAGGCGGCGGTCCACCCCACCCGACCCTTCGGGCCACCCTCCCCATCAAGGGGAGGGACGATGGGTCTTCCATTTTGACTAGACAAGGTTGATGCATCTTACCCGTCCTCCCCCTTGATGGGGGAGGTGTCAGCTTCGCTGACGGAGGGGGTGATGATTGCAGAGCATCGGCGCTGCGCCCCACCCGACCCTGTGTGGCCGTTCTTTCGCCTCACGACCTCACCCCCCCCCCCTCAAGGGGAGGGAGGGGTCAGGGCTAGTCCGCTTGACCGGCAACCCGCTCGGCCCAGCTGGCAAAGTCGGCCATGGCGTCCTGATAGCCTTCATCATTCAGCGTTTCATGGCGACCCTTGGGATCAAAGCGCATGGTCGCATCGCTGAAGCGCGCATTGTAAAGCCGGGCCTTCAGTGTGTTCATCGCCTCGCCTTTATCGGTGGCTGGGTCGTCGCCACCCGCAGCCATGTGGATCGGCAGATCCAGGCGCATGGCGCGGGTGCGGTGCTCGTCCGCGCCCCGCTCTGACAATTCGATCAGGTCATGCCAGAGCGAGATCGAAGCGGGGCCGCCGCACAGCGGATCATCGACATAGGCATCCACCTCTTCGGGAAGGCGGGATAGCCAATCGAACGCCGTGCGCGCGTTTTTCACCTGCTTGCCCCAGGCCTTAAACGCGAGCGCATCCATCCAGGTGGAGACCGAAGTGCGTGTCTTGAACAGGCCCTCCAGACCCAGGACAACGCGCATCAGGCTGGCCCGGCTGCCAAGGGCCAGATTGGCGTTCCAGACCGCCAGGCCGGCAATCTCGCCCTGGCGCGCCATGGCGTGGTTCATGGCAATCACCCCGCCCATGGAGTGACCGAAAATGATGTGGGGCAATGCGCCGAAGCGTTGACGCGCAGCCGTTTCAACGGCTTGCACATCATCAATCACGGCCGCCCAACCTTGCTTGTCGGCGAACACGCCAATCGGCGCATCGTCTGCCGTGGTGGAGCCATGGCCACGATGATCATGGGCCACGACGTTGAAGCCGCGCGCTGCCAGAAAGCGCGCAAAGCGCTGATAGCGGGCACAATGCTCTGACAGCCCGTGATGGATCTGGACGGTGGCTTTCGCATCGTCATCAGCGGCCAATGCGCGCCAATTGAGCGTGGCACCGGTAGGTGAGGACAGGGCTTCGGGTTGGAACTCCATCGACGGCGTTCTCCTTGGCGCAATCATGGCTTAGCTTGGGGGCACCATAACCGATGAGAGACGATCTGCCATGGCCACACCTGCGCTCCTTGCTATTGATCAGGGCACAACGTCCAGCCGCGCGCTTGTGTTTGATCTTCAGGCCAATCTGGTGGCCAGTGCCCAGAAGGAATTTCCGCAGATCTTCCCGGAGCCTGGTTGGGTGGAGCATGATCCCGAAGTGATCTGGGCGACGGTTCTGTCCACCGCGCGCGAAGCCGTGAATAAGGCTGAAAGCACAGGATTCGAAGTCCAGGCGATCGGTGTCACCAATCAGCGCGAAACCACCCTGGTTTGGGACCGGGCGACGGGCCGGCCCATTCACAACGCCATCGTCTGGCAGGATCGCCGAACCGCTGAAGCGTGTGCTGTATTGCGCCGTGCGGCCCATGAAAAGCTGGTGGCCGAGCGCGCGGGTTTGGTGCTCGACCCGTATTTCTCTGCCACCAAGCTTGCCTGGATCCTCGATCATATACCGGGAGCCCGGGAGAAAGCTGAGCGAGGCGATCTGGCGTTTGGCACGATTGATAGCTTCTTGATCTGGCGGCTCACCGGCGGGGCGATCCACGTGATCGAAGCGACCAATGCCAGCCGAACCAGCCTTTACGGCCTGAGAGCCGGAGACTGGGATGCGGACCTGTTGGACGTCTTCAACATTCCCGCCGCAATTCTGCCGACCGTCGTCGACAGCGCCGGTGAGATGGGGCAGAGCGAGCCGTCAATCTTTGGTCGGTCCATTCCCATCACCGGGGCGGCGGGCGACCAACAGGCCGCCGCTATTGGCCAAGCCTGCCTGAAACCGGGTGAGATGAAATCGACCTATGGGACCGGGGCTTTCATGCTGGTCCATACGGGCGACACGGTTGTGGCCTCCACCAATCGCCTGCTCGCCACCACGGCCTGGAGGATCAAGGGCGAAAGCCGGTTTGCGCTGGAGGGTTCAGTCCTGTCTGCCGGAGCAACGGTGCAATGGGTGCGCGATGGTTTAGGCCTGATCGCCAAGGCCAGCGAGATCGAAGCGCTGGCGGCCGATGCCGACCCTGAGGGCGGTGTGTATCTGGTGCCGGCCTTTTCCGGGCTCGGCGCGCCTTACTGGAATCCGGATGCCCGTGGGGCTCTGGTGGGTCTGACGCGCGGGTCTGGCCGGGCAGAAATCGCCCGCGCGGCGCTGGATTCGGTCGCTTATCAGACCCACGATCTGCTGGTGGCCATGGCTGCGGACGGGGTGGAAGTCTCAACCCTGAAAGTGGATGGCGGTATGACCGTCAACTCTGCGCTGATGCAACGCCTGGCCGATCTGTGTGCGGTGGAGACGATCTGCCCCCATAATGCGGAATGCACCGCCTGGGGGGCGGCGTTTCTGGCCGGGCTCGGCGCGGGCATCTATAGCTCGATTGAAGACGCGCGTAACCTATGGCGCGAGGACCGGCGGTTTACGCCCAAGATGGACGCGATGACCCGCATGCGCCGCCTGGCGGGGTGGGCCGATGCGGTGGAGCGGGTGTTGTAACCCCCTAGTTTTCTCTTTCCCGGCGAAGGCCGGGACCCAGTTGAAGACAGGGCTCAGCCCTTGAAGGTTCTGGGCCCCGGCCTCCGCCGGGGAAGAGAGCGTACGAATTGCGATAGCGCCCCTTCCAAAAGGTCGCACCCCTTGCCATAAGGCAGGCCTCAACCTGAAGGACCTGCCATGAAGCCCGCCGCCTATCGCCTCGAGATCGAAAACTACCCGCTCACCGTGACCGTGCCGTCGCGCTTTCGCGATCTCGATACGCTGGGCCATATCAATAATGTGGCGATCGGCAGCTTTTACGAAGAAGGCCGCGCACGGCTTAACCGCGCGTGCTTCCCCCTTGAGATGCGTAAGCAACACCAGATGCGCATGTTGATTGCCGACGTGCACATCCAGTATCTGCGCGAAGCCCACTATCCCGGCGACATTATCGTCGCCGCTGGCATCGGCCATATCGGCCGCTCCAGCTATCGCATCGACTTAGCGCTGTTTCAGAACGATCACTGCGTTGGCGTGTGTGAAACCGTGCTGGTGAATACCGATGGGGACGGCGTGGTGCCCATGCCGGGAGAGGGTGTCGCAGCGATGGAGACGGTGCGGGTGCGGGGCGGCTAAAGCCGCACTCCCACCCACCTCTCTTTCCCGACGAAAGTCGGGATCCAGGGATCATGGATCGCGGCGTTCTCTGGCTCTGGGCCCCGGCCTTCGCCGGGGAAGAGATGGGAAGCCTCGAAGGCCCCAAAGAACCAAGCACCCCGACGCCGTAGGCGTCGCAAGGCGAACCCCTGCCTACGCAGGGGCAGGCAGACGCCCGCAGCGTGAGCGAGGAACCGACGGCACGGATGTGCCGGAGGACCAAGAAAAAGGCCCCAGCCGCATTCGCAACCAGGGCCTCGCCTCGTTCAGCTCAGCGCCATCCCTTAATCCAGCGCTTTCACCACGCTTTCGGTCATCTTCTTGGCATCGCCGAGCAACATCATGGTGTTGTCGCGGAAGAAGAGCGGGTTTTCGATGCCGGCATAGCCCGAGCCCAGCGACCGCTTGATGAAGAAGACAGTTTTCGACTTCCAGACCTGCAGCACCGGCATGCCATAGATGGGCGAGCCGGGATCGTCTTCCGCAGCCGGGTTGGTCACGTCATTGGCCCCGATCACGAAGACCACGTCGGCGGTGGCAAATTCGCTATTGATGTCTTCCAGCTCGAAGACTTCGTCATAGGGCACCTGGGCTTCGGCCAGCAGCACATTCATATGGCCGGGCATGCGGCCTGCCACCGGGTGGATGGCGTAGGACACGTCCACACCTTCATGCTTGAGGGCATCGGCCATTTCTTTCAGCGCGTGCTGAGCCTGAGCCACGGCCATGCCATAGCCCGGCACGATGATAACCTTGCCGGCGTTTTTCATGATGAAAGCCGCGTCTTCAGCCGAGCCCTGTTTAGCTGTGCGGTCAGCCGGGCCGGTCGCCGCAGCGGCATCGCCGTCCGCGCCAAAGCCGCCCAGGATCACCGAGATGAAGGAGCGGTTCATGCCCTTACACATGATGTAGGACAGGATGGCCCCTGATGAGCCCACCAGGGCCCCAGTGATCAGAAGCGCGTTGTTTTGCAAGGTGAAGCCGAGCGCAGCGGCGGCCCAACCCGAATAAGAGTTCAGCATCGACACCACGACCGGCATGTCGGCCCCGCCGATCGGGATGATCAGCAAAACGCCGAGCACCAGCGCGATCAGGGTAATGATCCAGAAGGCGGTCTTGTTGTCGCCGGCAGACGCCGACAGGAAGATGATGAAAACGCCCACAGTGATGCCCAGGCCCAGATTCAGCCAGTGCTGGCCTTTGAACACGATCGGCGCACCACTCATCAGGCCCTGCAGCTTCATGAAGGCGATAACCGAGCCGGAGAATGTGATGGCCCCAATCGCGGTGCCCAGCGCCAATTCCACCAGGGACAGGAGTTTCAGCTGATTGAGCTCCACACCGGAATCGCCGCTCGAAATACCGAAGGCGGCTGGCTCGTAAAGCGCCGCTGCGGCTACCAGCACCGCACACAGACCCACCAGAGAGTGGAAGGCCGCCACCAGCTGCGGCATGGCGGTCATGGGGATACGCCGGGCGATAATCGCGCCCGCGCCGCCCCCGACAGCCACGGCCAGGGCAACCAAGAGCCAGGCCAGACCATTGAGCTCCACCAGGAAGAGGCTTGTGCCGACGGCCAGAGCCATACCGGCCATGCCAAGATAATTGCCTTGGCGCGAGGTTTCCGGGCTCGACAGGCCGCGCAGGGCCATGATGAAGAGGATCCCGGAGCCGAGATAGAGCAGGGCAGCTAGATTAGCGGACATGGTCGGTCTTTCGACTGATGAACTTTAAGGATGGGTTTAAACGCACGGTGCAGCTGGCCGCTGACAGGTCAGCCTTCCGCCTTCGCAGGTTTGTCTTTTTTCTTGTACATGGCGAGCATGCGCTGGGTGACCAGGAAGCCCCCGAAGATATTCACGCTGGCCAGGGCTACGGCGAGAATGCCGGCTCCCTTTGCGAATTGGGCTCCGTCGCTGACGGCGGCAGCCCCGGCAGCGATCAGCGCGCCAACGATGATCACCGAAGAGATCGCATTGGTCACACTCATCAGCGGGGTGTGCAGGGCCGGCGTGACCGACCAGACCACATAATACCCAACGAAGACGGCCAGGACGAAAATCGCCAGGCGGAAAATATTCGGATCGACTTCCATTTCAGGCCTCCAGCGGCGGGGTGTCGTAGGGATTATTCTGCGGTGGACGCTTCGCTTGCCTCGGCCGGCGCAGGCGGTGCGGCGGCAAACTCTTCGCTGTCAGAGGTGATGATGATGCAGGCAGACAGGGTTACGACGGCAACAACGGCAATGGCAAGCTGGGTAAAACGACGTTTCATACTTAACTTCCTTTAAGGCTCTCATGGACGACCTCACCATCCTGGGTGAGGGCCATGCCCTTAATAATGTCATCTTCCCAGTGCGGCGCTAGTGCACCGTCATCACTGATCAGGAGCGGGAAGAGATTGACGAGATTCTTCGCCAGGAGCTGAGAGGCGTCCGACGGCAGGCGGCCCGGCAGGTTGGAAAAACCGGCAATTTTCACACCGTTATGCTCCACCACCTTATCGGCTTCGGTCAGATCGGTATTCCCGCCATTGGCGGCGGCAATGTCGATAATCACCGAGCCAGGGCGCATGGATTCGATCATCGCCTTGCTGATCAGCTTCGGTGCCGGACGGCCCGGGATCAGCGCGGTGGTGATGACAATGTCCTGTTTGGCGATGTGGTTGGCAACGAGCTCAGCCTGCTTGGCCTTATACGCATCGCTCATTTCTTTGGCGTAGCCGCCCGCCGTTTCTGCGGCCTTGAACTCTTCATCCTCGACCGCGATGAATTTCGCACCGAGCGAGGCGACC
>JANQMI010000202.1 GCA_028280165.1 Oceanicaulis sp. | reverse complement strand
GACAGTGACGCCGCTGAGGCCGCCCGGACAGAGCTGACCGATTGGGAATCTGAGTTTATGAGCTCGATCGAAGAGCGGCTGGGTGAGTTTGGCTCTGCGTTTGCCGATCCGCGCCTGGGCGAAGACGGTGAAGCGCTATCGCGGCTTCAGCTGGTCAAACTCAAAGAGATCGAGAAGAAAGCCAAGGGCAAGGCCCCCAGCGGCTTTAAACGCGGCTCGAGCTTTAAACCCAAGAGCGGCAGCCGGTCAAAGGGCGGGTTAGGCCGCAAGGCCCCGCCGCGCCGCTCCAACACCCGCGATATCAACGACGACATCATAGCTGAGGTTGACGATGCGCCGGCCCCTGATCCGGTGGACTCGCTTGCAAAATCCGGGGCCATCCGCAAAGGCTTTACCCCGAAGCTGGTCGGCGATGCGCCGGACGCTCCACCGCAGACCGACACACCTGCCGAAGATACGCCCCCGCGGCCCCAGACGCTGTCCGAGCAAGCCGCGCCACAACCGCCCCGGCGCGGCGGCTTCCGGGTGATTGATGGGGGTAAGGACGATGACTGATCACCCGAGCTTTGCGCCCATCCTGAACTATCCCGAGCCGATCGAGGATTTCGACGCGGCTTACCGGTCCTTCTGGGCACGCTTCCAGCGCGAAACCAGTGAGCGTGCGCCTGCGCCCCGCTATATCGATGCCTTCGGTGACAGCCGCGTGATGCACGATGAGCTATTGGCCCTGGTGCTGTCGCAGACCAAGCAGGCCACAGCCAGCTTGGCGCGCTGGTATACCGAAGAGGAGCTGCCCAGGGTGGGCGACTTGGCACTGATCACCGATGGGCGCGGCGCACCGGCCTGTGTGATCCGTACGACGCGCGTCGACATCCTGCCGGTGCGCGAGGTCGATGCGGACTTTGCCTATGCCGAGGGCGAGGGAGACCGCTCCTATGATTACTGGATCACCGAGCACCGCAAATTCTGGAGCCGCGAAGCCGAGCGGGAGGGCTTTGTCTATTCCGACGATCTGGATGTTGTGTGCGAGCGCTTCGAGCTGGCGTGGGTCCCGTCTTAGGCGCTGAGCCTGCATTCATCGGCCTCTTGGCCGAAGCGCATCTCTTCTTTAGCGCAAGTGCGAGCAGAGCGCGCTGACACCCGAGAATCCCTGGGTTCCCGCCTGCGCGGGAATGACGATGGTGTAGGTTTGAAGGTCCCAGATATGAATCTCCTCCCCTGTCTTTCCCGGCGCAGGCCGGGACCCAGGGGCCACTCAGCGCGGCATTCTATGATCTCTGGGTCCCGACTTTCGTCGGGAAAGAATAGGGAGAGAAGGCGATCCCACCCTCTAGTCTCAACGCCCCGCGCGGGAGGGGACCGGCGGGGCGCTTTGGCTGGCAAAGATGGCTGATCAATCAGCCAGCGGCCGCAACCTCCAACTTGGCAATGTCAATCTTGCTCATTTCCATCATGGCGGCCTGAACTCGTGCCGCTACGTCACCGCCTGCGCTCATCAGCTCGGTTAGTCGTCGCGGCGTGATTTGCCAGGTGATCCCGAACCGGTCAGTCAGCCAGCCGCACTGGCTCGGCTCACCCCCCTCAACGAGCGCTGCCCAAAGCCTGTCGGTTTCATCCTGGTCTTCGGTCATCACCGAGATTGAATAGCTGAACGAGGACACGAAGTCTGGGTTTCCTGCAAACGCCATGAAAGGCGCACCGGCGAGGTGAAACTCGAACAAGCTAACCGAACCGCCTTCGCCAACCTTAATCTTACGCTCAATTTCGCTGCCCGGTATGAGGCTGACATAGCTTGTCACAGCCTCCTCCATGCGATCAGCGAAAAAGAGGCTCGTACGGACATTGCTCTTGCTGCCCATTCTATCGCCCTTTCGCGAGCACTTGCTCGAACCCGCCGTAAATCATGCGCTTGCCGTCAAAGGGCATGGGGTTGTTGGCCGGGTCCATACGCGGATCGGCCATCATCTTCTCCATGCCAGCGTCGCGGGTGGCTTTGTCGGGCCACACGATCCAGGAAAACACGATGGTCTCATCCTCAGCGCATTGAACAGCGCGATAGAAGTCGGTGTGCTCACCTTTAGGCACATCATCGCCCCAGTTTTCGATTTGCTGGGTCGCACCAAAGTCATGGAAGACCTCCCGTGCCAGCTCGGCGTGCTTGATAAAGGCATCCTTGTTTGCCGTTGGAACTGCGGCAACGAAGCCTTCAACATAAGCCACGGTGTTTCTCCTCAACTAATCGGCCGGTGTCATTCGACGGACTGTGACTGGGCGGCCATGGCGGCCTCGTCCATCCACATGAATTCCCAGACATGGCCGTCAGGGTCTTGAACACCACGGCCATACATGAACCCGTAGTCTTGCGGTGCACGCCAATCGGTTAGACCTCCAAGGGACGCAGCTCGCTGAGTCAAATCATCGACCTCCTCGCGGTTTTCACAGGACAGGCAGTTTAGCACTGCTGTTGTCGCTTTCGTGTCTGTCTGGGGGGCGGGTGCGAAGTCTGCAAACTTAGTAGGCGTCAGCAGCATCAGAAACAGGGTGTCATCAATGCGCATTCCCACCGCAGTCTCATCGCAAAAACCGGGATCGCTCTGAAAACCGAGTGCCTCATAGAAGGCCTGGGATCGCCGCAGGTTTGAGACCGGCAGATTGATAAAGAGCTTGCGTGTCACGACCATCTCCCAAATGTCCACACTAGAGTTGAGATATTAAGTTCAAAAAAGCAACTAGAAAATTCGAAAAAAGAATTTATTTTACGTTTTATGACTCGGAAGAAGCCCTATGACGACGGTTGCGCAACTGCTCATGCACTTGATTTAATTGGAGAACGTTGGGCGCTCTTGATCGTTCGGGAGCTAGTGCCCGGGCCAAAGCGATTCGCGGATTTGAAAGCCTCCTTGCCTGGGATCAGCAGCAACATCCTCACCACGCGGCTCAACGAGCTTGAAGCGGGTCATGTTCTGGTCAGAGAGAAGCTGCCCCCACCCGCAGCCAGTCATGTCTATGCCTTGACGCCCTGGGGGAAGATGCTGGAACCCTTGATCAAGGAATTGGGCCGTTGGGCCGCCCAGTCGCCCGGACTGGTCGTGGGTAAACCGATGAGTCCGGCATCGGTCATGCTCTCGTTTCGGACGATGTTTTCAGCCGAGCGAGCAGATGGTCTTAGCTTCTCAGCCAGCCTGACTTTGGACGGTATTCCCCACTGGCTCACGGTTTCTGACGGCGAGTTGGTCATAGAAATTGGAAACGCCACCGATCCCGCTTTTTCGGTGTCGGGCGATCCGAACCTCATTGCCGGAATGGTCTATGGCGGACTGCCCCTGTCCGATGCGAAAGCGGCCGGCCTGGAGGTCTCAGGCGATGAAGCGCTAGTCACCACCTTCACCACGCTCTTCCCACTCCCCGAACGCTTTGCGCCCTAACAGGCCTGGCGATGGGTAGAGCCGCTCTATGGAAATCTCCCATAAGAAACGCCCCGCGCGGGAGGGGACCGGCGGGGCGCTCTGGCTGGCAAAGATAGGCTGAAGGATCAGCCGGCTTCGCGATATCCGTCCACGTCGAGATCATACTCGCGGACTTTGCGGTAGAGCGTGGAGCGTCCCACACCCAGCCGGCGGGCCACCTCAGCCATCCGGCCTGAATACGTCTCAATCGCAAAGGCAATCAGGTCGCGTTCGATATTTTCCAGCGAGCGCAGATGACCCCCGGCGTCGAGGATGTCCACGCCGCCGTCATCCTCCTCGGCGAAGGCCGACGGCTCAGTCGGGGCCGCGCCTTCAGCAGCCACCGGCGCAGCATCCAGCGTGGGCGTCAGTCCGGAAATCTGCGGGAAGTCCTCTGGCGTCAGATAATCGCCATCGCACAGCACGACGGCACGGAAGACCGCGTTCTCCAGCTGGCGGACATTGCCCTTCCAGTCATGGCGTGACAGCAGGTCCATGGTCTCGGCTGCCGCATCGAGCACCGCTTTGCCTTCCTGGGCGTTGAAGCGGCCGATGAAGTGGCGCACCAGGGCCGGCACGTCCTCACGGCGCTGCGCCAGGCTTGGCACCTCGATCGGGAAGACATTCAAGCGGTAGAAGAGATCCTCGCGGAACTGGCCTTCCTTCACCTGCTCAGCCAGATCACGGTTGGTGGCCGATACGATACGCACGTCGACCTTGACCGGACGCTTACCGCCCACAGGATCGACTTCGCCTTCCTGCAGAGCGCGCAATAGCTTGACCTGCATGTCGAGCGGCAACTCGCCGATCTCGTCGAGGAAGAGCGTCCCACCATCGGCTTCCTGGAACTTACCCAGATGCTTGGCCACAGCGCCGGTAAAGGCCCCCTTTTCGTGACCGAAGAGCGTGCTCTCCACGAGATTCTCCGGGATCGCCCCGCAGTTCACCGCCACGAAAGGCCGTCCGGCGCGGTCGGACGCGGCTGCGATGGAACGGGCCACCAACTCTTTACCCACACCGCTTTCACCGGTGATCAGGATCGGAATATTGGACTTCGCCGCGCGCTCACCCAAGCGCACCACCTGGCGCATGGCTGGGGCCCCAGCGATCATATCCCCAAAGCCCAGCTGGCCGGACTTGGTCTTCTTCAGGCGATTCACTTCGCCTGAGAGATCCTTGACCTTCAAAGCATTGCGGATCGACACCGCGATGCGCTCCGGGCTGGCGGGCTTAACGAAGAAGTCGCAAGCCCCGGCGCGCATGGCCTTGACCACGGTTTCAATCCCGCCATGGGCGGTCAGCACGATCACCGGAAGCTCGGCGCTAAACGCCTTCATCGCCTCCAGGGTTTCAATCCCGTCCATGCCGGGCATGACCATGTCCAGCATGACCACGTCAATCCCGCCACGCTTGACGGCGGCGAGGCCGGCTTCGCCGTCCTCCGCACATTGTGCATGATGCCCCTGCTTTTCCAGAACCGCCTGTAACAGGCGACGCTGTGTCGGGTCGTCATCGACGACCAGTACTGTCTTTGCCATCTCACCCACGCCTTTTCGGTCGTTCTTCAGGCTCGCCGGTGTTTGGTGTGCCGGACCGAGGTTTTCCCCGTGCCCGGCCACCGGCGTCCCGTGTTGATGCGACCCGATATGACACACCCCGCGTAAAGATGAGGTGTAGAGGCTGGTCAGAATTGGTTAGGGTAAACGGCAGGTTAGCGCGCGAGATTGCGAAGCGGCTGGTTTCGATCCTTCTACGAGGTGTGCCGATAACCCTGGCCCTGAATGCGCCCACGATTTGACCCCAAAGCCCTTGCGGCCTAACCGTCATCTCCTGCTTCGATGGCCCAGAGATCCATGACCCGCACCGCCCCGCTGCCTCCACCCCTTGTTGAATTTCATGGCGAGCCTGTGCCCGCGCCGGATTGGTTTACCGATGCGCAGGCCGATCGCGTCGATACCGGTCGGGTCGAGCACGACGGCATTCAGATCGCTTGGAAGGCCTGGGGGTCGCGCGGCGCTCCGGGTGTGATCCTCGTGCATGGCGGCACCGCTCACAAGGGGTGGTGGGATGCCATCGGACCACTGCTGGCGCGCCAAGGCCGCCGTGTCGTTGCACCGGATTTACCAGGCATGGGCGAAAGCGGCTGGCGCGAAGCCTACACCATGGATGATCACGCCGCTGCCGCGCGCGCCGCCGGTATCGATGGTGGGGCCTTCGAAGCCGGCCCACCGGTCTTTGCCGGTCACAGCTTTGGCGGCTTTGCGGCGCTGAAAGCCGCGATCAATTTCGGCGATGCGCTGAAGGCGGCGATTATCCTCGACAGCCCGATCCGCAAACCGGAAAAGCAGCG
>JANQMI010000009.1 GCA_028280165.1 Oceanicaulis sp. | reverse complement strand
AGGCGTTCGGTCGGCCAGCGCGGCAGGCTCAAGGCTGCGTATCGCATCATCTTCCCATTCCAAATCAAACTGCCCCGGAGCCCCGCCCCGGCGACGTTCCAGCACGGCGCAAAACCGTAAGCTCCCAAGTCCCGGCAAGCCCCCGGCACCGCGCCACGGGGCCGCCTGCCCCGGTCTTGCAGACACGCGCCACCGCGTCAGGGCGGCACTGGTCCCCTGCGCATCGTGGGCCCGGATCACCAGGATCTGCCCGCCGCTTTCACAGGCCGCCCGGTGCAGACGGCGCGAGGCGGTGAGGTCATAGGTGCGCGCCGCCCCCGCCTCGCCCAGCACGAAAGCCCCGGCGTTCAGCGCCTCTTCCATGGCCCATAAAGCATCCGCGCCAGAGCGCGCCTCCACGCCGATCAAACGGGCTGGGTCGAGCCCCATGTCTGCCAAGCCATCCGGACACGGCCCTCCGAAATCGAGCCGCATATCGCCGCGGGCCTGTACCCAGACCAAGGGACGATCAGTCGGCAAACCGGCCAGCCAGCGCGTGGCGAAGGCATAGGCCGCCGGCGCGTCGAGATAATCGCCCGGGCGCAGGTCATGCAGCCCCGCCTGGGCGCGAAACTCGGCCAGGACATCGTCATTCGCCCCCTGATCACAGGCCGCTTGAGCTGGAACATCTGGCGCAGCCAGGCGGGCGCGGGTGCGCACCTGAGCTTTACCTTCGCTTTCCAGCTGGGCGATGGCCTCGCGCAAATGCTCCAGATCGGCCCGGCGGTTCAGCGGGTCAAAGGGGCGCTGTATCGCGCGGCGGCTCGCTGCGCGTGGCATGGACGGCTCCTGTTTTGACGCTTTGATCGAGCCTTTATGGGCTCATTTGTTCTATTTTTGTTCTCACGCGTTCCAGAGTCAAGCGCGCGCTTGAAACGCCCATCAGGCGGCAAGGTCTGGATTAACCCAGGACGCGGCGCGGACCGGCCCCGGTGACGCCCTGCTCATCGCCCGGATTATAAAGCGCACAGACCTGAAGCGAGAGACAGCCGCAGCCGATGCAGCCGTCGAGCCGGTCGCGCATGCGCTCCAGCGCGGCAATCTGATCGTCGATGCGATTGCGAATGCGCTGGGAGATTTTCGCCCAGTCGCTGGCGGTTGGCGTCCGCCCTTCGGGTAAGCGGGTTAGTGCCTGGGCAATCTCCTCCAGGCTGAGGCCCAGCTTCTGGGCAATCAGGATGAAGGAAAGCCGCCGGATCACGGCCCGCACAAAGCGGCGTTGACCGCCTGCGCTGCGCTCCGAAGCGATAAGGCCGAGTGCCTCATAATACCGGATGGCTGACACGCTTAAGCCCGTGCGGGCAGCGATGGCTCCGATGGGAAGTGTTGTTTCGACACGCCGGCCCATACCCCTAACCCCCTGAAATTCTGTCAAACTAATATCTTGATCTTAAGTGAACTTGAGCTTTTAGGCTGTGTCTGGTCAAGCCCCAAAGACCCTTTCACACCGGCGGAGCCCCACCATGAACGACCTCGCTTTTATCAGCGCTCTGAAGGATCAACCCCTTCGCTTCCTGCCCAAACCTGACCCGCTGGACGAGGCCTTTCGGGCCCTGTCAGGCTACGGACCCAGCTTGCAAAACAGCTATATTCATCATGGGCCCATGGCGGTTGAAGCGCTGGATGCGATGGGGCTCACGGGGGACATCACCCGCTTCGTTCAACGCCATATTGCCCGTGGACAGAGTCTGCCGGCGGGTCGGGAAACAAAGGCGCTTCAGGCGGAAGACTGGCCGCTTGCGCTCGGCCAGCCCGGCCGATACGCGGACTGGGTCATCCGGCTGGATCAGGAGCGCAAAGATATCGGCTGGAAAGCGCTGGCCCAGCGCTGGACTGCGCGCCTAACCCCCGGGGCAGCGTCGGCCGCTCTGCACGGCTTGATCCGAACTGGACATGCGGTCCGGGCCCTGGAGCGACGCGACAGCCCTGCCCGCCAGGGTGAGCTGGTGCGGGCGCTCGCCAGCTGGGCAGCGCTTTACAGCGACCCCGCCTGGCCCACCACCCGAGGCCTGGGCACCCTTACGCCAGACATCGCCTTCGCCGCGATTACGCCGGCCCCGGAGGACCAGCGCGCGCCGGTGGGGTCCATCACTGCGGGGCTGAGCCATGCGCTCAATGCGCCGGACTTTGCCGATGAAGTCGCGCGCGTGAATATGAGCGGGGATATGGGACTCCACATCAACGTCATGCTGCACAGGCTGGCGGACGCCTTCCTGACCGAAGCGCGCTCGCCCTATACCGCCATCGTCTGGTGCCATGCGATCACGGCGACCCTATCCGTGCGGCGGCTCCTATGCGTGCTGTCAGAAACAGAAGCGCGCGCCTTACTGACCCGGGTGTTTGAAGCGGCCTGCGCCATGAAAGCCGCCTTCGCCGGACTTCACACCGACCATGATCCAGGCATGGACGCCGTGGACTCGACGCACAGACTTGCACGGCGTGCGGCTGCCAGCGGCGATGACCACGCCATCAAGCTCACCGATGCGCTCTTGGACGCACACGCGGTCGATCCTGATCCGGTCTTCCTTAAGGCCGCAGACCGGGCGATCCGAATGCTGGGCGAGGAGAGGCATGCCTAAGCCGCGTCACCACACCCGCATCAACGCAACATCAGGATAGAGCGCGGCCACCGCGAAGCCGGTGCCGACCAGCGCAAAGAAGCCCATCAACACACGCTGAAATCCGGTCACGCGGAACACGGCCTGGGTCAGGGCAGCGCCGTAATTGGACACCAGCCCCATGGCGACCACTTCGACGGGCAAGCGTCCCGATTGGGCAGCAAGGAGACCCGCAGCATAGGCTGTGATCAAGGCCAGGAGCGCAACGCCGTAAAGGCGATACATCATTGCGCTGGCCGAATGAGGGGCCATCGCCGCGTTCAATCGTTCAACGGACAAGAGCAAGAAGGGACCCGCCACAAACATCAGAGTCACAAGAATTTTCGCACTCAGAAGCAAGCTCAACAGGGTCATCGGAAACCTTGAATATGATCATCTCTCATATTTGAACATGACATACCCTCATGTTATGAGCAAGCATGGTGGATCCCACTCCCTTCCAATGGCGTGAGCCTGTTCAAGCGCGCGGACGCAAGCGGGTCGCCGCAATCCTGGAGGCCGCGCGCGCCTTAACGGTGGAGAAGGGCCTGGCAGCACTGAAGACCTCTGAGGTCGCGGCACGCGCTGGCGTGCCCATCGGGTCGCTCTACCAATTCTTCCCAACCCGCTCTGCGCTCCTGGCCCGTCTCTATGCTGCGGAAATGGCGAGCATTGATGACGCCCTCACGCGTGGCCTGGAGGGCGCGAAGAGTGTCGACGATATTGTGGACGGCGTAGAGCATATGCTTACTCACACGCTCTCGCTTGTTGAGGCTCGCCCGTGGTTGGAGGCGGTCCTTAGCGCGCCAGCCGTCGATCCGGCAATCGCTGAGGCCGATCTGCACAATACGCGCGCCAACGCGCACAGGATGGCGCAGCGATTACTGGCATTGGCACCAGGCGCACCCGCCAAAAAGCTGGCCGACACCGCCATTATCATCTGCCATCTGTGGGCTCCTATGATCCGCTTGCGTCTGTCGACGGATGAAAGCGCCGATCGTGTCCTTGCCACCTTCGCAGACATGATCCGGGGGCATTTAAAGACGCTCACGGCCAGCTAAAGTCGCCACGATCTGGCATATGTGAACCCTTAGGTGCACCGCAGGCTGCCACTCACATGGGCACCCTGGCGCGCCAATCGCTCGCGGACCGCTTCAATCGAAGACGCAAGATCAGCGGTTGTCCCCTCAAACGGGTCCAGCTCAACATGGGGAAGGCAGCTTCGAAACAGAAGCTCGGCGACGATCAGCCGGCTGGCACGCGTCAGAGGCACCCCGCCAAACAGCTCTCCACGCAAGCCTTCGATACCACCGATGCCGCCCGTATATTGCCTGCGATAAAGCAGCCAGCCGGGCGGGATATTGTGGCGCTCAGCAAATGCCGCCTGACGATCGGCAACCCTCTGCAGCGCGGCCCGCTGGTCTGCGTCGTCCAGGCGGGCAATAAGGCCCTGGTCCACCGAGCCATGAAGCATGATCGTAGAGCGCGGCAAAGCGGTGACGCGTCGGGCGACGGGCAGGAAGTAGTTCGCGCAGGACGAGTTACACTCGCGCACAACGATGAGGTGGACATTCCACCGGGCGATGATGTCGGCAATGGAGAGCGCGGTACCCACATCGCCGCCCGTACTGGTGATCCGGATGGTTTCGACACGACCGTCGGGCATGGCCTCAACACAGCTCAACATGCTGTCATCGGTGGGACCGATAAGCCGAAGCACGCCGGTTTCAGGGTCAAAGCGGCAGTTGAAAGTCATCTCCGGCTGGGCCTGCGCCACGACTGACACACTCCAGAAGACCAGCAGGACGATCAGACCTCTGAAGCCACCCGGCATGGATATCTAGCGCTCCACTTTCAGGGCCATGTGGGCGTGATTGAAAACCGCCTCCGCCAGGCCGTCCGCATTCATCTGCAACCGCCCTTTCACCCAGCTTTCCAGCGTGGCAATGGCTCCATGAGCTTTAAAGGCGATATCCGCCCGCAAGCTTCCAGCCTGCGGTTCGAGCCCCCGATCCCGTGCGCCGTCCTCAGCCAGATCGACCAAGGTTTGAACCGCGATGGACCGCGTCGGCTCGGTCAGAATGATGCGCGCCAGGGCCCGGCGCTGCCACAGATGGTCCAGGGCGAACACAATATTCGCGCGGGGCTCCTCCCCAAAGAAGAGATGGGCCAGCGGCCCAAAGGGAAAGCGCAAACTCAGGCGCAGAACGGAGTCCTTATCGCGGTAGTGCTCGTAAAAAGTGGATCGTCCAATCCCAGCCTCATTAACGATGTCGGTGACGCTGAAGCTGTCATAGCGCTCACGCTGCACCAGTTCGGCAAACGCGTCGAAAATCTGGCGCTGTGTGCGCGCCGCGCGGGTGTCGTCGGGAAAGGACGGACGGGTCATGACCCTGACAGCTTTGCGGGGGCAAGGCGGCTCTGGCAAGCCCGCTTCCGGACAATCATCCGCATCTGTCCGGATCAGATCCTTCTGCGCTGGCGGCACGCCCGGTCAAAGGCTTAGGCCTTATGGGGTCTTGGACAGGAGAGATTCAAATGCCTAACCCTCATTTTCAAACCACCCCGGATCGCATCCTGGGCGGTGTCTTAATCGGCACCGGATTTTTGATGGTGCTTGCCATGTTGCATCACCCGGTGGTGAACGCAGGAACTCCCGAGGACGCTGTGCGCGAGATCATCCACGAGGCCGGGATCAACCGCATGGTCCATGGTGGGGCCACGCTGATCATGGTCCTGCAATTCTACGGATTTTGGGTCATGCGCGACCGCGCAGACCGGAATGAAGGCCCGCATCTATCCGTTCTGTTGTTCGGCGCAGGTGCAACGGCCTTAGTCGGTGCGGCCCTGATCAGCGGCTTCGCAGTGCCTTTATTGGCCAGCTATTTTGAGGGCGATAGCCCGGACGGCTTCCGTGGGCTGACACGTCTGGCCTTTGCCGGTAATCAGGCTCTGGCCGGATTCGGGGCCTTGGCTTTGGCTGCAGCAGGCCTGATCAGCGCATGGCCGCTTTGGCGCAAAGGCGGATGGCTTCGCCCGGTTGCAGTGATCGGCGGATTGACCGGCGTGATCACGCTTTTGTTGGTCACCCTGGGCGACGGAATTGACGTGGTATTCATGACCGTCATTGCGTTGGGGATCAGCCTGTGGTCGGCCGCCATGGGGCTCTATCTGCTGATGAGGCGGGTGCGGGTGTAGCGGGGTTAGAAGGCCTCCCCCCATGCTCAGGTGGGGGGAGGTCTTTGCGCATTCCTCAAAGAGCCGAAGACCCAACCCCCGCCTGCCAGGCATTCCAGGTCAACCAAAGACCAAAGGGCACCATGATGACGCCTGAAAGCACCAGGTAGCTGTGCGACTTCAAGGCAAAGGCAAATAAATGACGCCCCCATTGAGGCACCAGAATCCGGCTGACCCCTTTAAACAGGGATAACCAACCAATCACTGTGATGATCACCCGCCAGTCCGCGACCCACAGATTGTGAGCGGTCAAGATAGCCAATCCGATGACCAAAGACCCGAGGCCTGAAAAGAAATAGTCCTGCGGATCGTTGAAAAACCGCTCGACCATATCGCGGTAGTATTCGCGCTGAAATAGAATCGCGAGACCAACGATGACAAGGGTCGGTCCGATCAGCCAGGCCAGAAAAACGGACGTACTCATCGGGCACTCCTGAATTTTTGAACGCATTCAATTATACACACAAACGCGTGAAGTTCCAAGCCAGTAGATCTGGATTGGGTGCGTCAATTTTTGCGTTTCAAACCGTTGCTTGCGGGACGATGACGCACGCAATGCCGAGCTTGGAGGCGATCAATCCGCTCGAGATCTCAATCGCCGCTATCCTCTGAACGGATCCTGCATCAGGACAACATCATCGCGTTCTGGGCTAGTCGACAGAAGCGCGACCGGTGTTTCGATCAGTTCTTCAATGCGGCGAACATATTTGACCGCTTCGGCCGGTAGCTCGGCCCAGCTGCGAGCCCCCGCGGTCGACCCCGACCAACCTTCGAGGGTTTCATAAACCGGTTCGACCTTGGCCTGCGCAGCGGCACCGGCGGGCAAGCGATCATAGAGCTCGCCATTGAGCTTATACCCCACGCACACCTTCAATTCGTCAAAGCCATCCAGGACGTCGAGCTTGGTGAGCGCGATGCCGCGGATGCCGTTGACCTTAGCGCTTTGGCGCACCAGCACCGCATCAAACCAGCCACACCGACGCTGTCGGCTGGTGACGGTGCCGAATTCATGGCCACGCTCGCCGATTTTGTGGCCAATCTCGTCAGTGAGCTCAGTCGGAAAAGGCCCCTCGCCCACGCGGGTCGTATAGGCCTTCACAATACCCAGCACATAGCCCACCTCGCCTGGGCCAACGCCAGAGCCTGCCGCAGCCTGGCCGGCCACCGTGTTCGAGCTGGTCACGAAGGGATAGGTGCCGTGGTCGACATCCAGGAAAGCTCCCTGCGCGCCTTCAAACAGCACACGCTTTCCGTCGGCGATTTTGCCATTGAGCGTCTTCCACACCGGGTCAGCAAAGGGCAGGATTTTCGGCGCAATATCGAGAAGCTGAGCCACAAGCGCTTCAGCCTCGACCTCGTCAACGCCCATACCCCGGCGCAGCGCATTATGGTGGTGGAGCAGCTCATTGACCCGTGAGCGAAGCTGCGTCTCGTCAGCCAAATCAATGACGCGCACCGAACGACGACCAACCTTGTCTTCATAGGCTGGGCCGATGCCGCGGCGGGTGGTCCCAATCTTCATGCCGTCATCGCGGTTTTCACGCAGGGCATCGAGCTCGCGGTGGACGGGCAGGATCAGTGTTGCGGTTTCGGCAATGCGCACCAGTTGAGCGGTGATATCCACGCCCTGTTCACGCACGGTCTCAACTTCTTTGATGAAGGCCCACGGATCGACGACAACGCCATTGCCAATCAGCGAGAGCTTTTTCTGAACCACGCCAGAGGGCATCAGGGAGAGCTTATAGGTCACCCCGTCCACAACCAGCGTGTGGCCGGCATTGTGACCGCCTTGAAACCGCACCACCAGGTCGGCGCGATTTGACAGCCAGTCCACGATTTTCCCTTTGCCTTCGTCGCCCCACTGGGCGCCGACGACCACCACATTCGACATGTCAGAAAACTCCGTGAACCGGTCAATAACCGGGCCAGAGGCTTACGCCGTAAACTCCGCCGCGGCAAGCGCAACGCTGGAATGATTTGAACTCAGGTCCCGCATTGCCAAATGATAATGAGGTCAGACCCTGTATCTAAGTTAGGGTTATTATGAAATATCGACGATCCCATCGACGCTCATGGGGAGGCCTACCGATGACGCGAATCTTGCTTGCGGCTACAGCGCTGCTAGCCCTGACGGGGCCAGCGCTTGCCCAACAAACCACACCACCGCCCAATCCGTGCGAGACCGAAAGCGTGTACAGCGATTTCGACTTCTGGCTCGGCGACTGGAATGTTTACGCGACGAATGGCCAGCTGGCCGGTGTGAACCGCATCACCAAAACTGAAAACGGGTGCCTGATGCGTGAAACCTGGCGCTCGGCGACGGGCAATACCGGCTTCTCCATGAATTTCTTTGACATGGGGGCTCAAAGCTGGCGGCAGGTTTGGGTGAGCCTCGGAGCGCAGATTGACTATACCGGCGGCCTGGATGAGGCCGGGGCCATGCGCCTCGAGGGCCAGATCCACTATCCCGCAACCGGATTGAGTGCGCCTTTCCGCGGATCCTGGACGCTGCAAGACAATGGTGAGGTGATCCAGGCCTTCGACCAACACAATACCGAAACCGGCGAGTGGTCGGTCTGGTTTATCGGCCGCTATGTGCCAGCTGACACTGAGCCGGACAATGAGGCTGCCGCCGCGCTCTGGGCGGCCTTCGACTAGCCGCCCTGGCAGCGACGCACGCCGCCCAGCGGGCGAACAATGCGCGTCCCGTCAGGTTGGAGCGCGGTCAGGACCACATCGGTCAGGCGCTGCCCGGAACTGGTTTGCAAGCCGACAAGGCCGTCCACCGTAAAGATGAGGCCTGCGTCCGCCGCCCGGTATTCCCGGTTGAAAGGCTCACCGCTGAGAAAGGGCGCACCCTGCGCGGCGAGGCGAATGGTATAGACCTGACCAAAATGCAGGATCTGAACCACACCTTCGGCTTCATCTTCAAACAGCACGAAGGCGTTTGGATCGCGGGTTTCAAACAGGAAGACGCCACACTGACCCGGTTGAAGCCGTTGAGCGGGCAGGCCCGTCACCGTTTGAGACGCCAGCGGAGCTTCTTCTGCCGGAGCCGCCGCGCGCGGAGGCAGGATTTCGCTCGTGGAACACGCGCTGAGCATGAAGGCGAGACCTGAAAACGCAATCGATCTCATGGCTTACCTTTCCATAGGCAGCGGAAGGGTCAAAACATAGCCGGTCTGATCGACCTGCTCGAATCCAGCGAAGGAGAGCGCCGCGATCACATCGCGCTGCGAGGTCCGCGCCTCGATGCGGCCTTCCAGACCCGCCTCGCCGACCACAAGCCGGCCAGCGACATCAACCGCATCGGAACGCCCTGAAAGGTCTGCCCCCACATCATCACCGGCGCACAGTAGCGCAAAGGTCAGAACCGGCAGATCAACGCCATAGCGCTCCCCCAGGGTCAGCAGCGCCGGTGTGGTAGCCTGCCCCTGCGCAGCTTGACAATGGCCCTCGCGATCCAATTCAAGCCGATCGATCAAGAGCTGAACGACACCATCAGGGGCCACGAAAGCCAGCTCAGGCGAAATGCGGTCCAAGCGCAAAACCCCGCTCGCGCCCTCCACGGTCAGCCCGCCCGGCGTAAACGTCACAAGTCCGTCCCCGCGCAGGCCCGGATCAGACACGGTCACGGTCACGCGCGCGCTAAGCCCTAATAGGCTTAAGGGGTCGAGCTGGCCGCGGGCTTCGGCGATGAACAGCCCTCCGGCCTGAACCCGTAAAAGCTGCGCATCCCAGACACGGCCCTGAACCTGACCGGCCTCTACTCCGGCGGACTTGAAGGCGAAGTCGAACAGCAAGCGTGCAGGCGTTGCCGCGACCAGAAAGCCGAAAAAGAAGGTCAGTCCGACCAGGCCCGGCAGCCAAAACCGCGTCATGCCCCGCCACTCCGCGTTAGCACCATCTGAGCGCGCACCAGCCTGTCGCCTTCGCGGTCGATACTGATCTGATCAACCCGAATGCCTTCTTCGCGCGCCAAGGCCAGAAGCCAGGCCATCAAAGCATCATCCGATACGCCTTCGAGCCATACGCCTAATCGCCCATCTTCGAGCGGCTGGACTCGGCTGAGCGCCAGGTCGCGCTCATTGGCACTGGTGCCGACAATGGTCCGCAAGGCCGTGGTCGCGCGAGGCTGGTCCGCAGCCGCCACCTCGGCGCGGTAACGTGCGACACCCGCCACCATGGTCTCAAAGCTCTCCACCGCGCGCGCATGGGACTGGCGGGCTTCGGCGCGGGCACTCAAGGCCGGCGAGAGCACGCCATACCAAGCCATGACCGCGACGAGCAGCGCGCCTGCGCAGGCCACAAGAATCTGCTCACGCGAGGTGCGTTCCGCCCAAGCCGACTTCAATGCAGCCAATCGATCGGGAGCTCTCATGGCAGCCTCACCGTGAAATCACCCTCGACACCGCTGGCAGACTGGCGCGCCCCGCCATCCTCCAGAATAATATCGCGCGCTTCCGCAGCCATGCGAAGGGCTTCAAAATCATCAAAGTCGCGATAAAGAGCACTCACCGATAAGGCCCCACGCGAGGAGTCATAGCGAAGGGCGTCGATGCGCACATCATCGGCCTCCATCATGATTTGAGACAGGGCAGCTGCGAGTTCGAGAAACCCGGCGCTATCTTCCACCGCACCCACCGATGCGAGGGCGCGCCGCAGCTGGACCTGGGGGTTGGAGGCGCGGCTGTCGGGAAAGGCGGCTTGAAAGGTCTCCTGCTCAGCGACCTGGTAGGCTTTAGCCCGGCGGTCCAGATATACCGCCTCGCCGACCGCAAAGACTGCGGTGCCGAAGATGGCTATGGCGGCCAAAATCGCTGACGCTCTCCACGGTCGCAGCAATCCAGCCCAGTCCAGCGCACTGATCAGGCCCGCCCCCAGCAGAGCCGGAAGTCGCGCTAAGTCTTCAACCGCGGCTTGAGCGGCCTGAACACGCAGATCCGGTGCCGGGACGCGTTTCAAAGCGACCGGCTTACCCTCCGGCGTGGTGAGGTTGGGATCCAGCCCCTCACTCACCAGAACGCGCTTGGGAGATAGCTCATTCGCCAAGGCCGGCAGAAGCACGCCGGCGAACTCGGTATCCACTGAGATCGCGACGGGCTCGGCCAGCGCCATGTCGATATCGCGGCCCTCATCCGCCGTACCCGCATCAGCCGCCCGGGTGCGGGCCAAAACGCGATCGCCATATTCAAACGCAATCAGATCTGCACCCACATCCGGCAAGGCAAACGCATCGGGCACCAGGTAGACGGGCTTGATCCCGAGCCCGACCGCGAATTTTCGCCACACAGCGAGCAGCTCGGCATCGACCGCCGCGATGAAGCGTGCACCGTCTTCATCCTCTGTGCCGACACCGGCCTCCACGTCTTCCAGTGGCTGAGCCAGCTGCTCCTCAATCAGGAAGGGCGCGGCGCGTTGGGCGTCGCGGTCATTGCCTCCGGGCACCGGCGCGCGGCGTAGAAATACCGCTTCGCTCGGGGCTAAAGCCACCACGCGGTGCGGAAGGGCAGCTCCGCGCAAATCCGGGGCCTCACCCCTTCCAATTTCCCCGCCTGCAATGACGGCGTCACCGTCAATCAGCGCCCATGCGGCACGCGTGGCATTCGCAGACGCCGGCAGAGTCAGAACAAGAACCGCCATTACATTGACCCAAAGCGTTGCTGGTGGCGAAAGATCTGCTGAGCGGGCGACAGCTCCACCAGCTGGTTGAGCGTAAAGCGCGTGTCTTCAGTTCGCACGCTTAGGGTCATGGAAAACCAGCGGCTTCGCAGGGTGACGGCGGCGCGATCCAAGTCATCGAGCTCCAGCATTTCAATCGTTGGGTCGGCGAAAAAGTCTTCAATGGAGTCATACCCTTGCGGTGGCCTCCGGAAAAGAACCGCCTCGGCATCAGAGCTATCAAGACGCGCTGAAAACGCTGCGGCCAGCAAAGGGGCCTGCTCCACTGTCAGCGTGTTGACGTTAAGGGGTGGCTGTTCAGATGTCGGCAAGGCACACAGCCAAGGCTCCAAAAACCCATAAAGAGCGGGTGTCATTTCAGGAAGAGCCAGCATCTCCTCGCGCTCCACCATCGGCTGGTTTGCGGTCCGGTAGGGGATTTCAAAGCGCTGATACGTCTGATCTTCTGCGCCACCCGGCTCAGGACGCGTATCGCGATCGATCCAATCGATGATTTGAGCCTTCAGATTACGGGCCGGGCCGGCCGGGGCCCTGATCTGATCCATCAGGATATCAAAGCGATCCCGGACGCGCTGGACTTCAGCGGCCTCCACGTCGTCAAACTCGCCCCCGATGGGTTGAGCCAGAGCATTGACGTTCAGGCAATTGTTGGAGTCCGTGATCGTGCCGAACACCGTGCCGGTGTCCGTCGCGAACGCCTGGGGCTCATTCAGCCAGGTTAGATTTGAAGCCATAACACTGCCCTCAACGCCGCGCTGGATAACGCCTTCGGCAAATTCGCGCGCGCCGAGCGCCTGCCAATAGGCATCGGAGCGCGAGTCGATATGGCTGGTCCGGAACACGGCAAAGCGGGCCATATCAATCAGCTGTACGCTGACCGCGGCCATCAGCGCGACCAGCAAAAGCGATGCGATTAGGGCCGTCCCCCGCTCTTTTTCGGCATTCGGTGTCATAGGCTCGGCTCCGCGGCGGGCGTGAGCACCACATGTTCCATCGCGCCCAGGCCAGAAAGCCTGTAGCGAAGTCGCACGGCGTCAGGCAGGTCCGTCTGCTCGCTGCGATTAGCCACCACGCGCGCAACATTGACCCAAATCCCGGCAACCAGGACCTCGACCTCGACCTCGTCCAAGCCTTCAGCCATCAATTGGCGCTGCGGCTCGCTTGCCGCCGCTGCATCGGGATAAAGCCAGACCTGACGATATAACCGGTCCTCATCAAGCACCCAGGCGACGCGTTGGAGGCTAGATCGCGGCTGCAATCGCCCCGGATTGGCCCAACCGGACCGGGTGAGCACGATGATCTCCTGAGGATCATTGACCCGGGTACGAACGGCCTCGGTGCCGTTTACATCGGCGGCAAAGATGCGCGGGTCCTGCAGGCCTTCCCCATTGCGCACCGGGCGTAACGCAATCTGTCCAATATCTTCACGCAGAACACTGCCTATCCGGTGCACGTCGGCGAGTTCAGCCAGGACCGCTTCGCCCTGTTCCTCGGTCCGCAGCGCGCCCACAAGCAATCCGGCCGATAAAGCGCTAACCACCGCAAATACGGCGGCGGCCGCGAGCACTTCTAAAAGCGAGAACCCGTGATCCTGCCTCATCGATCACCCCGCACAAAGGTGACACGGCGAGCCTCTTCACGCTCATCGCGTTCGATGATGAGGGTGACGCGGCTTAGATTTGGGTCAGACGTATCCTCCAAATCGAGCGTCCATGTGTATGCCACGCCGGCTAATTCATAATCGCCACCGCGATCGCGCAGAGTCTGGCGGTCTTCTCCGGCAATCTGGAGGGCCATGAGATTATCGGCTGCAATCCCGGCCAGGCTGATATCCCGCGCCAAAGCTGCGGATCGGATGCTTGTGGTCATGGCGTTCGTGAGCGCCACGCCGGCAATCGCGAGCACCGAAAGCGCAGCCAAGACCTCGACCAGCGAAAAACCGTGATCGCGCGGCCTCATGATGCCTGGCCCTGTCTTGACGCCTGCATTCGCAATCCAAGCGCACCCGCCTCGTCGCGCCCAACCTCAAAGCGCTCATCGCGATGCTCAAGGGTGTAGGTAAAGGGTTGATCGACGCCGGTCGGATCGAACAGCACTTCTGGCGCAGCAATATCGCGCGCCTCTTCGCGCCGCGGTAGCGCGCCGTCGCGAATGAAGATCGTCGTACCGTCCGGCAAGCGCACCGCTTCAAGCGCCGGATGGGTGTCCATGACCTCCCATTGACCGTCAGGTGCATGGAAGAAACGCCATCCGCGCTGATCAAAGTCGGCGGCAAAGCCAATCACGTCACCAGAGACCAGCGCGAACTCGCGCGCTTCTGCAAGCCGCGTGACCAGCATATCGGAAGCCTTGCGGGCCTCCGAAGGCCGACCGCCCATGTAGACAACCACTGTCCCGGTCAGCACCGCAACCACAGCCATGGCCGTCAGCACTTCAATCAGGGACAATCCAGCGTCCTTGGACAGGGCGAGCGTCGACCTCATCAGTTCGTATCAGGTGTCCAGTTGCCAATATCGGCGTCTTCGCCTTCACCACCGGGACGGCCGTCAGCTCCCCAGGTCCAAATGTCAAAGCGCCCGTTCTCGCCCGGGAAAAGATATTGATAGGGGTTATCCCACGGGTCGACGGGCAATTCATTGATGAAACCATCGACAGGAAAGCTTGCCGCATCGCGCGGATCGTCGGGTGCGGTCACCAAGGCTTCCAAGCCCTCTTCGGTGGTTGGGTAGCGCCCAATAACAAGCCGATAGGTCTCAACCCCCTGCTCCAGCTGACGAACCTGCGCCTCAGCAGCTTGGGAATTCGCCCCACCGATCAGCGGCAGGACATTAATCACCACCATCGTACCAATAATGCCAATGATGGCGAGCACGGCGAGGACCTCAATCAATGACAGACCCGCTTCGCGGTCCTTACATTGAATGTCGGTTGGTTCGACTTGTGTCACCATAGGGCCTCTCCTTCTGTGTCATCGTGCCTAAAGCATCGGTGAGGTACTGAGCTGGATCATGGGCAGGAGGATCGCCAACACGATCGTCAACACGATACCCGCCATAAAAATGATGATGCCGGGCTCAAGAAGGCTGAGCCCGGTACTAACGGCCCCATCCACATCCGCTTCCAGATGATCGGCCGCTCGTTCAAACATATCCGCGAGCCGTCCGGACCGTTCTCCTGCCGCGACCATGTAGACCAAGATCGCCGGGAAGGCCTTGGTCGCTCGAAGGGCGTCAGCCAAACCTCGACCGGTTTCGACCTGTTCAATCACACTCGCCAGCATATCACGAAAAGCCAGATTGCCCGCCGCTCGGCGCGACGCCCGCAAGGCATCTGGCAATACCGCTCCGGCTTCAATCAGAATTCCCATGGTGCGCGCGAAGCGCGCGGCTTCGACCTTCCCGATAAAGCCACCAAGCAAAGGCAACTTGAAGAAAAGGCTGTCGCGGGCGGTGCGGACGGCCTCGCGCCGCAATGCGAGTGCACTGGCGACCACCAGCGTGAGCACGCCCGCCAAAAGAAAGGGCCAGATTTGGGCCATGCCATCAGATAAACCAATGACGAAGGCCGTGATTGCCGGCAGGGTCTGACCCATTGACGTCAGCTGCTCGGAGATCCGCGGAACGATGAAGGTCAAGAGAAAGACAACCACCAGGATCGCCATCGTACCCAGAACGCCCGGATAGATCAGCGCGGACCCGACCTTGCGTTTGAACTGTTCGGCCTTCTCAAGATAATCGGCGAGGCGGTCGAGCACTTGACCCAGACCCCCCGCACCTTCGCCGGCTGCGACCATGGCCCGGTAAACAGCGGGGAAGCTGCGGCCATGGGCGGCCATTGCATCGGATAAGCGCTCGCCTTCGGTAACCTTCGCGCGCACGCCCAGAAGCACTCGGGCTGTCGGTGTTCCGGAGGCCTGACTGCCCACGACACCCACAGCCTCTTCCACGGGCATGCCTGCGCCGATGAGTGTGGCGAGTTGACGGGTGGCGCCGGTCAGATCGCGGGCCTTCATGGGTGCTGGCCCAAACAGGGATTCAAAAAAGCCCCGCTTCGCCCCCCCTTCGCCCGCGCGGCTCACCGATAGGGGCGCAAGACGTCGACGCCTCAGCTCACGCCGGGCGGCCGCTTCAGAATCAGCCGACAGCAAGCCGCGTGTGCGCTTGCCGCCTGCGTCCAGAGCTTCGTATTCAAACGCCGCCATCGCGTTCGGCGTCCTCCCGGCATACGCGCATCACTTCGGCGAGGCTGGTCTCACCGGCAAGCGCCAGCTTCACCCCGGAACGCCACAGCGTATCGCGATCCTCAAACGCGGCGGCAGCCATGTCACTCTCCCGCGCATCGTCGTGGATCAGAGTCCGCAGCCTGTCATCGACAACCGCAACTTCATAAACCCCGCGCCGCCCGGCAAATCCCGTCCCGCCGCAGGCTGGGCAGCCAACCGGGCGATGAAGCGTCGCGCTTTCGCCAGCCGGCAGATCCAGCATGCGCCGTTCAGCCTCATCGGCCTCGTAGGGCGCTTTACAGGACGGGCACAGGCGGCGCACCAGGCGCTGGGCGAGCACCGCGCTGACGGTGGACGCCAGGAGATAACTCTCCACGCCCATATCGCGCAGGCGGGTAATTGCGGCGACCGCGGAATTGGTATGCACGGTGGACAGCACCAGGTGGCCAGTGAGAGAGGCCTGCACGGCGATCTCGGCGGTCTCATGGTCGCGGATTTCGCCCACCATCACCACGTCCGGGTCCTGGCGCAGGATCGCGCGAAGGCCGGCCGCAAACGTCATTCCGACCTTGGAATTCACTTGGGTCTGGCCAATGCCTTCCACGGCGTATTCTACCGGGTCCTCCACCGTGAGGATATTGCGGCTCTGGTCGTTGAGCAGGTTGAGGCCAGCGTAAAGGGTCGTGGTCTTACCCGCACCCGTGGGTCCTGTGACCAACACGATCCCATTGGGTTGGGCGAGCACGCGCTCAAGATCGGCCAGCTGGTCGGCGGCCATGCCCAAATCTTCCATGGAAAAGCGCGCGCTCTCTTTGTCGAGGAGGCGCAGGACCACACGTTCGCCATAGCGCGACGGCAGGGTCGAGACACGCACATCGACCGCCTTGCCGCCCAGCGTGAGGGTGAGACGGCCGTCCTGAGGCACGCGTTTTTCGGCAATGTCCAACCGCGCCATCACCTTGATCCGGCTGATGAGCGGCGGGGCCAGTTTTGCGGACAGGCTTACGGTTTCTCGCAACACACCATCCACGCGCAGCCGCACTGACACGCGTTCTTCAAACGGTTCGACATGAACATCAGAGGCGCTGGACCGGACCGCCTCAGCGATCAGACCGTTGATCAGCCGGATGATCGGGGCATCCGACGCGCTGTCGAGAAGGTCCTCGGTTTTCGGGATCTCGTTGATCAGCTCGGTGAGGCTCGCGAACTCGCCATCATCCTCATCTTCAGCCGCGGATTGGGCCAGCCCATCAAAAGCGTAGATGTCTGACAAGGCCTGATCGAAGCCCCGCGCATCCAGGGTTTTCACAGCCAGCGGACCGCCCGCAGCGCGGCGTGCCTCGATCAAGCGTAGAGGGTCAGAGCCTTCGCGAAACAGGAAGGTCGGCGCATCACCTGTCTGGAGCGCAATACCGTGTTCACGGGCGAAGGCGTAGGCAAGCGGTTTCAACGTCTAGCCGTCCTCATCCGGCACGGGCAGCGGACGGTCAAAGGCATCACCGCCCTCCAGCATCATATCCACCAAATCATCAAGGCTGGAGCGTCCATCATTCGCAACGCGCTGTGAACCCACCGTATAATCGTAAGCACTGCGGGTCACTTCACGCATATCCGCGGCGTCGCGAATAATCACCGGGCGCAGGAAGACCATAAGGTTACGGCGCGTTGTTGAGCGGGCTTCATTTTGAAACAAACGCCCGGCAACGGGAATGCGCGAAAGGCCCGGCACAGCGTCCTCCGCGAATTGCTCATCGGTTTCGATCAGGCCGCCCAGCACAATGATCTCACCATTATCGGCCAGCACGGTTGTGGAAATCTGGCGGGTATTGGTGATCAGCTCTTGGAAGTCAGCACTCACCGGACCCGCAACTGACGAGACTTCCTGGATGATGCTTAAGCGGATCGTATCCCCATCATTGATCTGGGGTGTCACCTGCAGCTTCACACCGACATCTTCGCGATTGATCTGGCGGAAGGGGTTGGTGTTGTTCGAGCCCAGAGTCTCACCGGTCGTCACCGGAATTTCCTGGCCCACCACCAATTCGGCTTCTTCATTATCAAGCACGGTGATCTGAGGCTTGGAGAGCACATTGCTGTCGGTGTCGGACTCCAGAGCATTCAGCACCACGCCAAACAGCGTTCCGCTATCGCCAATCTCACCGCCAACCCCGAATGTCCCGCCGCGTGCGCCAAGCAGGGAGGACAGCGCCAGGCTGCGCAAATCCACCGAGCCGGTCGTCGTTTCGGTGTCATCGAAGGAATCCGTGATCAACGCTCCCGCCAAGGCCAACAGGTCCGGTGAGCTCGATGAGCCATAGCGCGTATAGCCAAACGGGGTAGCGTCGGAGCCGTCGCCCGCCAGCAGGAATTGAACACCCAGATCGCGGGCTGCCCGGTCGGAGATTTCCACGACGATCGCTTCGACCTGGACCTGGGGACGGCGAATATCCAACCGTCCGATCACCTGCTCCAGCTCACGCAGCAGGTCCGGGTCCGCGTTGATAATGATGGAGTTCGTCGGCGCATGATGGGCAATGGACACCGGCCGGCCACTGGCGCTGTCGCCAGGTGACAGGGCGACGGCGAACTGCTCCAGGATCGGCAATAAGTCTTCGCCCTCGGCATGGTCCAGATAGATCACGCGGAAGGACTGATTTGATGCGCTCACCGCATCGATGCGCCGCGCCAAAGCCACCATTTCGCCAACCGCGCCAGGCTCGCCGCGCAAGAGGAGCGCATTAGAGGCCGGCACAGCCGCAACCGTCACGGCGAAGGCGCGATCATCTTCACCCTGAGCAGTCCGGGTCCGCAGCCGCTCAACAATGTTGACCATGTCTTCAGCCGGCAAGTTTTCCAGCACCAGCATTTCCACCGTAGAGCGGTCCACATCCATCGCCCGGATGGCCTGCTCAACCGAGCGGACATTGCTGGCAAAATCGACCACGACAATCAGATTTCCGCCCTCAACGGCATTGGCCGCCCCATTGCTTGAAATCATCGGACCGATCGCGCGGACCGCGTCCCGTGCGGAGCTATTCGTCAGGCGGATCACCGAGGTGAGGAAGACATCATCATCGCGCCCAGACCTCACCGGCGCACCGGCGCGCGCGCCTTCGGCTTGCGGCAAGATCTGGAATACACCGGGTGCCGAGCGAACCGCCGCATATCCGTTCACGCGCAGGGTCGACAAAAAGACCTGAAACACCTCTTCAGAGGTCAGGGCCGATTGCGAGGTAATCGTCACCCGGCCGCGCACTTCGGGGTCAACAATGAAGGTATAGCCCGTCTGACGCGACACATCTTCGATCACGGCGGTGAGTTCGGCATCGCGGAAATTCAGTGTCTGACCGCCATTGGTTTGTGCGTTGGCATGCACCGGCAGGCTGGCCGTCAGGACCAAGACCAGACCGGTGCAGATCAGGAAGGTTTTGATCCCGGCTATGCGTTTGGCGATCATTGGTCTGTCTCTCCCATGCCCCAGACTAGTTGAGCGGCACATTGACCTGAACCGGTGCGCCATCGCGCATCAGCGTCATTGAAAGGCTGTCTTCGGTTTCAAAGCGCGCCAGAGCCCGGCGTGCGGCGTCGGCATCGACCAAGCGCTGCCCATTCAGCACCGTGATGACGTCGCCCGGCTGGAGGCCCGCGGCGCGGAGTATTTCCAGATGAGAGGTGTCGCGTACGACAAATCCGGTAATCGACCCGCCCTGTGAAAAGGGTGCCAGGCGCAAACCCTCAATCCAGTCTTCAACGTCCAAAGAGCGCGCCAGCTCCAGATCTGGCTCACCGGATAAAGGCGTCGCTCGGCTCGGCGTCGATATGGCGGCCGCGCGACCTGATGCTGGCCGGGACTGACCCGTACGCGCACGCTCGGCGGCTTCATCGCTGATGAACAGGCTTTCGCGTGCACCGCGGCGATTGATGATCACGCGGTCTTCGTAAATCTCTTCAAGCACAACGCCATCGGTAATCTCGTCACCGGACGCATAAGAGCGCTGGCCCAGATTAGGCGCATCAATAAAGGCCGCGCCGAGGCGGGGGTCTGGGCCACTGCGCACCCCACGTAAAGTCAGGTTCAGTCGAGTCTCTGGCGCAATCTGCGCAACCACCGGCTCCAGGCTCCCGCGCGCTGCAAACAGGCTGGACTGGCTCAAGATCGACATGTCGGTGACACGGACCGACGCGCCAGCACCCAGGCTGATATCGGTGTCCAGATCCAGGGGGCGTACCGCGTCGCCATACACGACAAACCACACCGCCTGAGCACCGAGATAGGCAATCAGGGCGATCAAGGCCAATTCCACGAGGCGCGCCACCAAGGTCAATGGCGATGGGATTGTGGGCGCGGACCTGTCTGCAGGGGGTGTAGCTTCTGTGATCATTGAGCGTTGTTCAAACACGTCCGGGCCCGGAAAGAAAGCGATGGTGACGCGATGGGCCTCGACACTCCAGTAATTCCTTTATGCAACGATGAAGGGCAGGCTTTCCTTGATACGGGGAAAGCCTGCCCAATCTGTCGTTCACCCAAGGGTGACGTCCGCCTTAGAAGGTGCGCTTCACCGACAAGGAGAAGGTGGTGCCGACTTCATAGCTGTCGACGACCAAATTCGTACCACCCGATGACTGGCTGGCGACATAGTCTTCGCCCAGAAGGTTACGGATTGCGAAACGCACGTCGAACGACCCGGCATCGCCGGTCTCGAAGCTACGGCTGTGAACCAGGTCCACCATGAAGGGAGGTTCTTCAACCACCTCGGGAAGCCCGCGAGCCACATTGGCCAGCGCGCGGGTGCGCTCCCCCGTATAGTTGAACAGGAGCGCCGTTCGCGCCATGTCGGTTTCCCAGCCAATCTGAAGATTGGCGAGATTTTCAGACTGGCCCTGGAGCGCCTGACCGTCATTGATATAGCCTGCAGCCGATTCAACGGCAGCCACCGGCTCACCGGCCGATGGGTTGGCCACGATCACGGTGTCGGTCGCCGCGGCGGTCATTTCCGAATTGGTGAAGGTATAGTTGGCCTTCACAAACAGTTCGGCATCTTCCCACCAGCTGAGATTGGTCAGCTCGCCCAGATCGAAGGTTTGCTCATACTCCAACTCGAACCCGGTGAGCGTGGCTTCTGGACCATTGATGAAGGAGGTCGCAAGCGTCTCCCCTTCCGGCAGAATGTATTCCACGATCGGGTTTTCGAGTTCCTTATGGAACACGCCGGCGGTGATGAATTGCTGACGTCCGAAATAGTATTCCAGGCGGGCGTCATAATTGGTGATCTCAGTGTTCACCAGGAAGGGATTGCCGCGGAAGCGTTCATCGGTCTCAGTATTGAAAAACTCGGCAAAGCCAAGCTCACGGAACTGAGGGCGCGTAATCGTTTCCGAATACCCCAAGCGCAGCTGTAGGTTATCGGCGAAGGTCCAAGTCAGCGTTGCAGCCGGCAAGGTATAGTCTTCGTCGATCTGGGTTTCGACCAGACCGCTATCGGTCGGCTCAAGCGGGAAGCCAAAGGTGTCGACCGTTTGCTCACCACTTTCCTGCCGAACGCCAGCCGCGACACGCAGGAAAGGCGTGATCTCTCCATCGAAAGAGATGTAGGCCCCGTCCACATTCAGCTCACCGCGGTAGGCTTCAGGCGTCAGAACGCCGCCGATTTCACGCAGGCGGAAACGGCTATCGAGGATGTTCTGATCGGCAAAGATGAAATCGATGCGGCTGTCGGCCAGATCGGCCGGAATCGATCCCTCAAACCCGAACTCACGGCTGAACGCCTCGCGCTCTTTGCTCATGGTCGAGAACCCGGCACTGATCTCAATCGGCGTTTCGCCAAAGGTCAGCGGCAGGCTGAAGTCGATACCCAGATCATCGGTGATGTCGTCAACCCGGCTAAACGTGATCGAGTTACCGTCGATCGAGTTCAGCAGGCGGTAATCCACACCCGGGCCGGAATCTTCATCTTCGTAGATGGCTTCACGACCGTTCGGCGCGTTGCGCGCGGCGTCTGACGTGGATGCCCGCCACTCGACATTCAGACCTTCACCAAGGTCGAAGGTGTGGTCCCCGGACAGCTGATAGGTAATGACCTGACGTTCGAACCAGGCCGTGGAGTCGATCCGCAGATCGGCGTCACGGTCATCGTCGCGGCCCGACAGGATCTGAGTATCCTTGTCGGTGGAGCGCAGCAGCAGAGCTAGCGCCCGCACTTCGTGGTCACCGGTTTCAAAGCCAACACCGACCATGGCATTGGATTCGATCGTATTGGTGGTCTGCTGGCGATCGAACAAGGTCCGGGCCGACAGCTGATCATTGGTAATCCGCGCCTTACCGCGCTGACCAATGCGGGTGTCCCAGCTATTGTCATAGCCGAAGGCCCCCAGGATACCGATCGAGAAATTATCGAAGTCGAAGCGGTCGCCCGCGTCGATGGAGAAGCCGATATCGCCTGGAATATCGCCTTCCTGAACCAGCCACAGCTTGGCGTTTTCCAGGTTGCGACCGATTGTGGCCAGCGTGATCGGGTCCTGCTCTGCCGGACCGATATTCTCATTGGCGAACACGTCGGCAAATTGCGACGGCCAATCGCGGGTGCCGTCGTCGAAGCCGGTCCAGTCGTCCTCGCCACCGTCATGCAGCAGGCCATCCTGGAAGCTGGTCGCGGTATTGGCAGACCCGCTTAGCGAAAACTCCAAGAAGCCTTCGCTGGGAAGGGTCGTGGTCTCAATCTCGACCAAGCCGCCACCGAACTCACCTGGGAATTGCGGTGAGAAGGTTTTCTGGACCAGGATATTACTGATCAAAGCAGTCGGGAATAAATCCAGCGGGACCGCCCGGCGCAGCGGCTCTGGGCTGGCCAACGGAGAGCCATTGATCAGCGTGTTGGAGTAGCGCTCATTGAGGCCCCGCACGATGACGAAACGGCCATCCTGAACGGACAGACCGGTGACACGACCCAGCGCCGAAGCGATATCGGCGTCGCCCGTCAGGGCGATGTCGTCCACGTCCAGGAAGCTGGAGACTTCAGAGGTGACCCGCTTGTCGTCGGGCACGAATTGGTAGCGGACAGTGATGACATCGTCCGTCTGAGGCGTAGGAGCGGCCTCGGTTTCTTGCGCCAGGGCCGTGCTGACCGGGATCAAACCGGTTGTTGCCAGCAGGGCCGCTGAAAGCGCGATGCGCTTGGTAATCATACTCTTCCCCAATTCAATAGGAGTGGGAGATGGCGGAGCCCGATGACATCATCGAGCCCCGCATAGCCCTTACTGCTGAGCAATGGTCCAGCCCTGGTACCAGGTGTCATCGGCATCTTCGACAGCGCCGATATAGGTGACCGGGGTGAAGAAGCTGCCGAGCGTGGTCACGTCGTAGACGGTCACCAGGCTTTCAGGACCGCCGGCCTGTGGAACCACACCTGACGCATTGTTCGCCGTAAAGGTGGCCCCAAGGGACGAGAAGTCCGTCACGAAGGAGAAGCCGGCCAGCGTCGTGGTGCCTTCGACATTGTTGGTATTGCCCGCAAAACCGGTGCCGGCGATGAAGTCCGCTTCAGAGAAGCTGTCATCATCGGTCGACGCGTTTGGCGTACAATCGAAGAATGTCGACGCCACGATGAGGTTGCCAGCATTGGCCTGCCCATGTGTTTCGGTCTGGTCGACGTCCAGGCAGTCGCCTTCGAAGTCGACCACGATGCCATTCACCAGCGTACCGGCGGTGCCCTCGCGCAGCAGCATACCGGTATCCGAGGAGGTGGATCCGCGAACGCCGATCAGCGTGAAGTTGGAGATCGACGGATTAGACCGCGGCAATGCGGAGTTTTCGTCGCCATTATTGTCGAACTCGAAGCCCTGGTCGCCATCATCAGCAGCATGCTGGACAATGACGAATTGAGCATTGCCGACCCAGCCATCGGTGTAGTCGAGGCTGTCGTCGGCGATGCCGGTCAGAACCAGATATTTCGCATTGGTGGTTCCGCCGAAAAATTCGATGCCGTCATCTTCGTTATTGTGCACCTGGACATAGTTCACGTCGGTGCCAGAACCGGTGGCCTGGAAAGCGATACCGTTCAGCTCGTCGTCAGCATTCACGCGGAAGCCAGCGTATTGAACGCGGGTATAGGTCAGGTTGCCGGAGCTGTCATCGGATACAGCGCCGCCAAACAGGCCCGAGGACCCTTCGCCAGACTTTTCACACTCTGCGGTGCCGCCCGTTGCGGTGCCGGAGATACAAGCATTGATCGGGGCGCGGCCGTTGATCACCAGGCCGCCCCACTGACCCCGGTCGTCGTTCGGCGACTGGTTGGCACCCGCAAAGTCCGCGCGGGACGTCATAACAACCGGCGCATTTTGTGTGCCGTTGGAGCGGATCTCAGACCCGCGAGACACCACAATATAGTCCGCGCCGGATGATCCAATTAGAGTCACGCCCGCGTCGATGGTCAGAATTGCCGGATCACCGCCGGTCGCCTCTGCGCCCACGTCTTCACCAATGAAGACCGGACCCACCAGCTCGTAGACCAGCGACGACCCGCCTGACAGGCGCAGATCGCTGGTCACGGTACCGGTCAGGCGGCACACGCGCTTCTGATTGATGATTTCGCCGGTTGCCGAGGTGCCAGCCGGGCACTCGGGTTCTGGGAAGAGGCCGAACGTCCAGCCGAGAGCCCAGTTGGACGCTTCGTTTTCCGAGTAGGAGAAGGCCCCCACATAGTTCACATCGTCGAAGAAGCCGTCTGCCGGAACCGTCGTCGGGGTGACAGCCTGTTCGGCCGCACCGGCGAACAGGCCGGACATGGTGTTGGAGCCTTCAACATTGTTCACATTGCCCGGGAAGCCCGTGCCCGCAATGAAGGCCGCTTCGTCAAAGCCATCATCGTCGGTGGACGCGTTCGGCGTACAATCGAAGAAGGTGGACGAGACGGTCAGATTGCCTGCCGTCGCCTGGTCGAAGGTTTCCTGCTGGTCAACGTCCAAGCAATCGCCTTCGAAGTCGAACACGATGCCATTCATCAGCATGCCTGCGGTGCCTTCGCGCAGAAGCATACCCGTATCGGAGCTTTCCGAGGTGCGAACGCCAGCGAGCGTAAAGTTAGAGATCGTCGGGTTGGAGCGCGGCAGGGCCGAGTTCTCGTCACCATTATTGTCGAACTCAAAGCCCTGGTCGCCATCATCATCGCCCTGGCGAACCACGACATATTGAGCCCGGCCCACCCAGCCATCGGTGTAGTCGAGGCTGTCGTCGGCAATGCCGGTCAGAACCAGATATTTCGCGTCCGTGGCACCACCGAAGAATTCGATGCCGTCATCTTCGTTATTGTGCACTTGGACGTGAGACACCGTCGTGCCTGAGCCGGTCGCCTGGAAAGCGATGCCGTTCAGCTCGTCATCGGCGTTGACGCGGAAGCCTGCAAACTTGACCTGGACATATTGCAGCGAGCCAGAGCTATCGGTCTGAGTCGCGCCGCCGAAGAGACCCGACGAGCCTTCGCCTGACTTCTGGCAGTCTTCAGTGCCGCCGGTCGCAGAGCCGTCGATACAGGCATTGATCTGAGCGCGGCCATTGATCACCAGGCCGCCCCACTCACCCCGGTCAGAGGTGTTGCCCGCGCGCGGTGTTCCGATGCGCGCTGCCAGCTCGTCTGCCGCGGACGTAAAGGTAATCGGGTTGGTGGGGGTACCGACCGCCTCGATGGAGGCACCGCGGGAGACCACGATGTAATCCGCGCCAGCCGCACCCACAATGGTTGCACCCGCTGGAACGGTCAGGGTCGGGCCTGTGGTGCCCGGTGCTGCTCCGCCGTCCTGGCCAATAAAGACCGGACCGTCGAGGAAGTAGACACCGTCGGAGGTCAGTGTGACGTCGGTCAGCACATTGCCGGTCAAACGGCAGGCGGTCACATCAACCGTGTTGCTGTTGACGTTATAGGTGTTGGTCGTCGAGGCCGTGCCCGAGGGGCAGCCGCCGGCTGGAAGCAGGGACAGCGACTGGTTGCCACCGCCGCCACCGCTATTGTCTGGCGGCGGAACCTGGTTTTGCTCGCCCGGAGACGACACAGAGGCGTTGGAGCACGCTGCAATCACGGCGCAGGACGCACCGGCCAGCAACAGCTTGAACTTGGAAAACTTGGACGACATTTGAAAGTAACCCCCCGCGAGGATGTTGTGCGCAAAGCTGACACGCCGCCTGCGCTGGGTCCTCCAGCGGGCGATCGCTGGAGCGCGACAAGACCCCACGAGTGTTACGGCTGGACTTCAAAAAAATGACAGAATAGTGACCTGGAAGATTTTTGATTGGTATACAGACTATATTGGGCATTTATGCTGTGGCGCAGCAGTCGAGAAAGCCTGCACAGTAAGGCAGAATCGTCACTGTGACCTTGCTGCAATTCGCCCTGAATGAGAGTATGAAATTTCAATGACACTGAGCGGTGCAGCTGTCATCAAAGGGTCGCTCTCGCGATCATTTGCATCATTTTGCGTCGGTGTGATTGATGATTTCCGGCGCAAGCTTCGCAATGGCTGCAAATTGGCTGAGAAAGACTTCGCCGCTCATGGAGTCCAGGAATCGGGTGCGCTCCAGGCGGTCCATGACCGGGCCTTTCACCTCGGACAGATGCAGACGAACCTGAGAGTCCGAGAGCCTCTGATTAATCGCTTCCAGGCTTTCCAGAGCCGATAAATCTATGGAATTCACAGCTGGGCACATCAAGATCAGGTGCTCGATCTCAGGATATTCGGCCACCAGCTGATACACCCGGTCTTCCAAATAGCGGGCGTTGGCGAAAAACAGGGCGCGATCAACACGCAGCGTCACCACGCGAGGTGACGTGATCACCTGGTGGCGGTCAATATTGCGAAAATGCTCGGTCCCCGGCACCAGACCGACAATCGCTGAATGGGGCCGGCTGGTTTCATACAGAAACATCGCCAGCGATAACAAAACCCCGGCCATCACGCCCGTCTCAACACCGACCGCAAGTGTGATCACGATGGTCGTCGCCATCGCGGCGAAATCGGTGATGGAATAGGTCCAGGCCCGACGCAGCGCTCCGAAGTCAACAAGACTGAGCACGGCCGTGATTATGGTGGCGGCCAGAACGGCCACGGGCAAATGATAGAGTAAGGGCGTTAGGAATAAGGTCGCGAGGGCAATCCCGCCGGCCGTATAAATCCCGGCGGCGGGCGTGCGGGCCCCCGCATCGAAATTCACCACAGAGCGGGCAAATCCGCCGGTCACGGGATAGCCGCCAGAGACAGACGCGGCGATGTTGGAGGCCCCGAGCCCCACAAGCTCCTGGTCTGGATCAATCCGCTGGCGCTTTTTTGAGGCCAGCGTCTGGCCGACGGACACACTTTCGACAAATCCAATGATTGAGATGAGCAGGGCTGAGCTTGCCAAAAGGCTCAGCAGGCCTGGCTCGAGGCTGGGTAGCCCCAGCGCTGGCAAGCCTTGAGGCACGGCCCCCACAATGGCAACGCCAGAGGCCTCCAGATCGAAGGTGATGACCGCCAGGATCGACACGGCCACGGCAAAGATCGGGCCCGCCTTGGTCAATACATCAGCGAGGCGCGAGCCCACGCCGACGGCGATCAAAGTCGGCTTCATCCAGATCCGGACCCACAACAAAAAGGCAAGGGTCCCGGCTCCGATCATCACTGTGATGGAGTTTGTCTGACCAACCTGCGCCGCCAGGCTCGTCACAATGGCGTATAGCGTGTGTCCATTCGCGTCGATGCCCAGAATGTGTTTGAGCTGACTGGCCGCAATCAACAGGCCGGAGGCCGTGATAAAGCCGGAAATGACTTGATGGGATAGGAAATTCGCCAGAAATCCGAGCCGAAACACGCCCATGGCAAACAGGAAGACACCCGACAGGAAGGCCAGACTGGCCGCCGCGGTCACATAGCCCATGGATCCGGCTTCAGCGACTTGCCCGACAGCCGCGGCCGTCATCAAAGATACGACCGCCACCGGTCCAACGGCGAGCGCGCGACTGGTGCCAAAGATCGCATAAGCCGCCAGAGGCAGGATGGACGCGTAGAGCCCGACTTCCGGCGGCAATCCGGCCAGAAGCGCATAGGCCAGTGATTGCGGGATCAGCATGATCGTCACGATCACCGCAGCCAGGACATCATCGGACAACGCGCCTGCAGTGTATTGCCGGCCCCAGTCCAGAATGGGCAGATATTTCGACAGCATTACGACCCGCGCCGCGCCTCCAGCACAGGGCGCAAGCCGGAAAGGTCATAGCCGGCTATCGCCGCAGCCGCGATCAAATCCTCTGGTTCACGCGGCCCGGCTTGCGACAGCGCCCAGACGGAGCTGGACCGCATGCCGCTCCGGCAATAGGCCAGCACCGGACCCGCAGCTGAAGCCAGCACGGTTCCAAAGGCATCAATGGCGGCCTGGTCAATCGGACCGCTGATCGCAATGGCGTGATACTCCAGGCCGGCCGCTTGGGCGGCTGCTTCGATACTCGCACCCGTCGGCTGTCCGATCATCTCGCCATCAGGGCGGTTATTGATCACGACCTTGAAGCCCTGCGCGGCGATCACCGAAAGATCGTCGGTGCCAATCTGTCCACTGACCGAGATGTCATCTGCCAGACGTCGAATGTCCATCACCCCTGCCCCTTTTGGCCTGTCGCTTCGATGTCGCCGGGATTAAAGCGCGTCGATCGGGATCTTCATATAGCGCACGCCATTATTCTCCGGCGGTGGCAAATCTCCTGCGCGCATATTCACTTGGACACTGGGCAGGATCAAAACTGGCATATCCAGGGTCGCGTCTCGTGCATTGCGCATCTTCACGAAATCCGCCTGGGTCTTGCCGGCCCCCACATGAATATTTCTGGCTTTTTCTGCGCCCACAGTGGTCTCCCAGGCGTAATCCGAACGGCCGGGTGCTTTATAGTCATGACACATGAAAAGCCGGGTTTCGTCGGGCAACGCAAAAATCTTCTGGATCGACTGATAGAGCTGAGCCGCATCCCCACCTGGAAAGTCGCAGCGCGCGGTTCCAAAGTCCGGCATAAAGATCGTGTCGCCGACAAAGCCGGCATCGCCGATCAGAAAGGTCATGCAGGCGGGTGTGTGACCCGGCGTATGGATGGCTCGGGCTTGAATAGACCCAACGGCGAACTGCTCGCCGTCCTCAAACAGATGATCGAATTGGGAACCGTCGCGTTCAAACTCGCTGCCGGCATTGAACACTTTGCCGAAAACATCTTGAACCACGGTGATATTGCGACCGATCGCGAGCTGCCCGCCCAGCTTGTCTTTGAGATAAGGCGCAGCAGACAAGTGATCGGCATGGACATGGGTCTCCAAAATCCATTCCACATCCAAGCCCTGCTGGGTGACGAAGGCGATAATTGCATCCGCACTTGTCGTCTGAGTGCGCCCCGACTTGGAATCATAATCGAGAACGGAATCGATAATTGCCGCTTTTTGAGTATCCGGGTCAGAGACCACATAGCTGATCGTGAAGGTGGCCTCGTCAAAGAAGGCTTTCACATCCGGTCGGGGGGTCATTGAGCAGGCTCCCTGTCATTGGCCGGGCTTGAGCCGGCGCTCAGATTAGATTTGAGATCGGCTCCAAAGGTGGCACATAGCGCACGCATCAAGGCCTCAATACGCGTATCGGCCAGACGGTAGAAGACTTGTTTAGCGTGCCGGCGCGGCGTCACGAGTCCGGCCGCACGCAAACGGGCCAAATCCCTCGAAAGGTTCGGCTGGCGCACTCCTGTGGCGGCTTCGATCTCGGACACCGAGCGCTCGCCCTCCATCAGCTCACAGGCCACGAGCAGGCGATTGGGATGGGCCAAGAGCTTTAACAGCTCCGACACCTCACCGGCGCGATCGCGCAACTCTTCCAGATTCAATTCCTCAGCCATGGCAGCTTTTTCGAGCCTTCTGTTCAGCCTTCAAGCCAGCTCCATTTTTAAAGACGCACGGGGCGTGAAAAAATGGCTTGCTTTTTGCTCAATCATTTATCACTTTTGATAATTGATAAATATTAGCGATGACGCAAGGCCTTTCCGCAACTTGGACCTGAAAATCATCGCTTGAGCCTGACAAGCCGCTGAAAATGCAGCCTGTCTCAGCAAAGGAATTGGACACATATGGACTACGCAACGCAATTCACGCCGATTTCGGCGCTGATTGGCGGCGGCCTGATCGGCTTGGCGACCCTTTGGCTGATGGCAAGCCAGGGTCGGATCGCTGGGATTTCCGGAATTACCGGCACCTTGATCGGGCCAGAGGGCGGCGACCGTATCTGGCGACTCGCCTTCATCCTCGGCCTCGTCATCGCACCGCTCATCTACATGGCCACTGGTCGGCCGATCGAAGCGACTATTCCCGCCTCAACGCCCGTGCTGATTACCGCAGGCCTGTTGGTGGGTATCGGCACTCAGCTGGGATCGGGCTGCACCTCCGGTCACGGCGTATGCGGAATTTCCCGCTTCTCCACCCGAGGCCTTGTCGCGACGATCACCTTCATGGTCACAGGTGCGGTTGCTGTTTTCATCATCCGCCATGTCGTATGAGGGAGTTTGATACCATGCTGCGTACACTCTCCAGCCTCTTCGCGGGCCTTGTCTTTGGACTCGGCCTGGTCATTTCAGGCATGATCAACCCCGCAAAGGTTCAGAACTTCCTTGATGTCACGGGTCGGTGGGATCCCAGTCTGGCCTTGGTCATGGGCTCCGCTCTGATCGTGACGGCCGGAGGCTTTTTTCTTCTGCGACGGTGGAACATGCCGCTGTTTGCCGCGCGTTTCCATTGGCCAACCCGTAATGATGTCGATCCGCGCCTGATTTCAGGCTCGGCGACCTTTGGAGCGGGCTGGGGCATGGCCGGATTTTGCCCAGGCCCAGCGATCAGCGCCGCTGCGCTGGGGCTGGCACCGGTTTACATCTTTCTCGCCGCGATGATCGCGGGTATCGGCCTTTGGCGCTGGCTGATCGCCGGGTGGATGGCACCGCGTCAAACCAGCTGATTGGCGACAGCCGCCCAAGGCTCGGTTATACGCATCCACAAAGCCCGATAATGCGTATTCACCCCTGACTCGAGCCCCCTGAAGGACCGATATGGACGCCCTTACGCTGCTTGCTTCCAACTTAGCGCTCGCATTGACCCTGTTTGCCGGGCTCTGGGGCCTTGCGCAGGTCACTCGCGATCCGAGCTTCGTGGACGCATTCTGGGCCTATGGCATCACCTTGATGGCCGTGTCCAGCTTTCTGCTGGCGGATGGCTGGGCCCTGCGCCAACAGGTGATTACTGGGCTGGTCCTGGTCTGGGGCCTGCGGCTCGGCACGCATATGCTTTTGCGCTGGCGTCATGAAGGCGTTGATCGGCGTTATGGCAAACTCCTGGCCGATGTGCGTGAGAAGCGGGGCTGGTCCTTTGGGCGCACCACCGCTTTCTTTGTGTTCGCCCCTCAGGCGGTCCTGATGTGGCTGACCGCTCTGCCAGCCCAGCTTGGTCAGGTCTCAAGCGATGCCGGCTTTGGCATCGCGGCCTGGATCGGTATCACAATGGCGGTGATCGGCATTGTTTATGAGACTGTGGCGGACTGGCAGCTGATGCGGTTCAAGTCCAAGCCGGAGAACGCCCGTCAGGTCATGGATCAGGGCCTGTGGGGCTGGTCTCGGCATCCCAATTATTTTGCCGAAGCCATCATCTGGTGGGGCATCTGGCTCATCACTGCTGAAACGCTGCCGGGACTCTTCGCCGTTTTGGGGCCCGCCTTCTTGACCTTCACCCTGACGCGGTGGTCTGGAGTGCCGATGCTAGAAACCGGGCTCGCGGAATCGCGGCCCGGCTATGCAGACTATGTCGCACGGGTTTCGCCTATCATCCCCTGGCCGCCACAGCGGCCCCGTTAAACCGTCAGGTCGGCGGGGTTTCTGGCTGAATATTCTCAGGGCCGCTAAAAAACGCCACAAGCGTATCCACACCGTCCTGCATGTCTTCTAGCGTTTGTTGACCGGGCATGACCGCGTCCGTGACGGACGTACGCACATGATCCGGACACACTGTATAGCCGGCCAGCAGTATTCCGACCGCCGCGGCACCAAAAACAACGCGCATAGTAAGCCTCCCCAAGCCGATATGCAGGAATGACGCTAGCATTACAGTCTTGTCATAAACAAGCGCAAATCTTGCGAAAATGTAAGAAAAGCTAACCGATGGCGTCTGTCGCTGGCGCAGCGCCCTCACCTGACATGGCATTTCGTGCAGCATTTAATGCACTTAGGGCCTCTGCCACGCCGGACTCCAACTGCTGAGCACTTCGCTCGGCACGCTCTGCGGCTTCCGCCAACCGCTCTGCATCCAGCCGCGCGCTGGCCTCAACCACCTGTGACGCAGCCGCTTCGATTCGCTGGGCTGCGCCATCAACGCGCTGGCCCATCGCTCCTGAAATCGCATCAAGCTCAGCGCGGAAATCTGCGAGCAGATCACCAGCACCGCCCCCCGGGATTGACGACGCAATCTCTCGCATCTCTGCTCGAAAAGCGTTCAGCTCCTTGGCGATGTCCGGTGTTTGAGGCCGGTCGGGAACTTCCGTCAGCGTTTCAAGGGCTTCAGACTCAGAGCCGTCAAACACATCGAAGTCGGCATGTCCGGAGAGCTCTTCGGTCACTTCGCCGGTCTCAGAATCCACAATCTCGATGTCGTAGGCATCGACTTCAAACACATCCGTCGTGTCATCAAAGGCAGCACGTTGGGCCGCGCTTGCGACTTCCAGCGTGTAAGCGGCGTCGGATTCCGCACCAAGCTCGGGCTCGGACCTATCGCTGGACGAAGCGGGGTCAGCGTTGTCAGAAACGATCTCTGCAAGGTCATCAGCCGACCCCGTGTTCAGATCATCTATGACAAAAACGTCCTCTGCGTCTGAGGCATCCGTGGGAGCGGACGCGGCAGCCTCGATAGACCACGCGTCTTGCTCGCCTTCTGCTTCTGCGGACGCTTCAGTGGCAACCGCTGAGCCTGTGATTTCATCAATATCAAGGTCATCGCCGGCGAAAAGAGACTCTTCAGTGCTTTGGGCTGGTGGGGTTTCGCCTGCGCTGTCCCCCAGCGTCCAGGCATCGTCACCCAGATCAAACTCAGCGCTCTCATCGGTTTCAAAATCGGTCTCGGCTTCCGCCACCAAAACCGGAACTTCTTCTGCGGGCGGCTCATAGGCTGATTGGGATTCTGGCTCGGCGTTTTCCGCCGCATCAGCGTCAAAGGCGGCCGCGTCAACCGCGTTCGGATCAACTGGCTCAACGCCGTCCGGCCACTCCAGCTGAACCGCGGCACCGTCATCAGCACCAAACAATGTCGTGGCCAAATCAGCGCGCGCCTGATCCAGCGCAAACGCGGCCTGGGATGAAGCGGCAATCACCCAGGTGGTACCGCCCATCTGAGCAAAGCGTGCATCGCTCGGCTGAGCCGCAGTCAAGTAGAGCTCCACAAAGCGACCGATTTTGTCCATCAGCGCGCCACCATCGACTCCGGGAGCAGACGGAATGCTCACTTGAAGAATATAGGCTTCTTCACCGGACTGAGGATTGGCGTCATCGACGGCGACTGACTGCATGGTATGCGCGCCGAATCGCTCCGACGCCCCCTGAAAGCACTGCTAGCGTTCAGGAATGAGCTGCTTGGCCTTGCGAAAGGGTTAACCGATTAGCAAGAAAGGTTTACGGCAATGCGCGGTCCAGCGCAGCAAGCGTTGGTGTCGTCGGAGCGACCGCTTCGCCATCGGCGTGGACAATGGCCACGGTCTCTCGCCCAAAGCGCGCACCGGCGAGTGACGGCGCGTCGTCGATGGCGTGGACCATCAGGCCCGGCGCAAAGCGCGCCTGCGCGGTCGGTGCCTCCGGGTTCAACCGCGCATACGCCACCTGTACCAGTGCCAAATCGGACAGC